>NZ_JAHZSO010000074.1:0-65560 GCF_028421345.1 Escherichia sp. S10b
CCGTGTCAGTGGTGGCGCATTATAGGGAGTTATTCCGGCCTGACAAGAGGAAATTTAAAATAATTTTCTGACCGCGCATTTTTTATTCTTTATGCTTATTTCAGCGTCGGTTTGTCGGTTAAATGGGCGATTTCTCGGGCGAAATTCGCCACCTGCTCCCAATCGGTATAGACAACTTCTTTGCGCGTATCCGTTTCACCGCCTGACATCTTCATAATTAGCTTGATCATAAAACGATCGTACCAGCGATAACGTGGGTAACGCAGCGCCCCGGCAATGACCGCGCAGTGATCGGGACGCCATTGCGAGTTCATCAGAAACTTCCGCGCGTAGCTGTTGGTCTGTGGAGTACGCTTCTCCGGTTTGCGCGCCACCAGGTTTACGGAATAAAAGGCGCTCGGCATCGAATTCAGTCGCGTCGCATGTTTTTTGACAAATTCCTGGAACGCAGAGTGGTAGTGACCATAGCGAATAGAAGCACCAATGACCACACGGTCATAATTTTCCCATTGTGGTTCTTCAATGCGGTGCACATTGGCGACATCCGTCTGGATCCCCAGTTCTTTCAGTTCCGAAGCCAGGTAGGAGGCAATCTCGCGCGTTTGTCCGTCCCTTGTTGAGAAAAGAATTAATGTTTTCACGTATTACTCCATCATTCACGCCAGAAAGTCGGGGTAAAGAGCACCAGCAATGTAAAGACCTCGAGACGACCAAACAGCATGTTGGCAATCAGGATCCATTTAGCCACCGGGTTCATACTGGTAAAGTTATCAGCAACCACGCCAAGCCCTGGCCCCAGGTTATTCAATGTCGCAACAACTGAGGCAAAGGCAGAAAAGTCATCCACGCCCGTGGCGATAATCGCCAGCATACTGACAATAAACACCAATGCATAGGCGGAGAAAAATCCCCAAACGGCTTCGAGGATACGTTCCGGCAGTGCGCGATTCCCCAGCTTAATGCTATAGACGGCGTTCGGATGCACCAGTCGTTTCAGCTCACGGTTCCCCTGCTTAAACAGCAGCAGGATGCGGATCACTTTCAGGCCACCGCCCGTTGACCCGGCGCAACCGCCGATAAAAGCTGAACATAAAAGCAGTACCGGCAAAAAGAGCGGCCAGCGGGCAATGCTGTCAGTCGTAAACCCGGCGGTTGTCGCCATCGATACCACCTGGAAAAACGCCTGGTTAATTGTCATCAGCGCCGAACTGTAGACATTATGAAACCACAGTACGAGGGTACAAATAACCACCAGCGTAAACTGTACGCCGATAAACATGCGAAATTCCGGATCGCGCCAATAAACCTTCAGACTACGCCCACTTAACAGTGAAAAGTGCAGACCGTAGTTACAGCCGGAGATCAGCAGGAAGATAGCAATGATAGTGTTAATAGTCGGGCTGTCGAAATAACCGATACTGGCATCATGTGTCGAGAAGCCGCCAATAGCGATAGTCGCAAAGCTATGGCCGATGGCATCAAAGGCATCCATTCCGGCAAACCACAACGCCAGCGCACAGGCGACGGTCAGCAAGACATAAATCAACCACAGGGTTTTCGCCGTTTCCGCAATTCGCGGGCGCATTTTGTTATCTTTCAGCGGGCCGGGCATTTCTGCGCGATAGAGCTGCATCCCACCCACGCCGAGGATAGGCAGTATCGCAACCGCTAACACGATGATCCCCATCCCGCCAAACCATTGCAGCATCTGGCGATAAAAGAGGATGGCATGAGGGAGCGAATCCAGCCCCACCAGCGTAGTGGCCCCGGTGGTGGTCAGGCCAGAGAAAGATTCAAAAAACGCATCGGTAATCGTGAGGTTCGGGCTTTCCGAGAAGATAAAAGGGAGCGCACCGACGCTACCCAGCACGGTCCAAAACAGCACCACTATCAGAAACCCCTCACGGGATTTCAGTTCGCCCTTCTCTTTGCGGTTCGGCCACCACAGCATAGAGCCAATGGCGAGGGCGACAAAAAAGGTCTGGGTAAAAGCGCGGCCCGCTCCATCCCGGTAGATGAGTGCTACCAGCCCAGGGATAATCATGGTCCCTGAAAATAAGATGACCAGTAGTCCAACGATTCGGGTAATGGCGCGAAAATGCATCTCTGCCGCTTCCTTAGTTCTGCAAAACGAAGTGGGGATTATTCTTCAATCGCTAACAATTGCAATGAACCACGGCTAAAATCCGCCAGCTTTGCGGAAAATTCAGCCACTTTCGCCGCCGGAAGCGCCACCCGCAGCAGAACGAATGCCTGATAATCACTGTTGATAATTTTGCCGTCACACTGCCCCAGCAACGCTTCAATGCCGGTTAACTGACTATATTCACATTGCAAAGTATATTCGGTTAATGGCGTCTTGCGTTGGGTCGTTAGCTGGCGCAGCGCCTGATTCACGCCGCCGCCATACGCTTTCACTAACCCACCGGTGCCAAGCAATATGCCGCCGTAGTAGCGCACTACCACAGCGGTAATTTCCCCGACGCCGCTGCCCATTAGCTGGGCGAGCATCGGTTTACCTGCCGTTCCCGCCGGCTCCCCGTCGTCAGAGAAACCCAGCTGTTGAGAATCATCCGGCGCACCCGCCACCCACGCCACGCAATGGTGGCGGGCATCGGGGTGTTCTGCCCGCACCGATTCAACAAACGCTTTCGCCGCCTCAACGCCATCGGTATGCGCCAACATCGTTATGAAGCGGCTTTTTTTGATCTCTTCAACGACCGTGACCGGTGCCGCAGGAATTAACCAGCTTTCCATCACGCCAGTTTCAGATCCCGGGTCATGTTTTCCACGTTGTTTTCGTGGATCACCACGTTGTCTTCGATACGAATGCCGCCGAACGGTTTCAGTGCTTCAATTTTCTGCCAGTTGAAGTGCTTGCTGAACTGCCCTTCACGCCACGGTGCCAGCAGCGATTCAATGAAGTAGATACCCGGTTCGATGGTTAACACCATGCCCGGCTGGAGAATACGGGTGCAGCGCAGGTACGGATATTTTGCCGGTGCCGCGAGGTGCGTACCGCTATCATCCTGCATAAAACCGGCTACGTCATGCACCTGCAGGCCCAGCGGATGGCCAATACCGTGCGGCATAAACGGTCCGGTGAGATCGTTTTCGACCATCGCTTCTTCACTCATATCGGTGATGATTTGATGTTTACGCAGCAGTTTGGCGATGCGCTGATGGAACTGGATGTGGTAATCCACATAGCTGACGCCTGCTTTCATGGTAGCGATCAGCGCCAGTTGTTCATCATTTACGTCTTTCACCAGCTGTGCGTAGTCGTTGTCACTTTTTGCCGACCAGGTACGGGTCAGGTCAGCCGCATAGCCGTTATATTCGGCCCCGGCATCCAGCAGGAAGCTGCGCATCTCTTCCGGTGCCTGGTGGTCCAGTTTGGTGTAATGCAACACCGCAGCGTGTTCGTTGAGCGCCACAATGTTGCTGTAAGGTACGTCGGTATCACGATGACCGGTCGCGGTCAGATAGGCAATGTTGATATCGAACTCGCTCATGCCAGAACGGAACGCTTCTTCTGCCGCGCGATGACCGTTGACCGCCATTTTCTGCGCTTCACGCATACAGGCCAGTTCGTACTCGGTTTTGAAGGAGCGGTAGTAATGCAGGTAGTCGATCACCCCTTTCGGGTTGATATTGCTGGCCTCAATACCCAGTTGCAGCGCACGTTCCGGCACCGGACCGATATAACCGATATTCCCGCGCGCAGCAGGCAGCAGGCTACCAATGCCATCGGCTTTCGGCAGCGCGATCACTTCCACGTCTTCAGTCCAGAAAGAGGTCGGCAGCGGTTCGACGTTGTGCCAGTAATCAACCGGCAGATAGAACCACAGTTTCGGCTTGTTCACGCCATCCACCAGCAGCCAGCAGTTTGGCACCTGAGTTACCGGCACCCACGCTTTGAATTGCGGGTTCACTTTAAACGGATAGGGATGATCGTCGAGAAAAACGTTGAACAGTTCGCCGGAGTGAATAAGTAACGCATCCAGCTTGAAGCGCGCCAGCGCATCGCGAGTCCGTTCCTGTAAGGTAGCTATATGATTTTTATAGAGTGAGGCCAGTGATTCCATTTTTTACCCTTCTGTTTTTTTGACCTTAAGTCTCCGCATCTTAGCACATCGTTCATCCAGAGCGTGATTTCTGCCGAGCGTGATCAGATCGGCATTTCTTTAATCTTTTATTTGCATATTTTTAACACAAAATACACACTTCGACTCATCTGGTACGACCAGATCACCTTGCGGATTCAGGAGACTGACATGCTTTACAAAGGCGACACCCTGTACCTTGACTGGCTGGAAGATGGCATTGCCGAACTGGTATTTGATGCCCCAGGTTCAGTTAATAAACTCGACACTGCGACCGTCGCCAGCCTCGGCGAGGCCATCGGCGTGCTGGAACAGCAATCAGATCTAAAAGGGCTGCTGCTGCGTTCGAACAAAGCAGCCTTTATCGTCGGTGCTGATATCACCGAATTTTTGTCCCTGTTCCTCGTTCCTGAAGAACAGTTAAGTCAGTGGCTGCACTTTGCCAATAGCGTGTTTAATCGCCTGGAAGATCTGCCGGTGCCGACCATTGCTGCCGCCAACGGCTATGCGCTGGGCGGTGGCTGCGAATGCGTGCTGGCGACCGATTATCGTCTGGCGACGCCGGATCTGCGCATCGGTCTGCCGGAAACCAAACTGGGCATCATGCCGGGCTTTGGCGGTTCTGTACGTATGCCACGTATGCTGGGCGCTGACAGTGCGCTGGAAATCATTGCCGCCGGTAAAGATGTCGGCGCGGATCAGGCGCTGAAAATCGGTCTGGTGGATGGCGTAGTCAAAGCAGAAAAACTGGTTGAAGGCGCAAAGGCGGTTTTACGCCAGGCCATTAACGGCGACCTCGACTGGAAAGCAAAACGTCAGCCGAAGCTGGAACCACTAAAACTGAGCAAGATTGAAGCCACCATGAGCTTCACCATCGCTAAAGGGATGGTCGCACAAACAGCGGGGAAACATTATCCGGCCCCCATCACCGCAGTAAAAACCATTGAAGCTGCGGCCCGTTTTGGTCGTGAAGAAGCCTTAAACCTGGAAAACAAAAGTTTTGTCCCGCTGGCGCATACCAACGAAGCCCGCGCACTGGTCGGCATTTTCCTTAACGATCAATATGTAAAAGGCAAAGCGAAGAAACTCACCAAAGACGTTGAAACCCCGAAACAGGCCGCGGTGCTGGGTGCAGGCATTATGGGCGGCGGCATCGCTTACCAGTCTGCGTGGAAAGGCGTGCCGGTTGTCATGAAAGATATCAACGACAAGTCGTTAACCCTCGGCATGACCGAAGCCGCGAAACTGCTGAACAAGCAGCTTGAGCGCGGCAAGATCGATGGTCTGAAACTGGCTGGCGTGATCTCCACAATCCACCCAACGCTCGACTACGCCGGGTTTGACCGCGTGGATGTTGTGGTAGAAGCGGTTGTCGAAAACCCGAAAGTGAAAAAAGCCGTACTGGCAGAAACCGAACAAAAAGTACGCCCGGATACCGTGCTGGCGTCTAACACTTCAACCATTCCTATCAGCGAACTGGCCAACGCGCTGGAACGCCCGGAAAACTTCTGCGGAATGCACTTTTTTAACCCGGTACACCGGATGCCGTTGGTAGAAATTATTCGCGGCGAGAAAAGCTCCGACGAAACCATCGCGAAAGTTGTCGCCTGGGCGAGCAAGATGGGCAAGACGCCGATTGTGGTTAACGACTGCCCCGGCTTCTTTGTTAACCGCGTGCTGTTCCCGTATTTCGCCGGTTTCAGCCAGCTGCTGCGCGACGGCGCGGATTTCCGCAAGATCGACAAAGTGATGGAAAAACAGTTTGGCTGGCCTATGGGTCCGGCATATCTGCTGGATGTCGTGGGCATTGATACCGCGCATCACGCTCAGGCTGTCATGGCAGCAGGCTTCCCGCAGCGGATGCAGAAAGATTACCGCGATGCCATCGACGCGCTGTTTGATGCCAACCGCTTTGGTCAGAAGAACGGCCTCGGTTTCTGGCGTTATAAAGAAGACAGCAAAGGTAAGCCGAAGAAAGAAGAAGACGCCGCCGTTGAAGACCTGCTGGCAGAAGTGAGCCAGCCGAAGCGCGATTTCAGCGAAGAAGAGATTATCGCCCGCATGATGATCCCGATGGTCAACGAAGTGGTGCGCTGTCTGGAGGAAGGCATTATCGCCACTCCGGCGGAAGCGGATATGGCGCTGGTCTACGGCCTGGGCTTCCCTCCGTTCCACGGCGGCGCGTTCCGCTGGCTGGACACCCTCGGTAGCGCAAAATACCTCGATATGGCACAGCAATATCAGCACCTCGGCCCGCTGTATGAAGTGCCGGAAGGTCTGCGTAATAAAGCGCGTCATAACGAACCGTACTATCCTCCGGTTGAGCCAGCCCGTCCGGTTGGCGACCTGAAAACGGCTTAAGGAGTCACAATGGAACAGGTTGTCATTGTCGATGCAATTCGCACCCCGATGGGCCGTTCGAAGGGCGGTGCTTTTCGTAACGTGCGTGCAGAAGATCTCTCCGCTCATTTAATGCGTAGCCTGCTGGCGCGTAACCCGGCGCTGGAAGCGGCGGCCCTCGACGATATTTACTGGGGTTGTGTGCAGCAGACGCTGGAGCAGGGTTTTAATATCGCCCGTAACGCGGCGCTGCTGGCAGAAGTACCACACTCTGTCCCGGCGGTGACCGTCAATCGCTTGTGTGGTTCATCCATGCAGGCATTGCATGACGCAGCACGAATGATCATGACTGGCGATGCGCAGGCATGTCTTGTCGGCGGCGTGGAGCATATGGGCCATGTGCCAATGAGCCACGGCGTCGATTTTCACCCCGGCCTGAGCCGCAATGTCGCCAAAGCGGCGGGCATGATGGGCTTAACGGCAGAAATGCTGGCGCGTATGCACGGTATCAGCCGTGAAATGCAGGATGCCTTTGCCGCGCGGTCACACGCCCGCGCCTGGGCCGCCACGCAGTCGGGTGCATTTAAAAATGAAATTATCCCGACCGGTGGTCACGATGCCGACGGCGTCCTGAAGCAGTTTAATTACGACGAAGTGATTCGCCCGGAAACCACCGTGGAAGCCCTAGCCACGCTGCGTCCGGCGTTTGATCCAGTAAGCGGTACGGTAACGGCGGGTACATCTTCTGCGCTTTCCGATGGCGCAGCTGCCATGCTGGTGATGAGTGAAAGCCGCGCCCATGAATTAGGTCTTAAGCCGCGCGCCCGCGTGCGTTCGATGGCGGTCGTTGGTTGTGACCCATCGATTATGGGTTACGGCCCGGTTCCGGCCTCGAAGCTGGCGCTGAAAAAAGCGGGGCTTTCTGTCAGTGATATCGGCGTGTTTGAAATGAATGAAGCCTTTGCCGCGCAGATCCTGCCATGTATTAAAGATCTGGGGCTAATGGAGCAGATTGACGAGAAGATCAACCTCAACGGTGGCGCGATCGCGCTGGGTCATCCGCTGGGCTGTTCCGGTGCGCGTATCAGCACCACGCTGCTAAATCTGATGGAGCGCAAAGACGTCCAGTTTGGTCTGGCGACGATGTGTATCGGTCTGGGTCAGGGTATTGCGACGGTGTTTGAGCGGGTTTAACCACTTGCCGGATGCGGCGTGAACGCCTTATCCGGTCTACCGATCCGGCACCAATGTAGGCCTGATAAGACGCGCCAGCGTCGCATCAGGCATCGTGTGCCGAATGCCGGATGCGACATAGATCTAAATGCCACTGAATAAAGTTTTAGTTGCCGTTCTTCCCGCCTGTCAGGGGCGGGTTTTTTTATATCTCAGATAAATGCAAACGCATCGCCAAACAGGCGATCTTCCCGCGCATTACGCTCACTGCAAAACAGATCGCGGGCAATTTTCGCCATCTCAAAACGTCCGGCAATATAGATATCATGCTCTGCCAGCGTACCGTGATCCTGCAATACCGCCGTTAACACGGTGCCAGTACGCCCACGCCAGCCCGCTTCCGGTTGTTCAACCACCGGCACCACTTGCAGACCAGGATGCTTCAACGAAAGCGCCTCAAGCTCGCAGAGATCATACAGATGCTGCTCTTCACGCCCGCCCCAGTAAATGGTGATATCACGGTTTGGGTTACGCGCCAACGCTGTCAGCAAAATCGAGCGGGCATAAGAGAACCCGGTGCCGCCCGCAATCAAAATCATCGGACGCTCTTCATCATCGCGCAGCCACGCTTCTCCGTGGGGAATATCGACCACGATTTGATGATCTTTGAGGATGCGGTCCATGACTGCTTTCGCGTAAAGGTTGATTTCAGAAGCGCCAATATGCAGCTCGATAAACCCTTTTTCATCCGGCGTCGAAGCCATTGAGAACGGACGTTTGTCGCGCTCATCCATCACTACCATCAAATACTGACCAGCGCGAAAAGAAAAGGCCGCATCTGGCACGATGCGGACACGATATACGGTATCCGTGATAGCTTCTACCGAGGTCACTTTACAGCTTAAGGTTGTCATGCGCTTTCTCTGTCGGATCGATAAATAGGGCAAAACAAACGCGCATCAGGCGCTTTTACCGTTGTTAAAAATAGCCAGTTCATCCCAGATGGCGTCAATATGCGCGACAACATCTGGATCTTTTTTGATGGGACGTCCCCATTCACGCTGGGTTTCCCCCGGCCATTTATTCGTGGCATCCAGCCCCATTTTTGAACCCAGCCCGGAGACAGGCGAGGCAAAATCCAGATAATCAATAGGCGTATTTTCTACCAGAACAGTATCCCGCGCCGGGTCCATACGGGTGGTAATCGCCCAAATCACATCGTTCCAGTCGCGTGCGTTGACGTCATCATCGCAAACGATCACAAATTTAGTGTACATAAACTGGCGTAAGAACGACCAGACGCCCATCATGACGCGCTTCGCGTGTCCGGCGTACTGTTTTTTGATCGTCACTACCGCCAGACGATAAGAACAGCCTTCCGGCGGCAGGTAAAAATCGACAATTTCCGGGAACTGTTTTTGCAGAATCGGCACAAACACTTCGTTCAGTGCGACACCCAGCACCGCGGGTTCATCCGGCGGACGACCAGTATAGGTGGAGTGGTAAATCGCATCTTCACGCTGGGTAATATGCGTCACGGTAAATACCGGGAAACTATCGACTTCGTTATAGTAACCGGTGTGGTCGCCATACGGCCCTTCCGGCGCCGTTTCACCTTGTTCGATATACCCTTCCAGCACAATCTCCGCACTGGCGGGCACTTCAAGGTCATTGGAGATACACTTCACCACTTCGGTCTTGGTACCGCGCAGCAATCCGGCAAACGCATACTCTGAAAGTGTATCCGGAACGGGGGTGACTGCACCGAGAATCGTGGCGGGATCGGCACCCAGCGCCACAGAAACCGGGAAACGTTCGCCCGGATGCGCCGCACACCACTCCTGATAATCCAGCGCGCCGCCGCGATGCGACAGCCAGCGCATAATCAGTTTGTTTTTACCAATCAGCTGCTGGCGATAAATGCCCAGATTCTGCCGCTCTTTATGCGGGCCGCGCGTCACTGTCAGCCCCCAGGTAATCAGCGGCGCGGCATCTTCCGGCCAGCAGGTCATAATGGGAATGCGATTGAGATCGACGTCATCGCCAGAGACGATTTTTTGTTGGCAGGGCGCACCACGCAGCCGCTTTGTCGGCATGTTCAATACTTGCTTAAACTGCGGCAGTTTATCAAACAGGTCGCGGAAACCTTTTGGCGGCTCCGGCTCTTTCAGAAACGCCAATAATTTACCAACTTCACGCAGCGCCGAAACATCTTCCTGCCCCATGCCCATCGCCACGCGCTTTGGCGTACCGAACAGGTTGCACAGCACCGGCATTGAGTAGCCTTTAGGGTTTTCGAACAACAGCGCAGGCCCACCGGCACGCAAAGTGCGGTCAGCAATTTCAGTGATTTCCAGATGCGGATCCACCGGGAGCGTGATACGTTTTAGCTCACCCTGCTGTTCAAGCAGCGTCAAGAAGTCGCGTAAATCGTTATATTTCATGGCGTCCATTGTAGCCTCTTAATCTACGCCCATTATACGGCGTTCATCTTTGCGATGCTGTAAATTTGTTAAATTAGCGTGAACTCTGACGGTATAACGCAAACCGGGGAATATAATTAACTTAGCGTAAAGCTTTTGCTATCCTTGCGCCCCGATTAAACGGATAAGAGTCATTATGCAATCCTGGTATTTACTGTACTGCAAGCGCGGGCAACTTCAACGTGCCCAGGAACACCTCGAAAGA
Organism: Escherichia sp. S10b; assembly: GCF_028421345.1. Lineage (NCBI taxonomy): Bacteria > Pseudomonadati > Pseudomonadota > Gammaproteobacteria > Enterobacterales > Enterobacteriaceae > Escherichia > Escherichia sp. S10b. The sequence continues at coordinate 10,308 of NZ_JAHZSO010000074.1, forward strand.
CAGGCTGTGAATTGCCTGGCACCGATGATCACCCTGGAAAAAATCGTGCGTGGAAAACGTACTGCAGTCAGTGAGCCATTGTTTCCCAACTACCTGTTTGTCGAATTTGATCCAGAAGTGATTCATACCACGACTATCAACGCGACCCGCGGTGTCAGCCACTTCGTGCGCTTTGGCGCGTCGCCAGCGATAGTCCCATCGGCGGTGATTCATCAGCTATCGGTATATAAACCGAAAGACATTGTCGATCCGGCAACCCCTTATCCGGGTGATAAGGTGATTATTACCGAAGGCGCGTTCGAAGGCTTTCAGGCCATTTTCACCGAACCCGATGGTGAGGCTCGCTCCATGCTATTGCTTAATCTTATTAATAAAGAGATTAAGCACAGTGTGAAGAACACCGAGTTCCGCAAACTCTAAAACGCAATCCCAAACAGTGTTTTGACATTGGCATCCGTGGTGGCAGCCAGCCATGCGGCATCTTCTCCACGCCAGTGCGCAATACGTTGCAAAATATGGGGCAGATGGGCTGGCTCGTTGCGCCGGGAGGATGGCTTTGGCGTGAGATCGCGCGGGAGCAGATACGGCGCATCAGTTTCGATCAGCAATTTCTCCGCCGGAATCAACGGCAACAATTCCCGCAGCTCCAGCCCGCGTCGTTCATCGCAAACCCAACCGGTAATGCCGATATAAATTCCACGCGCCACGCACGCCTGCATCTCTTCGCGTGTGCCGGTAAAGCAATGAAGAACCGCACCAGGCAGTTTATCCAGCCACGGCTCCAGCAATGTCATAAACCGCTCGTGGGCATCGCGACAGTGCATAAATACCGGCATGTTTAAATCTGCGGCAATGCGTAGCTGGGCAACAAAAGCGCGTTCCTGCTCTTCCGGCGTCGAAAAGTTGCGGTTAAAGTCGAGACCACATTCACCAATCGCCACCACTTCTGGCTGCGCGGCCAGCTCAATAATCGCTTCTTCAGTCGCAGCTTGCCACTGGCTGCTGTCGTGAGGATGTACGCCCGCCGTTGACCAACAGGACGAATACTGACGCGCCAGCTTTTGCGCCTGCTGGCTTTCACGCAGGTTAGTGCCGGTGATGAGTAGCCCATTAACTCCCGCGTCAAAAGCGCGCGCTACAACATCATCACGGTCTTTCGCAAATTGCGAACTGGTCAAATTAACGCCGATATCAAACATCCTGTACTCCATATGACAACCGCCCTGACGGGCGGTTGAATTTATTCTTCAGTTTTTTCGCTTTCTGCTTCAGCGTCGTTTTCCTCTTCCCGATTTCGCCCTTTACCAACGTAAAAGCGTGAGAAGAAGACACCGATTTCAAACAGACAGTACATCGGGATCGCCAACAGCGTTTGCGAGAAGACATCCGGCGGCGTCAGCAACATCCCGACAACGAATGCACCAACCAGCACATACGGGCGTTTTTTGCGTAAGTCTTCTGGCGAGGTAATCCCCATCCAGCACAGCAGCACAATTGCTACCGGCACTTCAAAGGAGACACCAAACGCCATAAACAGCGCCATAACGAAGCTTAAATAGCTGGCGATGTCGGTGGATACCTGCACCCCTTCCGGCGCGGTATTGGCAAGGAAGCCAAATGCCAGCGGAAAGACCACAAAGTAGGCGAATGCCATGCCGATATAAAACAGCAGAGAGCTGGAAACCAGCAGCGGCACCACCAGGCGACGTTCATGCTTATACAGCGCTGGGGCGATAAATGCCCACACCTGATAGAGAATCACCGGCGCTGACAGAATCAGCGACACCATAAAGGTCAGCTTGATCGGCGTAAAGAACGGCGAGGCCACGTCGGTGGCGATCATCGTTGAACCTTGCGGCAACTGCTTGATCAATGGCGCGGATACCAGGTGATAGATGTCATTGGCGAAATAGACCAGACACAGGAATATCACGATCACCGCGATAATGCAGTTCAGCAGACGCTTACGCAGCTCAATCAGATGCGTGATAAGCGGTTGAGTATCTTCTACAGACATGTTTACGGTTTATCACTCGACGAAGGGGAAGGTGCAGCGGTTTTCGGTTCAGCGTCCGCAGCAGGTTTTACCACCGGCTCTGGCGTGGTTTCTGGCTTCTGTTCCGGCGAACTGGCCTGCGTTTGTGCAGCGGCAGGCGTTACGCCCTCATGCGCAGCTTCATTATCTTTCACCACCGGGTTATGGATGGTGTGCGCTTCATCGCTCGCCTTTTCAGGATCGTTTGCAACGTAGGAACGCTTCATCGACTCCGCGGCCTGGCGTAGTTCATCCATCGACGCTTTCAGTTCGGGCGTCAGGTTAGTGAGGCTCGCCTTTTCAACCTTTTTCAGACTGTCCTGAAACTCCTGGAGTTTTAACTCCTGGGTCAGTTCGTTCTGCACCGTTGTCGCCAGTGAACGCAACGCGCGAATCCAGCCCGCTACCGTTTTTACCGCCACAGGCAGTCGTTGCGGCCCCAGAACGACGAGGCCGATGATGAACACCAATAGCAGTTCGCTAAAACCGATATCAAACACGGATTACACCTGCTCTTTATCGTGGCGCTTCGCGTCTTCTGTTTTAGCCTGTTCCTGATTCGTATCCGCCTGCTTATCGGCGATAGTTTTCGCAGTAAAATCAGCATCCTGACTGGTTTTATCCTGCTTTGGTTCATCATCGCTCATTGCTTTTTTAAAGCCTTTGATCGACGCACCAAGATCGGAACCGATGGAGCCGAGCTTTTTGGTGCCAAAAAGCAGTACAACGATGACGGCAATAATCAATAACTGCCAAATACTGATACCACCCATACATGTTCCTCTGTGGTAGATGATGATTAAACAAAGCCGCATTATACGTTACACGGCCCGCCTTGAGCGATGAAAAAATCAGCGTGTTTTGCGCCAACCGACAAACCAGGCGATCAGACCACCTGCCATTAACCAGCCGGGCATCAGCCCCCACTCAGGTCGGCTGACCAACAAGAATGTGCCACTTAATACTAACGTAGCGCCAATTCCGAGAAAATAACGCGATTGTCCCTGACGTACATGATTTGACTGAAGCTCGCGGGCAATCTTATCAACACTGTGCTGTAAATACTTGCCCTGGCGCAAACTGTCGTAAACCAATTCAGGCAGTTCTGGCATTTTTTCGACCCAGAACGGCGCTTTTTCTTTAAATGCTCTCACCAGCGCAGGAATACCGACCTGATCTTTAATCCACGACTCCAGGAAAGGCTTCGCTGTTTTCCATAAATCGAGCTGCGGATAAAGCTGGCGTCCTACCCCTTCGACATAGAGCAGGGTTTTCTGGAGTAACACCAGTTGCGGCTGCACTTCCATATTGAAGCGACGCGCCGTATTAAACAGATTTAACAGTACATGTCCAAACGAAATTTCGGCCAGCGGTTTCTCAAAGATAGGTTCACAGACCGTACGAATGGCAAATTCGAACTCTTCAACGTTGGTATCTGGTGGCACCCAGCCAGAATCGACGTGTAGCTCTGCCACTTTGCGATAGTCGCGATTAAAGAAGGCGATAAAGTTTTCTGCCAGATAGCGTTTATCTTCTTTGTTTAGCGAGCCAACAATCCCGCAATCAATGCCGATATATTTCGGGTTTTCCGGGTGTTCATAGCTTACGAAGATGTTGCCAGGGTGCATATCGGCATGGAAAAAGCTGTCGCGAAAGACCTGAGTGAAGAACACCTGCACGCCGCGTTCCGCCAGCAATTTCATGTTAGTGCCGTTTTTCTCCAGCGCCGCAACATCAGACACCGGAATGCCGTAAATGCGCTCCATCACCATCATCCCTTCACTACAATAGTCAGGGTAAACTTCCGGGATGTAGAGCATCGGGCTGTCTTCAAAATTGCGCCGAAGCTGAATGGCGTTGGCAGATTCCCGCAGCAAATTCAGTTCATCAATCAAGGTCTTTTCGTACTCGCGCACCACTTCGGTTGGGCGCAGACGGCGACCATCCGGCAGCAAACGCGGCACCCAGCGAGCCAGACGGTAGATAAGTTTCAGATCCGCTTTAATGACCGGCAAAATATCCGGGCGGATGACTTTAATCACCACCTCTTTACCATTCGATTTCAATCGCGCGGTATGAACCTGGGCGATAGAAGCAGAAGCCAGCGGCTTGATTTCAAAATCGTCAAACCACGCTTCTACCGGCAAGCCGCCCATTGCAGCTTCAATCTGCTGCTTCGCCAGCTTGCCATCAAACGGAGCAACTTTGTCCTGCAATAACGCCAGCTGATCGGCAATATGCGGTGGAAAAAGATCGCGGCGGGTTGATAACATTTGCCCGAACTTGATCCAAACCGGCCCCAGTTCTTGCAGGGCCAGTCGTAGTCGCTCACCTAAAAGTTTGTCTTTATGCCGATTTGGCATCCAGAATAATGAGTATCGCCATAGCCGTAGCGGCAGGGTGATACGCATTTTGGGGATCAGTTCATCAAGTCCGTAGCTTAAAAAAGTGCGAATGATGAAATATAGGCGCCGTACTTCACCTGGCGTCATTTAGCCTCCAGTTTTTCCAGCCGTTTGGTCAGGGCATCAACAGCACGCTCGACGGCAGCCGTCTCTTCCGCAAACCAGGCCACTTCAAGCGGACCGGGTGCCATACGCCACTCTTCAGTAATGGCTTCCGCCACATAACGTTGCTGGCGCTTAATGCCGTGATGCAGGAACTTTGCGCCTCCGCGCATGGCTTTGCTGATTCCTTCAGCGGCGATATCACCGGTATAAGGGGCCAGCAGTTCCGCAGGGTCGAACTCTGCCAGATCTGCCAGCGCAACGAAGTTTTGCACCACCTGAATATCGCCCTGCACTTCCAGCTCACCACTGCGAATCAGTGCGGTAAGCTGCTGGCGATCGCGAAGTTTCGGCAACACACTGGCGTAGGCGATAACGGTGCAGTCAGCATCGCCTGCCCATTCGCCCAGTACATCAACCTGGCGTTCGCTGAACACCAGAATCAATGACGTCGAAAAGCCTTTTACCTCCACGCGCAATACTTTACCCAGCAGACGCGAGCGGGCTGTTTTCAGCGCGGGTGAGCGATACAGGAAGGTGTTGAGCAGACTTTCAATTCCTGCCGTCACTAAAGGTTTAAAAGGCATTTCCGGTCTCCTGTCAGAACTTATAACCACGATGCAGCGCCACAACCCCTGCCGTCAGATTGTAGTAGTCGACACTTTCGAATCCGGCATCCTGCATCATGGCTTTCAGGGTATCCTGATCGGGATGCATACGGATGGATTCTGCCAGATAACGGTAGCTGTCGGCGTCGTTCGCGACCAGTGAGCCAATACGCGGCAGCACATGGAAGGAGTATGCATCATAGGCTTTGCTCAGCGGCTCGATAATTGGCTTCGAGAACTCAAGCACCAGCAGGCGGCCGCCGGGTTTCAGCACGCGATACATTGAACGCAGTGCTTTATCTTTGTCGGTGACGTTACGCAGACCAAACGAAATGGTGATGCAATCAAAGGTGTTATCCGGGAACGGCAGCGCCTCAGCGTTCGCCTGAACATACTCAACGTTGCCAATCACACCGATATTACGCAGCTTCTCGCGTCCCATTTTGAGCATGGATTCATTGATATCAGCAAGGACCACTTTGCCAGTTTCTCCGACCAGGCGGGAGAATTTCGCTGTCAGGTCGCCGGTGCCACCAGCCAGATCCAGCACGGTCTGCCCACGGCGTACGCCGCTGCAATCAATCGTGAATCGCTTCCACAAACGATGAATACCAAATGACATCAAATCATTCATGACATCGTATTTTGATGCCACGGAATGGAAAACGTGGGCGACCATATCCGCTTTTTGTTCCTTCGCGACGGTCTGAAAACCAAAGTGCGTCGTTTCTTGTGACTTATCCACCATCTCAATGCCTGCTCATCAAAAAATTGTTCCAGAAGTGTAACAGATTGGGCGTCGATGCCCTAGATTTCTACCCGGCTTAACTACCCCTAATGGGCTAGCGCGACTGCTGATTATATTCATCATCGCGTTGATAAGCTTCATCATTCGGCTGCTCCGGAACCGACCGAAGTCGATACTCTTCATCCTGGCTCACCGCCTGTTCAGCCAAATCCGGATTAATCTCGCGTTTAATTTCTACTCCTAAACCGCGAAACGCTTCTGCCTGCGCCAGCACATTTCCGCGACCTGAAGAGAGTTTTTTCATTGCCTGGCGGTAGTTATCCTGCGCTTTGTCGAGACTTTGACCAATCGCGGACATGTCATCGATGAACAAACGCATCTTGTCGTACAGCTTGCTGGCACGATCGGCGATTTGCTGGGCGTTGCGGCTTTGATGCTCATAACGCCACAGGTTGGCAATAGTACGCAACGCCACCAGCAGCGTAGTCGGGCTAACCAGCATGATATTGTTTTTCAACGCTTCGGTGATCAGCTCCGGCTGGCGGTCAAGCGCCAGTAAAAAAGCGGGTTCAACGGGAATAAACATCAGCACGTAATCCAGAGTTCGCAGCCCCGGCAGCTGTTGATAATCTTTGCGTCCCAGCAAACGGATATGGTTACGCACCGACGCGATATGTTCCTGTAGCGCGCTTTCGCGGGTGTAGTCATCTTCGGCGTTGAAATAGCGTTCATAGGCGACCAGCGTCATTTTGGCGTCGATCACCACATCTTTTCCCTGCGGCAGCCGCACGATGACATCCGGTTGCATCCGCGAGCGGGCGTCATTTTCGATGCTGACCTGGGTTTCATATTCATACCCTTCACGCAGACCGGAAGCCTCCAGCACCCGCGTCAATACTACCTCGCCCCAGTTGCCCTGGGTTTTATTGTCGCCTTTCAGCGCGCGCGTCAGGTTGATCGCTTCCTGGGCCATTTGCGCGTTGAGTTGCTGGAGATTGCGAATTTCGTGGGTCAGGGTATGGCGTTCTTGTGCTTCTTTACCGAAGCTGTCCTGAACCTGACGGCGGAAACCGTCCAGTTGTTCACGTAGCGGCGACAACAGGCTGTTCAGACTCTGACGGTTTTGCTCATCAACCCGGCGATTGCTGTGCTCAAAAATACGGTTGGCGAGGTTTTCAAACTGCTCACTGAGGCGCTGCTCGCTGTTAATCATCTGGCGAATTTTATCGTCAGCATGTTGCTGTGCGGCTTCCATCCGCGTGGTTACTTCACGCAGATCGGCCTCCAGAGAGGTGTTAATACTTTGCAGGCTGCGCACTTCGTTATTGAGTAACTCGCACTCTGCACGCCAGTGCTCGCTTTGGGTAATTTGTTGTTTTGCCGCGCTTAACTCCGCGACCATCTCTTCACGTTCAGCTAATTGCTCGGCTTTTTGCTGCGCATGTTGATAACTGGCAAACAGCCAGCCAATTGCCACACCCACCAACGCAATAACTGAGTAAACCATGATTGAGAAATCCACAACGCCTCCTGACGCAACAACTTACCCGCACAAAATAGAATTGTGCTGTACAAACGTCCAGTTGGAAAGGCATTTCCTGCGAGGCGCTACGCAAAAATACAAAAGGCCGAACGCGTCGGCCTTCAGACAGGAGAAGAGAATTACAGCAGACGACGCGCCGCTTCCACCACGATTTTCACCGCATGGCTTTCGGTTTGTTTCATCGTCTCAGCATTCGGGATCTCTTGCTGGGTGCGGTTAACGATAACACCCGCTACCATACCGGCACGCAGGCCCTGACTTGCACACATGGTCAGCAGGGTTGCAGATTCCATTTCATAGTTCATTACGCCCATCGCCTGCCACTCTTCCATAGAACCTTTAAAGTGACGAACTACGCGACCAGAGTAAGTATCGTAACGTTCCTGACCTGGGTAGAAGGTATCAGAAGAAGCTGTCACGCCAACGTGAGTTGTCGCGCCAATGGATTTCGCAGCTTCAACCAGCGCAGTCGTACATTCGAAATCAGCGACAGCCGGGAATTCCAGCGGTGCGAAGTGCAGGCTCGCGCCATCCAGACGGACAGACGCCGTGGTAACCAGGACATCACCCACATTAATATGCGGCTGAATAGCGCCCGTTGTACCGATACGCAGGAAGGTGCGAATGCCCAGCTGTGCCAGCTCTTCAACAGCAATAGAGGTAGACGGGCCGCCGATACCGGTAGAACAGACGATAACAGGTTTACCATCCAGCTCTGCACGCCAGGTAGTGAATTCGCGGTGAGATGCCAGCTTAACCGGCTTATCCATCAGCGCGGCGATCTTTTCCACACGATCCGGGTCGCCAGGGACGATGGCAAGCGTAGCCCCTTGTAAATCGTTTTTAGTGAGGCCGAGATGAAAAACATCAGACTTGGACATATACAACTCCTCTGTGAATCGGTTTAGTCAGAAGAAGCAAAAAGACACTTTACCGAAGGGTTTAACATTTTTTCGTGATACTCATCACCATGACGCAAACGCGTTGCATAAATTTACCCATCAAAAGTGATGTAAATCACATAAATCACTCTTCATTCTGCAGGACTGCATAAAAGATGAGCCGATTCAGGCAATGTGATTTGTTGCATGCTGACTATAGTTAACATTGCGCAACATTTTTATAAGGGTACGGAGAATACCATGGCAACAACACAACAATCTGGATTTGCACCTGCTGCATCGCCTCTCGCTTCGACCATCGTTCAGACCCCGGACGACGCGATTGTGGCGGGCTTCACCTCTATCCCTTCACAAGGGGATAACATGCCTGCTTACCATGCCAGACCAAAGCAAAGCGATGGCCCACTGCCAGTGGTCATTGTAGTGCAGGAAATTTTTGGCGTGCATGAACATATCCGCGACATTTGTCGCCGTCTGGCGCTGGAGGGGTATCTGGCTATCGCACCTGAACTTTACTTCCGCGAAGGCGATCCGAATGATTTTGCCGATATCCCCACGTTGCTTAGCGGTCTGGTAGCAAAAGTGCCTGACTCGCAGGTGCTGGCCGATCTCGATCATGTCGCCAGTTGGGCTTCCCGCAACGGCGGCGATGTTCATCGTTTAATGATCACCGGATTCTGCTGGGGTGGACGTATCACCTGGCTGTATGCCGCGCATAATCCACAGCTAAAAGCCGCAGTGGCGTGGTACGGCAAACTGACGGGCGACAAGTCGCTGAATTCACCGAAACAACCTGTTGATATCGCAACCGATCTTAACGCGCCGGTTCTCGGCTTATATGGTGGTCAGGATAACAGCATTCCGCAGGAGAGCGTTGAAACCATGCGCCAGGCGCTGCGGGCTGCTAATGCGAAAGCAGAGATTATCGTGTACCCGGATGCCGGGCATGCATTCAACGCTGATTATCGCCCGAGCTATCATGCCGAATCTGCGAAAGATGGCTGGCAGCGTATGCTGGAATGGTTTAAGCAGTATGGTGGGAAGAAGTCGCTGTAATGAGAAAAGACCGGGTGGTATTACCACCCGGTTTGGATTTACCCCCGACGCAAGTTCTGCGCCGCCTGCACCATGTTCGCCAGTGCCGCGCGGGTTTCTGGCCAGCCGCGCGTTTTCAGGCCACAGTCCGGGTTAACCCACAGGCGCTCTGCCGGAATGCGTTTTGCCGCTTTCTTCAGCAGGGCTTCAATCCATTCCACGCTCGGTACGTTTGGCGAGTGAATATCATAGACGCCTGGACCGATTTCATTGGGATAATCAAACTCTTCGAACGACTCCAGCAACTCCATGTCAGAACGCGAAGTTTCGATGGTAATCACATCCGCATCCAGCGCCGCAATGGAATCCATGATGTCGTTGAACTCGCAATAACACATGTGAGTGTGGATTTGTGTGTCATCTTTCGCCACGGCGGCGTTGATACGGAAGGCCTCTACGCCCCACTGGAGATAGGCGTCCCAGTCGCTACGACGCAGCGGTAAACCTTCGCGCAGCGCCGGTTCATCAATCTGGATGATGCCAATTCCAGCGGCTTCCAGGTCCGCCACTTCATCACGCAGCGCCAGCGCAATCTGTTTGGCGATGGTTTCACGGCTCACATCTTCACGCGGGAACGACCAGCAGAGTATGGTCACCGGACCAGTCAGCATCCCTTTCACCGGTTTGTCGGTCAGCGACTGCGCATATTTCGCCCACTCCACGGTAATCGGTGCCGGTCGGCTCACGTCACCAATAACAATCGGTGGCTTCACGCAGCGGGAACCGTAGCTCTGTACCCAACCGTTTTGCGTAAAGACAAATCCGTCGAGGTGCTCGCCAAAGTATTCCACCATGTCATTACGCTCGGCCTCGCCATGTACCAGCACATCCAGTCCCAAACGTTCCTGTTCAACAATGGCCTGCCTGATATGTTCCGCAATGCCCGTGCGGTAGTTATTGGCGTCGAGATTGCCCTTTTTGAAATCCAGACGCAGGGTACGAATTTCCGTGGTTTGCGGGAAAGAACCAATCGTGGTGGTCGGCCACGCTGGCAGTTTAAAACGCGCACGCTGGGCTTCGGCACGCACTTCATAGACATTCGCACGCTGGCTGTCCTGGGCGGTGATCGCCGCCAGACGCTTTTCTACCGCCGGATTATGTACGCGGGTAGAGTGACGACGCGCCTGAATCGGGGCGCTCCACTCTGCCAGAGCTGCCGTGTCACCACTGTTCAGCGCATCGCGCAGCAGTGCCAGTTCATGGCATTTTTGTAGGGCGAAGGCAAACCAGCTTTTCACTTCTGCATCAAGACGCGTTTCCACGCTCAGGTCGATGGGGCTGTGCAGCAACGAGCAGGAAGATGCCACCCACAAATCACGTTTGCCGACAATGTCCTTAATTTGCGCATATTTCTCGCTAAGATCGGCACGCCAGACGTTACGACCATTGATCAGACCCGCAGACAGCAACCAGTCAGAAGGCAGGCGCTTGTGCAGTTCAACAACGTCATCTTTACCATGTACAAGGTCCACATGCAGCCCCTGAACAGGCAGCGCAGTAATCGTGTCGAGGTTTGGCGTTACGCCTTCAAAATAAGTGGTCAGCAGCAGTTTCACCTGGCCCTGGAGCGCGTCGTAAGCGGGTTTGTATGCGTCCAGCCACGCCTGTGGTAGTTCCAGTACCAGCGCGGGTTCATCAATCTGTACCCACTCGATGCCGCGTTTCGCCAGTTCTGCCAGCATTTGCTGATAAACCGGCAGAATGTCGTTCAGCAGGCTAAGGCGGTCAAACTGTTCACCTTTCACTTTCCCCAGCCACAGGTAAGTAACCGGCCCCAGCAGCACAGGCTTAACGTTGTGGCCCAGCGCCAGCGCCTCGTCCACTTCCTCCAGCAGCTGCGTCCAGGTCAGTTTGAACTGTTGGCCTTTAACGAATTCCGGCACCATGTAGTGATAGTTGGTGTTAAACCATTTGGTCATTTCCGCTGCCGCCGCAGGTTCGCCAGTCGGCGCACGTCCACGACCAATACGGAACAGGGTGTCGATATCTACCGAACCGTCTTTGTTCTGATGACGTGGCGGAACATTACCCAGCAGCAGACTGGTGGTCAGAACATGATCGTACCAGGCAAAATCGCCCACCGGCAGCAGGTCGATACCCGCTTGCTTTTGTTGATCCCAGTGACGAGCACGCAGTTCACGCCCTACTGTCAGCAGTTCTTCACGCGTGGAGTTCCCCGCCCAATAACTTTCTTGCGCTTTTTTCAGCTCGCGACGCAGGCCAACGCGAGGGAAACCGAGGGTGTGATTAAGAATTGTCATTATATGCCCCTTATGGAATTTTTAGTATTTAGCCGTCCAGATGTTTACACATCCATAATTGGCGGTTACTGTATATTCCTCAAGCGCAAATTATTCATGCCGAAGTGAAGGACTTTCATGATCGAAGTAAAACACCTGAAAACGCTACAAGCGTTGCGGAACTGCGGCTCTCTCGCAGCCGCTGCGGCGACGTTGCATCAGACGCAATCCGCCCTGTCTCACCAGTTTAGCGATCTGGAACAACGCCTTGGCTTCCGGCTATTTGTGCGTAAGAGCCAGCCGCTACGCTTTACACCGCAGGGAGAAATCCTGTTGCAACTGGCAAACCAGGTGCTGCCGCAAATTAGCCAGGCACTGCAAGCCTGCAATGAACCGCAGCAGACGCGTCTGCGCATTGCCATTGAGTGCCATAGCTGTATTCAGTGGCTGACGCCCGCGTTAGAAAATTTCCATAAGAACTGGCCGCAGGTAGAGATGGATTTTAAATCGGGCGTGACGTTTGACCCGCAGCCCGCGTTGCAACAGGGCGAGCTGGATCTGGTGATGACCTCCGATATCCTGCCGCGCAGTGGCCTGCATTATTCGCCGATGTTCGACTATGAAGTGCGTCTGGTGTTAGCACCTGACCATCCACTGGCGGCGAAAACGCGAATTACACCGGAAGATCTCGCCAGCGAGACGCTGTTGATTTATCCGGTGCAGCGTAGTCGACTGGATGTCTGGCGGCATTTTCTTCAGCCGGCAGGCGTCAGCCCGTCACTGAAAAGCGTCGATAACACCTTATTGTTGATTCAGATGGTTGCCGCGCGGATGGGTATTGCCGCGCTACCGCATTGGGTAGTAGAGAGTTTTGAGCGCCAGGGTCTGGTGGTGACCAAAACCCTGGGCGAAGGCTTGTGGAGCCGACTGTACGCCGCCGTGCGCGATGGCGAGCAGCGTCAGCCGATTACAGAAGCATTTATTCGCTCAGCGCGCAATCACGCCTGCGATCATCTGCCGTTTGTGAAGAGCGCGGAGCGACCCACTTACGATGCACCCACAGTGAGGCCAGGATCACCAGCGCGCCTGTAATGAACGTTGGCCAGTGCGGCTGTTGGTGCCAGATAGCCAGGTTTACCAGCAGCCCTGCCGGAACGTGCATATTATTCATAATGCCCAGCGTTCCGGCGTCCACCTGCGTCGCGCCGTAGTTCCACATAAAGTAGCCAATCCCGGAAGCCACCACGCCAAGAAACACCAGAATGCCCCATTGCAGCGTGGTTTGCGGCATTTTCTGCGCATTTCCCAGCAAGAACCATGCAATTACCGCCACCAGGAACGCGCCAAGATAGAACCACGCAAAGGCGTTATGCTGCGGCATCGGGCGAGTTTCCATCAGGCGTTTGTAACCCACCATGCCGATGGCAAAAGTGATATTGGAGAGTTGCACCAGCAACAAGCCAGTCCAGAAATGGTCGGTGACCTGATCATAGCGAATAATCCCGGCACCAATCACCGCCAGCAAGGCGCTAAAAGCATAGCCCCAGCGCAGACGGCGCTTACTCATGATGTCATAAATCAGCGTGATGTAGAGCGGCGTCAGCACGGTGAACAGCAGCAGCTCGGAAACCGTCAGGTAGAGATAAGCGCGGAAACTCAGCATATACATCACGCCGAGCTGCATCGCGCCCACCAGCATATACAGGCCGACTGTTTTCAGGCTATTGCCACGGGTACGCAGAAACGGCAGAAAAACGAGTGCCGCCAGGCCAACGCGCACCAGCACCGCAAAATAGCTATCGACGTGCCCCGCAAGGTACTCGCCATAAAAGCTAAAGGAGAAGGCCCACAGAATCGTGGTGATGATAAGTAGCGCCACAATGGAAAACTCTTTGATTAACGAGTATCCATTGTAGCGAAGTATCAGGTTGACAACTGACCAAATAAAGAACGATTACGATAAATAGAGTTTACGCAGATAATGCGGCACCGCGTCTTCGGCGTTAGTACCAATCACTTCCAGCTCGGGATGAAGGTCTTTCAGACGCTGGTGCGCACTGCCCATAATGCAGCCTTTCCCCGCCATCGACAGCATTTCGGCGTCGTTCATCCCGTCACCAAACGCAATACAATCCTTCAGGCTGTAGCCCAGTTTCTTCGCCACTGCTTCCAGCGCATGGCCTTTCGACACGCCGCCCGCCATCACTTCCAGACAGGTTAAGGTAGAGAAACTGACGTTGACGCGATCGCCCCAGCGAGCGTTAATCGCCTGCTCCAGCGGCAGCAGTTGTTCATGGGAATCGCAGGTGAAAAACACTTTGCTGACGCCTTCCGGCTCCAGTAATCCAGGCTCATACAGCGCATATTTGAACACCGCTTCTTTAAAAAAGCGCATCTCTTCCGGGCGATGGCGATTCATAAACCATTCGTCGTCGCGATAAACGTTAGTAATGATGTCCGGATTGTCGTTGACTACGCCAAACAGATCGCTGGCAATGTCGCGATCCAGGTTATGAGCAAAAATCAGATTACCATCCAGATCGTGAACGCGCGCACCATTGGAGGTAATCATGTAAGACTTAATCTCCAGATTATCGCGAATTTGCCCCACATCAACGTGGTGACGACCGGTCGCAAACACAAAGTTGATGCCGCGCGCGGTGAGCAGCTTCAGAGTTTCTTTGGCGTAAGGGGATAACGTATGGTCGGGAGAAAGTAACGTGCCATCTAAATCAGACGCAACAACCTGGTACATAAGAAATTTAAACCTCTGTAGAGCGGTTTCCGCTGGGTGAGTTATGCCTGTTGAAAAAATCAACGATGGCGTGGAGCGCGACTGAGCGCATTGCGTCCTTTTCAAAAAGGATCTCATGGTAAGCACCTTTAATTACCAACGGCCGTCCTCCTTCGACAGGATGGCCCGCGGCGGTGCGGAGTTCACAAAAACGGTCATGCATGCGGTTATCCACCACGCGTTCCTCTTCAGCTTGTAAGAGAAGCGTTGGCGTGGCGTCATCACCCGCACCGGCTAACACCTGTTCGCCAGCCAGAATACTTTCGCGTACCCAATGGTAGGTCGGCCCACCGACGCGAATCGTTGGGTCATCAGCATAGAAGCGTAAGTTACGTCGATATCGCTGTCTGCTGTGGGTCAGTACGTTGATAGCAAACGGCAACGCGCGCCAGCGCCCGGTGCCTATTGCATAGCCATCACGGAAACGTGGATGCGCTTCGGCCCAGTTGAGGATCTGCCGTGCCATAAATGACGGCATACGAATCACGATCCCAAACATTGGCGCAGTTAGCGCAATGGCGTCACATACACCTGGATGGCGTTGCAGAAATAATGTGGAGATCGCACCGCCCATCGAATGTGCCAGTATATAGCGTTTACGCCACGGACCGGGCTGAACCTCCTGCTGCCAGAATGCCGCCAGATCATCAACATAATCATTAAAGCGATTAACATGCCCGAGATGCGGATCGGCTAACAGGCGACCGGAACGTCCCTGCCCGCGATGGTCGATGATTAAGACATCAAACCCCAAATGGAACAGGTCATAGGCCAGTTCCGCATATTTTACGTAGCTCTCAATACGCCCCGGGCAGATGACTACCACCCGGTCATGGTGCTGTGCGCGAAAACGGACAAAGCGCACCGGAATGTCATCCACACCAGTAAACTCTGCTTCATCACGCTGACGCCAGAAATCAGTCAGCGGTCCCATGGTAAAAGCAGCAAACGCGTTTTCTCTTGTTTCCCAGTCTTTTTGCTGCTGAAACATCGGGTAATCTGCCTCTTAAACCACGTAAAATCGTTTTTTTTAGCGTGCCTGACACAACGCTGCGACAGTAGCGTATTGTGGCACAAAAATAGACACACCGGGAGTTCATCATGACCTTAGAATGGTGGTTTGCCTACCTGCTGACATCGATCATTTTAAGCCTGTCGCCAGGCTCTGGTGCAATCAACACTATGACCACCTCGCTCAACCACGGTTATCGCGGCGCGGTGGCGTCTATTGCTGGGCTTCAGACCGGACTGGCGATTCATATTGTGCTGGTTGGCGTGGGGTTGGGGACGCTATTTTCCCGCTCAGTGATTGCGTTTGAAGTGTTGAAGTGGGCAGGCGCGGCTTACTTGATTTGGCTGGGAATCCAGCAGTGGCGCGCCGCTGGTGCAATTGACCTTAAATCGCTGGCCTCTACTCAATCGCGTCGACATTTGTTCCAGCGCGCAGTTTTTGTGAATCTCACCAATCCCAAAAGTATTGTGTTTCTGGCGGCGCTATTTCCGCAATTCATCATGCCGCAACAGCCGCAACTGATGCAGTATATCGTGCTCGGCGTCACCACTATTGTGGTCGATATTATTGTGATGATCGGTTACGCCACCCTTGCTCAACGGATTGCTCTATGGATTAAAGGACCAAAGCAGATGAAGGCGCTGAATAAGATTTTCGGCTCGTTGTTTATGCTGGTGGGAGCGCTGTTAGCATCGGCGAGGCATGCGTGAAAAATAATGTCGGATGCGGCGTAAACGCCTTATCCGACTTACTCTGAAGACGCGTCTGGCATCACCGCGAAATAATCAAATGAATGCCAAATCCGGCAAATAACGCCCCGGCAAAACCATCAATCCACTTCGCCAGACGTTGATAACCACGGCGCATTTGCGGCAGGGCAAACAGGCTGGCAACGACGGTAAACCACGCCAGCGTTTCGACAATGATCAGCGCAAAAATGCCCCAGCGCGCGGTAGTGCCAACGTTATCACCGACAAACAATGAGAACACCGAGCCAAAGTAGATAATCGCTTTCGGATTAGCGAGATTGGTCAGTAAACCTTTCAGGAAACTGCGCCCACTTTTCGCCAGCTCGACCTGTGGCGCAGGTGCAGAAACCGCCTCTTTTTTCAGTGCACCGCGTAGCATCTGGTAACCCATCCAGCAGAGATACAGGCCACCGCCCACCATAATCAGCGTATGCAGCCAGGCCATTTTTTCGATAATCAAATGCAGGCCAAGCAGCGCAATCCCAGCCCAAACCATTACGCCGCAGGTAATGCCCAGCACGCCCATCATCGCTTCTTTACGGGAACGACTGACAGCGGTCTGAGAGACAAAAAAGAAATCGGGACCGGGGCTCATAAGCGCCACAATGTGCACCATGGCGACGGTGAGAAATAACATCAACATACATTTGACTCGCGGGGGAAACGTTTACGGAGTCTTCATACTGGCACTTTTTTATGCTGCTGACTACTCTTCGTCATCGCCATCAACATGCGCACGAATCAGCGCCATAAACGGTTTGCCAAAGCGTTCCAGCTTGCGCATCCCAACGCCGTTAACGCTGAGCATTTCGCTGGCGGTGATCGGCATCTGTTCAGCCATCTCAATCAAGGTTGCGTCGTTAAACACCACGTACGGCGGGACATTACTTTCATCGGCTATCGATTTACGCAGTTTGCGTAATTTGGCGAACAGTTTGCGATCATAGTTGCCGCCGAACGATTTCTGCATCGCTTTCGGTTTGAGCGCCACGATACGCGGCACGGCAAGTTGCAAAGAGGATTCGCCGCGCAGCACCGGACGCGCAGCCTCTGTCAGTTGTAGGGCAGAATGCTGGGCAATATTTTGCGTCACCAGACCGAGGTGAATCAGCTGGCGGATCACGCTCACCCAATGTTCATGACTTTTATCACGGCCCATACCGTAGACTTTTAGTTTGTCATGACCATAGTCGCGGATACGCTGGTTATTAGCGCCGCGAATCACTTCCACCACATAGCCCATACCAAAACGCTGATTCACACGACCAATGGTGGAAAGGGCAATCTGAGCATCGGTTGAACCGTCGTACTGTTTCGGCGGATCGAGGCAGATATCGCAGTTCCCGCACGGCTCCTGACGCCCTTCGCCAAAATAGTTCAGCAGTACCAGACGACGGCAAGTTTGCGCTTCGGCAAAAGCGCCCATCGCATTGAGTTTATGACGTTCGATATCCTGCAACTGCCCCTGCGGCTTCTCTTCCAGACAACGGCGCAGCCACGCCATATCGGCCGGATCGTAAAACAGCATCGCTTCCGCGGGCAGGCCATCACGCCCGGCGCGACCGGTTTCCTGATAATAGGATTCGATATTGCGCGGAATATCAAAGTGGACCACGAAGCGAACGTTTGGTTTATTGATGCCCATGCCGAACGCCACCGTCGCCACCACAATTTGCAGGTCATCGCGCTGGAATTTTTCCTGCACATCGGCGCGAACATTATTTTCCAGCCCGGCATGATAGGCCGCCGCGCTAATTCCCTTGCTTTGCAGGCGCGCAGCGGTGTCTTCTACTTTCGCGCGGCTGTTGCAGTAGATAATGCCTGACTTACCGCGCTGTTCCTGCACGTAGCGCATCAACTGATCGAGCGGTTTGAACTTCTCCATCAGCATGTAGCGAATATTCGGACGGTCAAAACTGTTGATTTGAATCAGCGGATCGTTCAGCCCCAGCAGGCGCACGATATCCTGGCGCGTGGTGTCGTCGGCTGTGGCGGTCAGCGCCATAAACGGCAGCGTCGGGAACCGCTGGCGCAACTGACCGAGCGCGGCATATTCCGGGCGGAAATCGTGGCCCCATTGGGAGATACAGTGCGCTTCATCAACGGCTAATAACACCGGATTCCAGTGCGCCAGATGCTCAAGAAAGTTATCCAGCATCAGGCGTTCCGGGGCGATATAAAGCAGACGAATTTGCCCGGTGCGGCAGCCTGTCATCACTTCAAGTTGCTGTTCGCGGGTTTGCGTCGAGTTAAGGCACGCCGCCGCCACGCCGTTGGCTTGCAGTTGATCCACCTGATCTTTCATCAACGAAATCAGCGGTGAAACAACCACGGTAAGGCCGTTTAGCAATAAGGCAGGAATTTGATAGCAAAGGGATTTTCCGCCACCGGTGGGCATGACGACCAGGCAATCGCGACCGGAAAGCACAGTGTCGATAATTTCTTCCTGGCCGGGGCGAAACTGTTGGTAGCCAAAGGTTTCTTGTAAAACCTGTTTAGCTCCGGACTCCAGATTCAACACTTCCGCCTGCGCCACATTCACCCCGATTGCCTGAAATAAAAACAGGCGCTATTTTCAGCGCCTGCGCGAGAAACTGCAATGCTTTTAGTCTCTGAGAGGGTAATCCTGGATGCTGGATTCCAGATTTGCCAACCACTCAACCGTTCATCAAAACAAATCGTTTAGCATAACCCCCACACCGACACGGGTCTGGTTGAAGTTATAGTCGATGAGCGATTCGCCATAGCCGCTGTAAACCTGAGTATAAAGGCGCACATGTTTGGTGATCGGGTAACTTAAGCCTAACTCCGCGCCGCCGTAGCCGGTGTTCCAGTTGTACTGTCCTTTCGCACTGAGCACCGCATCACCGAGGTGATAGCCGATTTTAAGCTGGTAGTAACCCATATATTTGGTGATATCCGGGTTATCGTCAGTATTACCCACCACATACCACGGCTTCACTTCTACCAGCCAGTTACCGTTTTCTGCCATCAGGCGAGTATAAAGGCGGTTCCAGCTGCGGGAGGTCGGGTCTGAACGCCCGTTAGAGTCGTGGTTATACCCCATCTCCACATCGCGCAGCGTCCAACCTGCAAAACGGTAATCGGTGGCAAAACCGAGGAACAATTGCGGTTCGTAGTTGGTTTCACGAAACGGTGAAGACTCTTCGCTATTGGACAGTTGCCACCAGGATTTTTGCGTATAAGATGCACCCAACACCGAGTTCGGGCCTAAAATCCCACGCCACAGTGGAAATGCCAGGCTCAACTGAAACTTTACTTCATCCTTACGCGCATTTTCCGCCCAGTCGTAACTGGCAATCGCTTCTTTATTCAGATCGCTGGTTTGTGTGTAGATGAGGTAGTTGGTGTCATAAGGATAGAGCGTGAACGGATTGTCATGCTCCTGCAGCATATTGGCGATAATACTGCCACGCACCGCTGGCGCGTCATGCACCTCTTTCACCGTTGCCTCTTGTGCATATACTGCCATAGGCAACATAAACACCGGCAACAACCAGCCCTGCAGAGTCCGCATCGGTCGTGTTCTCCGTAACGAATTATTGATAAGGTGAATGTTTTTCTGCGGGCTATTTTACATACTTAACTCCATTGCCGTTAGTTATCCCTTCCTAAAGTAGAAACCAACAACAAAGAAGCATAAAATCAACATTTCATTAACCAATGAAGTGTAAGGATGATATGTCTGCCGTACTGACTGCTGAACAAGCCCTGAAATTAGTGGGTGAGATGTTTGTTTATCACATGCCATTTAACCGCGCATTGGGGATGGAACTGGAGCGTTACGAAAAAGAGTTCGCACAGCTGGCCTTTAAAAATCAGCCAATGATGGTGGGCAACTGGGCGCAAAGCATTTTGCACGGCGGGGTCATTGCGTCGGCGCTGGATGTCGCCGCCGGTCTGGTGTGCGTGGGAAGTACCTTAACCCGCCACGAAACCATCAGTGAAGATGAACTACGCCAGCGGCTATCGCGGATGGGGACCATTGATCTTCGCGTTGATTATCTGCGCCCAGGCAGGGGCGAGCGTTTTACTGCTACCAGTAGCCTGTTGCGTGCAGGCAATAAAGTCGCCGTCGCCCGCGTTGAATTACACAATGAAGAACAGCTTTATATTGCCAGTGCCACCGCCACCTATATGGTAGGTTGAAGACATAAAAGCAGGTAAACTGCTGTTACCAATTAAAAATGAGTATTCCCGATGGATGCAAAACAAACGCGGCAGGGCGTATTACTCGCTCTTGCCGCTTATTTTATTTGGGGTATTGCGCCAGCGTACTTCAAGTTGATTTACTACGTGCCCGCCGATGAAATCCTGACGCATCGCGTGATCTGGTCGTTTTTCTTTATGGTGGTGCTGATGAGTATTTGCCGCCAGTGGTCCTATTTAAAAACGCTGATTCAGACGCCACAGAAAATTTTTATGCTGGCAGTCTCTGCCGTGCTGATTGGTGGCAACTGGCTACTGTTTATCTGGGCGGTGAACAATCACCATATGCTGGAAGCGAGCCTTGGTTACTTTATTAACCCGCTGGTGAACATTGTGCTGGGGATGATTTTCCTCGGCGAGCGATTCCGCCGGATGCAATGGCTGGCGGTGATTCTGGCGATATGTGGCGTGTTAGTCCAGCTGTGGACTTTTGGTTCGCTACCTATTATCGCGCTGGGACTGGCATTTAGTTTTGCCTTCTACGGTCTGGTACGCAAGAAGATTGCCGTTGAAGCGCAAACCGGCATGTTAATCGAAACCATGTGGCTGCTGCCCGTGGCGGCAATTTACCTGTTTGCTATTGCCGACAGCTCAACCAGCCATATGGGGCAAAACCCGATGTCGCTGAATTTACTGCTGATCGCCGCCGGTATTGTCACTACCGTACCGCTGTTGTGTTTTACCGCCGCTGCCACGCGCTTGCGTCTCTCAACGTTAGGCTTTTTCCAGTACATTGGCCCGACGCTGATGTTCCTGCTGGCTGTGACGTTTTATGGTGAAAAACCGGGTGCCGATAAGATGGTGACTTTCGCCTTTATTTGGGTGGCGCTGGCAATTTTTGTGATGGATGCGATTTATACGCAGCGTAGAAAAAGTTAAGAATTAACATGGGTAGGCCGTTTAATGAGCCTACCCACTGACTTATTTATCTTTTTTTGAAAAAAATTAAGATAAGAAAAAGAACAATATTTGTTACAGGAAGTACCCCCAAAACTCCCCAGTACTTACTCCATCCTAGAGACATCGTATATCTACCAAGGATTTGACAAAACCCAAAACTTAACCCTATACCTATACTTCTTAAATTTAATGTCGTAGTCAGGCTTAAAATAAATAGAACAAGGATGGTAATAGCCCACCACAATAACCATGCCTTAACAAAATCAGATTTTTTGCTGTAAGGTTCTTTACCCAAGAACAACTGCCAAAAGTTACCATTCCCCATATAGAATCCATTCCCCAAGATATTGTTTATAGAATAAAAATACATTCCAATTATATTTAATTAAAATATACCCCATCAATAAAAACTTACACACTCTAAATTACTACTGTATAGTTATCAATGCAAAGACTGCTATATTGCATATATATGCAAACCTCATAATTCAGGTAATATATATATTCAAAACAATTATATATAAAAAACAATGTAAAAAATATTCAAATCATCCATCAGAAATATATTCTACCCATCCAGGCTTGAGCATTTATCACGCTTTCAGTTCATAATCTATACATTAACATCATGGTCAATATTAATAACTTTGAATGATATCAACCTGGCTTTGAGTTTTATTCTGGTTATTAATAATACCTATGTAAATATCAATATTGGAGCAAAAAGAATAAGAGATACTGGATGTAAGGCAATCTACTTTGTATTGATTTCATTGGGTTTGACACTTTTTTCTATTATCTCTGCAGCAATTGAAGGGGTGAGATGTGAGTCATTAAGCGTCCAACTCAACGTGGCATGGATATTATTCACAACAATTATATTATCTGCGATTCCCTCGGCTAAAATGTCGCTGTCAGCACACTAACTTACTCACAGCGACATCGTATAGTTACAGCCAGTTCTTACGCTTAAAGTACAGATACGGTGTCAGGCCCGCAAGGATCATAAAGATAATCGCGCCAGGGTAGCCAAAGCTCCACTTCAGTTCTGGCATAAACTCAAAGTTCATGCCATAGCTGGAGGCAATCCGCGTAGGAAAAAGTTTCCTAATCGGTAAATTCAACATTTTGTTATTAACAATGAGCAAGACCAATCATTAACGAGGTTCTCTTCAGAGATGTAATGAAAAAATGTGAAATGTACTTCTTTTTTAAATATTTTTTTACCCTAGCATTTGTTCTCGAATTGACATTGAGCTTAAATATAACCAAGGCAAATGCAAATGAATAACATATTACTTCCGCCAATTAATATTCCCTGTACACTTTTCGAAACTATTAGTTTATTCGATGATTTTTCTGCTGATGATATGCAATATGGTGATATGGTAGAACAAGACTTTCTCTCACTCGGCCTAAGCGATATCTCAGCAAAAGTTGATCCTTACAGACTTATTAAATACCATTTCCCTGGCCCAGGTTCTATTAATGTTGCTTTTAGTGCCTCAAGTTCCGGAACAAAAATATCACAACGTGAATGCACTGATATTTTATTTTCAGAAATGAAAGAACTAGCAAAAATGCTTTCCTTTTTTGGACAATATAAAACACTTATCGAAGATCTGATTGAACATTTTAGATATGGAAATGGCAGCAATTTTCATAGCCAACAATTAAATTTATCTTTTCATGAAAAAATAAATAAATATGGTTATAATAGTCCAATACGAATAATCAAAGAATGTATCGAAAATGGCATTAATTCAACTCCCTCGACAGGATACCAACCTCTTATCCTGCAAAGCATTAAAACCAAATTACTTTCATCAAGACTAAATAAATTTAATGACTTCGAGGACAGTTTTAATGGCTTAGGAATCAGTGTTCATGATATTTCAGCTCAAAAAATATCTCTTTTAAGTTTTCAAAAATACGCTATAGGATGGAGTGCAACAATTCATTTTGTAGCACAGGACCACTTCGGTCTTGATGTAACTGATATCAAAAACAAGACTTACAGCAAATATAGATTTTTTCGCATATGGTTCTTTTTACAACGGCATAAAGACTTTGCTTTCAAACCTTTTTTCACCAATTTTAACACTATCGAAAGAATCGAAAATTATCTATGAAAAGCAAACTCCAGAAAATTATATTATGTTTATTTCTTCTATGCTGCATCTATAATTTATGGACATTGCGTCCTGTACAGATTTTGTATACATACTCTGATGCTGGCAATTCAGTCTTTCTGGTCGTTGATCATCTGCCATGGACTGACAGCGATAAAATAAATTGGTATCTGAAGCATCAGAATGAAATTAAAAATCAACATCCCCTACCAGAAGGTAGTTGGCATACCTGGTATGTCATTGATATCGGTAATGGCTTCACTGACTATAAAAAATATATCGAAGGGCCGTATGAAGATCTCTACTGTTTCCCGACAATTAAGAGCAATGATAATTGCATCGTGAAAAATTACTTAATGGTTATTAATGAATACCCTTATCGTAACACTCATATTGGTATTAACGATTTTACTGAGTATCAATTAACACAAGAAAATAAAATAGAGCGAGTTTTCAATCCGCATGACTTTAAATAAGACAATTTTTAGAAATAAGCCGGATAAAAAAATAGCTTTATCCGGCACTCATATTACAGCCAGTTCTTGCGCTTAAAGTACAGATACGGTGCCAGGCCCGCGAGGATCATAAAGATAATCGCGCCTGGGTAGCCGAAGCTCCACTTCAGTTCTGGCATAAACTCAAAGTTCATCCCATAGCTGGAAGCAACGAGCGTCGGCGGCAGGAATACCACGGATACCACCGAGAAGATTTTGATGATGCGGTTCTGCTCGATGTTGATAAAGCCCATCGCCGCCTGCATCAGGAAGTTCACCTTCTGGAACAGGGATTCGTTATGCGGCAGCAGGGATTCGATATCTCGCAGGATTTCACGCGCCTGCTCCAGTTGCCCACCCGGTAAACGCGCCTTGCGTACCAGGAAGTTGAGCGCACGCTGGGTATCCATCAGACACAGGCGAACTTTCCAGCCGATATCTTCCAGTTCCGCCAGCGTGGAGAGCGCCTCATCGTACTCATCGCCCTGATGCCCTTCCATAATTACCCGGCTCAACTGCTCCAGATCGCTGTAGATATTTTCAATTTCATCTGCCAGCTGTTCGATTTTGGTTTCGAACAGATCCAACAGCAGCTCGTAGGCGTTACCGTCCACCATTGACTGGCTACGGGCGCGCATACGATACAGACGGAATGCAGGCAGTTCACGCTCACGCAGAGTAAACAGACGACCATCACGGATGGTAAATGCCACAGTGGAGTTACCGGCGTGATCTTCCGCATCTTCAAAGAAGAAGAAGGAGTGAATATGCAGGCCGTCATCGTCTTCAAAGAAACGTGCCGATGCTTCGATGTCTTCCAGTTCCGGGCGGGTTGCCAGGCTCTGGCCAAGTTCAGATTGTACGCGCAGTCGCTCGTCGTCGTCCGGTTCGACAAGATCAATCCATACTGCATTTACAAGGGGTTGTGACTCTTCGACTTCCAGCCGGGTCAGTCGGTTATTTTCCAGTTGAAATGCGCTCAGCATGACCGGGACTCCCAATGCTTAAAATATCGGACAGTTCGGTGGGCACACAGAAACAAATTGGGTTTCAGACCATTAAACAGACTGACTCAGCGCGACGGGAAAAATTGAGGTCGCTGACAACCGCTAAGGCTATCAGCAAAAAGGGATAGCCTTAGGAGTTGATCCTGGATGACAGGATAGTGAGCCAGTATCTACTGGGTGTGTCCAAGGCGAATGTCCTCTTAGAGTGATCGTGCGCGCATGTTACGCCAGCAAAATTTTGCCGTCAACACGCAACAGAACACCACAGAACAATAGTTGAACTTCGCGCTTTTTGGTACTCGTCAAGGTCGCTAACAGGATAAAAAAATCCAACATCCAGGACCTATAATGGCGCATCGGCTACTCATTGGTAAAGGAATGATCACCTTGAATCTCAAACGGATTTTTCTCGCCCTCACCTTACTTCCCTTGTTTGCTGTTGCCGCTGATGATTGCGCACTCTCAGATCCGACGCTGACCGTACAGGCGTATACCGTTAATCCTCAAACAGAGCGGGTGAAAATGTACTGGCAAAAAGCCAATGGCGAAGCGTGGGGAACTTTACATGCTCTGCTGGCGGATATGAATAGTCAGGGTCAGGTGCAGATGGCGATGAACGGCGGCATCTATGATGAAAGCTATGCGCCGCTCGGTTTGTACATCGAAAACGGTCAGCAGAAGGTGGCGTTAAATCTCGCTTCAGGTGAAGGGAATTTCTTTATCCGTCCTGGCGGCGTGTTTTATGTCGCGGGAGATAAAGTCGGCATCGTTCGTCTGGATGCCTTCAAAACCAGTAAAGAGATTCAGTTTGCGGTGCAGTCAGGGCCAATGTTGATGGAAAACAGTGTAATTAATCCGCGTATTCATCCCAACGTCGCCTCACGTAAAATTCGTAACGGTGTTGGGATTAATAAACATGGGAATGCCGTGTTTTTGTTGAGCCAGCAGGCGACAAATTTTTATGATTTTGCCTGTTATGCCAAAGCGAAACTGAACGTTGAGCAGCTGCTTTATCTTGATGGCACGATTTCACATATGTATATGAAAGGCGGGGCAATCCCGTGGCAACGCTATCCTTTTGTCACCATGATTTCCGTAGAGCGGAAAGGTTAAAACGATAGTTTTGTGTCAGATACTGAAGATGGCGCAGATGCCGGATGCGGCGTAAACGCCCTATCCGGCCTACATGACGTTGCAATTTATTGAATATGAATGATTTTTTAGGCCAAATAAGGTGCGCAGCACCGCATCCGGCAACGTTACACCGACTCCAGCCGGGCGTATGCCGCCACCAGCCATTTAATACCCTGGCCCTGGAATGCCACCTGCAAACGGCTATGCTCGCCGCTGCCTTCCATATTGACGATGGTGCCTTCACCAAACTTAGCGTGGCGTACACGCTGACCGAGCTTGTAGCCGCTGTCGTTCTCGACCATCGGCGTCCCCATCCGTTGATGGCTGACCGGACGACTTACCGTAGCGCGCAGGCGCACCTCTTCCACACACTCTTCCGGCAGCTCGCCGATAAAGCGCGACGGGCGATGGTAAACATCTTTACCATACAGACGGCGGGTTTCCGCGTAGGTCAGCGTCAGTTTCTGCATCGCGCGGGTTACACCAACGTAGGCCAGACGGCGTTCTTCTTCCAGACGCCCGCCTTCATCCAGCGACATCTGGCTTGGGAACATACCCTCTTCCATACCGACAATAAACACCTGCGGGAACTCCAGGCCTTTCGCCGAGTGCAGCGTCATCAACTGCACTGCATCCTGCCAGGTATCCGCCTGCCCCTCGCCCGCTTCCAGCGCCGCATGGGAGAGGAATGCCTGCAGCGGCATTAAATCTTCATCTTCTTCGTTGTAGCTGAACTGGCGCGTTGCCGTCACCAGTTCCTCTAAGTTTTCGATACGCGTCTGGCCTTTTTCGCCCTTCTCCTGCTCGTACATGGTGCGCAGGCCGGAGTCTTTAATTACCCGGTCAGTCTGTACATGCAGCGGCATATCGGCAGTTTCTTGCGCTAAGGCATCGATTAATTCCATAAATCGCTGCAAGGCGCTGGCAGCTCGCCCGGCGAGGGCTTTTTCCTGCAACAGTTCACGACATGCCTGCCAGAGTGTTAACTGGCGATCGCGCGATGTCTGACGTACCACGTCCAGCGTCCGGTCACCAATACCCCGCGTTGGCGTATTCACCACGCGCTCAAACGCCGCGTCGTCGTTACGGTTGGCAATCAGACGCAGATACGAGAGCGCGTCTTTGATTTCCTGGCGTTCGAAGAAGCGCATCCCGCCGTAAATACGGTACGGCATACTGGCCTGCAACAGTGCTTCTTCCAGTACACGCGACTGGGCGTTACTGCGGTAGAGAATGGCGCACTCGGCAAGCGCCCCGCCGTTGTCCTGCCAGGTTTTGATGCGGTTAACCACAAAACGCGCTTCATCGAGTTCGTTAAAAGCGCAATAGAGGGAAATAGGCTCACCGTCCGCGCCATCGGTCCACAGTTTTTTACCCAGACGCCCGTTATTATTTTCAATCAGGGCGTTAGCGGCGCTCAGAATATTGCTGGTAGAGCGGTAGTTTTGCTCCAGACGAATAGTTTCGGCACCGGGGAAATCATTAAGGAAACGCTGAATATTCTCCACCTGCGCCCCGCGCCAGCCGTAGATTGACTGGTCGTCATCACCGACGATCATCACTTTGCCGGTGTCGCCCGCCAGCAGGCGGATCCACGCGTACTGAATGTTGTTGGTATCCTGGAATTCGTCCACCAGGATATTGGTAAAACGTTCGCGGTAGTGTTGTAGGATATGCGGCTTGTTAAGCCACAGTTCGTGAGCGCGCAGCAGCAGCTCGGCGAAGTCCACCAGGCCCGCGCGGTCACACGCTTCCTGATACGCCTGATACACCTTCTGCCAGGTCTGCTCCACCGGATTACCGTAGCTTTGAATATGATGCGGACGCAGGCCTTCATCTTTCTGGCTGTTGATGTACCACATTGCCTGGCGCGGCGGCCACTGCTTCTCGTCGAGGTTCATGGCTTTGATCAGACGCTTAAGCAGGCGCAGCTGGTCCTCGCTATCGAGGATCTGGAAATCCTGCGGCAGATTGGCGTCCATATGGTGCGCACGCAGCAGACGGTGCGCCAGCCCGTGGAAGGTGCCGACCCACATGCCGCCCTGGCTGGTGCCCATCAGCTGCCCGATACGATGACGCATCTCCGCCGCCGCTTTGTTGGTAAACGTCACCGCCATAATCGAGTATGGCGAGCAGTTTTCCACGCTCATCAGCCAGGCGATACGATGCACCAGTACGCGCGTCTTACCACTGCCCGCGCCCGCCAGCACCAGAAGGTTGCTGCGTGGCGCGGCCACCGCTTCGCGCTGTTTGTCATTAAGGCTGTCGAGCAGGTAAGAAACGTCCATTGGCACCGCCGCGTAAAAATAGGTTGGGCGGAGAAGCGCAACGCCCTCCGCCAAAAAGCTGGGTATATATACAGATTTGCTGATTATATCAGCGAGGTCAGAGATGCCAACCGGGAAATTTCCAGATGCGGCAGTAAACGGCTGTCCCAGGTTTGCATCAGATCGCCATTTTCCGGTCTGATCCAACAAGCCTGCATTCCGCTGCGAATTGCCCCACCCACGTCAGTGGTGAGATCGTCCCCAACATGTAAGATCTCGCCGATCGGCACGTTGAGTTTTTCCGCAGCCAAAAAGTACATATCGCTGAACGGTTTTGAGCGCCCGTGCGGGCCAGCGCGCAGCACAAACTCAAAATAATCCCCCAAACCAAACAGTTCCGGCTGGGCGTTACCGTTGGTGATCGCCACCAGCGGCCATTTCTTCGCCAGCTGTTTTAAGGTGTCGTGAGTTTGCTGCGGGACGTCGATTCGGCTGCGCCATTTGGCAAAGTTAATCATTGCTGCGTGTGCGCCTGCACTGGCTTCTTCGGCACTCAGCCCGGCGTCGAGCATCGCTTGTTCAATCGAACGAAAACGCCAACGCGTCACGTCGTGATAAATCTCGGGTTCCGCTTCCCGTACCGCCTGGCGCAGGCGTTGCAGATCTTCATTCTGGAAGCTGCGCAGCGCCGGATGATAATTTTGCACAAAGGTAAGCGCCTCTCGCTCGGTGCGCAAAATCACCGGACGGTTATCGTAAAGGGTATCATCCAGGTCAAAGGTGAGCGCCGAGATGCGCCCCAAAGGCCGGTAAAAACGCATTATTTCCCCCGTTTGGCGCGTGGATGCGCCGCATCGTACACCGAGGCAAGGTGTTGAAAATCAAGATGAGTATAGATTTGCGTGGTGGAGAGGTTGGCATGACCCAGTAGCTCCTGCACACCACGAAGATCACCGCTCGACTCCAGCATATGCGTAGCGAACGAGTGACGTAATTTATGTGGGTGAACGTGATTATTCAGCCCTTGTTTTATGCCCCATTCGGCAAAGCGTTTCTGCACATTACGCGCGGAGATACGCTTGCCCAGTTTCGACAGAAAAAGCGCGTCGTCTTCGCTACCAAACAGGTCGCGCAAATCAAGCCAGTGCTCAATCCACGCCACAGCGTTGCGACCAATCGGCAGGCGGCGCTCTTTGCTGCCTTTCCCCATAACCCACACTTCACCAGACTCCAGGTCGAGGTGATTAATATCCAGCCCCACCAGCTCGGAAAGACGCAGACCCGCGCCGTACATCACTTCCAGCATTGCACGGTCGCGTACAGCGAGGGGATCGTTGATATCAATATCCAGCAGCCGATTCATATCGTCCACGTCGATGTTTTTCGGCAGATGACGCGGCGCTTTCGGTGCCGAAACACCTTTCGCCGGGTTAGCTTTGAGTTCGTTCTGGCTGACCAGCCAGTCAAAAAAGCTACGTAGCGCAGAAAGCCGTAACGCGAGGCTTGCTGCTCCCAGCCCTTTACGGCGACTGCGTACAGCAAAATTGCGCACCATCGTCACATCACATTGCTGCCAGCTTTGCAGGCCGTTTTCGCTGGCAAAATTGATGATCGCCTCAAGCTGACGCTGGTAGTTAAGCAGGGTTATCGGGCTAAGCTGGCGCTCCACGCTCAGATAACGTAGGTAGCGTTCTACATCGGTGTGTAAATCGGTCATACGCGTTCAATCCAACGCTCCAGAAGCTCCGGCAACATCAGCGCAATTTCATGAAGTAACTGCGTTCCCTGCCCTTGTTGATAGTGACTGGCATCGCGACTGGTAAACAGCACAACACCCAAATCAGCATCGCTTCCCAGCATCGACATCGCCACCGATCCCACCGCTTTCGCTTCCGGTAGCACCACCAGCAGCTCTGGTCCGTTAAGCGGCCCAAGATAGTGCTGTTCCTGCCCCAAACGCTGAATACGCAGCGGTTCGAAAGACTGACGGCTTAATGCCAGATGAGTGTGGTTCGACGGCGCACCTAAGCGCCAGCGATCCGGAAACAGGCGCAGACTCGCACCAGCCAGGCCGAGATCGCGCGCCCAGCGGTGAAAGCGCATCAGCATATCGTCGAGACTGCTGGCGGC
This sequence comes from Escherichia sp. S10b, assembly GCF_028421345.1. Lineage (NCBI taxonomy): Bacteria > Pseudomonadati > Pseudomonadota > Gammaproteobacteria > Enterobacterales > Enterobacteriaceae > Escherichia > Escherichia sp. S10b. The sequence continues at coordinate 40,835 of NZ_JAHZSO010000074.1, forward strand.
GGTGAGACTGCGCTGCAGGTAGAGTAAGCGATAAAACAGGCCTTCGTTGGCGATAGCCTGTTCCATCAACAACGCCATGTTCTCTTCCAGAACATGAATATGATTACGTGCGCGGGCCATGTGCCATTCGACCAACGAAACGGTGCCGCGTACCGGATGCGGCACACGTATCGCTTCTACTGCGCGCGCATTACGGATAAAAAACTCAGGATTTTTAATCAGATAATCGACAACCGCCCGGTCATCAAGCTCCGTGAGTGTTTCCTGCAGTTCTTCCCCTGGTTGCTTCATAGATGAATAAATCCGTCGTAGACATGTACCGCCGGGCCAGTCATATATAACGGGTGACCCGGACCTTTCCAGGCGATATCAAGACGACCGCCGGGGAGCTCCACGCGTACTTCTTCGGCCAGCAAACCTTGCTGAATCCCTACCGCCACCGCCGCACACGCGCCGCTGCCGCAGGCCTGGGTTTCTCCTGCCCCACGCTCATAAACGCGTAAACGAATATGCTCGCGCTTAACCACTTGCATAAAACCGATATTGGCGCGCTCCGGAAAACGCTCGTGGCTTTCCAGAACAGGACCAAGCGTTTCTACCGCCGCGGTATCGACATCATCGACCTGAATCACGCAATGCGGATTTCCCATCGACACCACGCCGCATAAGATTGTCTGCTCGGCGGCGCGCATAATATAGGTCTTTTCCGCTTTGTTAGCGCGAAACGGCACGGCGGAAGGTTCGAAGTTGGGTTCGCCCATATTTACGCGGACCAGATCATCATCGGTGACGGTCAGAACCATCCGCCCGTTGGCGGTGCTGACGCGGATATCACGCTTATTGGTCAGTCCTTTCAGACGCACAAAACGGGCAAAGCAGCGCGCACCGTTGCCGCACTGCGCCACTTCACTGCCATCAGCATTGAAAATGCGATAGTGAAAATCCAGTTCAGGATCATACGGCGGCTCAACCACCAGCAGTTGGTCAAACCCTACCCCCAGGTGCCGATCAGCCAGGCGACGAATCAGCTCCGGTGAAAAAAAGACATTCTGCGTTACCGCGTCGACGACCATAAAATCGTTGCCAAGGCCATGCATTTTCGAGAACTGCATCATTTACTCCAATCACGCGGGTACAGAAACTGACTTTTAGTAATTCACCTGGGATGGACCATCGCCAGTGGCGCGATCGTTTTTATCCGGCACCGTGGATTGCGTTTGCGTCTCTACCGGTTTGGTCGGCGGCGGTGCGTTTTTATCTGCAGGCGGGAAATAGAGCGGACCTTTCAGACCGCAGCCCGTCAGGCTGAAGAGAGTAATTAATACAGTGAGTGCCTTAAACACGTTTTTCATTATGGATTGCCTGTAAAGTTCATCGCTTTCTGCTTTCTATCATCGCAGGAGAAGACGTAAAAGCAAGCGTTTAGCGACTCTTTATGAAGTCTGAAAAGTGAGGAAATGCTGCGAGTATAACGCTTACTCGTGGGGATTTATGTTTTGCTGGTAGTTTCGTGATCGGCACCTCGCGCCAGGATGGCTCTATGCACTATCGCAATGTAGTTTGTTTGTTGGCTTGTTCGTTGTTCTTATCGTCGGCATGGAGCTTTTAAAAGAGTGGCGCACCATGCAATTTTGTTGTCTGACCTTAGTCGCCAGTGACATACAACTTTGCCAACCTGGTGATAAGAGGGAATAAAATCTGATGGGGCTATTTACCCAACTGGAAAAATTTGACCAAAAGCTTACGCGCGGTTATGCCCGGTGGGGGCGCTGGGTATGGCGGACGTTAATTGTCGTTCCGGTACTGGTCGTGTTGTGGAATATAGGACAGGCAGTATGGGGAGGACCAAGAGGTGGAGTGATTCTGGAAATCCACAGTGAAATTGACCGCCCGATACTGGGATTCAGTGTTAACGGCGTGGCGGGCGCGAATGCTTTTGCAAATGGTGGCGGTTCAACAACCTGTTGTGGTGATGTTAGTGGGGATACGGCAGAGGTTATCTGGACATTAAGTACTACTCGTACACAGTATAATGCTGGAATGCGTCTGGAGAAACGGAATATGACGTTACCTCTCCCCAAAAGAGAATGGGGAGAAGATTTTCTGCATGTGCATTTTATGCCTGGCGATAAAGTGCTGCTGGGGTGGAGTAAAGATTCTTTTTCTCCGTATGAAGATCTTCACAACGGGGGGTACAAGACCCGCGTTCGGCAGGATGTGAAAGATAAACTTTATGGTACAGGGAAAATGAATTGATAGATTTCTATAAAAATCACGTTCGGCAGAAAGCGTAATAATGTGGGGAATGTTAGATACCGGTGGTGGGACCTAAGTACAACACGCGAAAGACAATAAAGTAGGTAACGGTGGGCAGAGTCGCATGTTGACACCCTTCCCGGCGTCAATCCGGCACATTTTAACGTGATCAGTCACACCATGGCGCAGTAGCTCGTATTTATATCGTGAATGAAAACCTCAAGTTTACCCCAGCAACTATCAGAAAATAGCGATGGCCTTTATAGATTCTGAAAAGTGACGATTTGCCGCAAAAGTTACGCTTACGTGCGAGGAATTATGTTCTGCTGGTAGTTTCGTGATCGGCACCTCGCGCCAGGATGGCTTTATGCACTATCGCAATGTGGTTTGTTTGTTGTCTTGTTCATTGTTTTTATCGTCGGCATGGGGATGTCGGCTTGATCCGCCTGAACATAATATTTACCAGAAACAGGGAAAAGGCGTGGTATACCTGCGCCCTTATAAAGAAACAAATCTTTCTCTTCCTGACGTGAATTACAAAAGTTTGCGCCGTTTACCCAATTTATTAATAGACCCGACAACACTAGACAAATGGGATAAAGTACCTCCTCTGACTGATCTGACAACCGACTACCTCTATGAAGGCGCACAGGCCTGGTATCCTCATTACTCCTGGCATAGCGATGGTCGCTATATCCTCTACGCGGGTGAAGTTGTGCAAAACCCGCCAGACAAACCTCCCGTCGATGTCGCCTCGTTCAAGGCGTGGGGTGATTTTGCCGCAGATAAACACAGTCTCTATTTCGAAGGCAAGCGCACAGATAACAATGGCGGGGGAAATCGCTTAGATATCAAAACACTGCATCAGGTGGAATTCCGGCCTCCCTGGGATCCTGACTTACTGGGGCTGATATTACGTGACGCTAATTTCTTGTATATCAATGGGCATCGCCTCGCAGATCCCGATAGTTTCCGTGTGCTGGCACAAAAGTCATGGGATCAGCGAGGAAAGTTTTCTACCGCGTTTAATCCCTGTGTGGCTATGCCATTTGGCCCCTGGGATACCCTGGCTCGTACACGGACCAAAATCCTGATCAACGGCGAACAGCTTGATGCCGACCCGGACACCTTTTCCGTCGTGCGCTGGATGCCCGGCTCACTCTTGACCTGGCGTGATAAAAACGGGCTACAGCGTAAAGTCCTCGACAAGGAAAATCTGGCGTGGGATGAAGATTTAACAAAGCACTGTCTGGATTTTTCTCTGCTGGAAAAGAAAGTGTTCTGGCGTAAAGGACCTGCTTGTAAACAGGAAGAATTACCCGGACTCGATCCGGAGCAGTTTCAACCCATCAGTGATGCTGTCGCCCAGTATCAGGACTCGCTTTATACCATCATCGAAACAGAGTCTGGTGACCGCAAGCTGGAAATCGTGAAACTTGATGATCCCAATCTTATTATCAACAAACGTTTCAACGCCGGGAAACGCCACGGCTATTTACTTACGCGTGCCGAAGGGTGGCCATACCATTCCGGTTTACATGTGTTTGAATCTGACGGACCGCTGATCTTACTGGATAACCGTTCTCCGGATGAACGCGAAGCCCATCTTAATGACCATCCCTTTTTGCGCAGATGGTATGCCCGCGATAACCGCTACATTTACAGCTTTGATGGCGCGCAGCTCTGGCGATACCGCACCGCTGATCCGAAACAAGTTCGCTTAATCTGGAAGGAACAACATTCGGGATATGGCTATGGCGTAAATTACAAAACGGGATATCTGGACGGAAAAATTACTGATGACGGCGAATTTATTCCTGCCCCGCGCAATGAGGCGACAAAATGAAGGGTCAAATAATCACAGTTGCACTCATCCTGTTGGGACACACATTTCTGACGCCTGCTGTACAGGCCATAGGGTTCGACTATTACAATGATCACGGTGTTATGTCTTACGGTAAAGGTTATTGGGGGGATAAGAAAATCATTGCCCAGTTTCCGGAGATGAGCAGGGCCGATTTGCGCCTTGTGAAAAATATCTCTGGGAAAACGGGTTATATACCTTCCGATGAAATAAGCATAAAAAATGAGGAATACCACTGGGTGACAGACGGCCGCGTTATTCTCTGGCGTGGCAAAATCGTTAGCAATCCACCGGGAACCCCCACTGTCGATATTGCCAGCTTTCAGGCTATGGGCCGCTTCGCGGTCGATAAATATAGCCTCTATTTTGACGGACAGCGCACCGAAAGTAATAGCGGCGCGTCACGTGTTGATCTGGCGACACTAAAAGCTATCGAAGGTAACTCTACCACGCTGGTGGATAGTAAAAATCTCTATTTGTCCGGTCGACGTCAGGGGAGCAGCAGTAATGTTACTGTATTAGAAAAAAGATGGTGGGGTATTAATCCACGTCTTATGAGTGTAAACAGAAATTTGTATTCCAATGATCTGCTTATCCGCAGTGGGCAGAATATTTATTTAAATGGCGTTCACCTTACGGCGAATGCAGACTCATTTGAGATAATTCGCTGGATACCTCATTCACTGCTGGTTTTTCGCGACAATAAGGGTATGCATCGTTATCCCTTTGGTCAATTATCAGGCAAAGCGATACCCGTAGATGATGACGTCTCTTTTGAAGTAGGGGAAAGTCGCGTTCGCTGGCGTAAACAGCTCACGTCCGACCGTCAGTGGAGCAAGTGGATAGACCTACCAGGTATTGAACCTGAACAATTTCATCTGATTACTGGCAATATTGCGCAATATAAAGATCGGCTGTATGTAACAAAATTATCGATATTTGGTGAAGACCAGCTTGAGATAATCCCGCTGGATACGCCAGACCTGGTCATTGATCGCTCATTTAATGGCGGCAAACAACATGCTTACTTTATCCGCCAATTACGGTCAAAGAGCTTGCAAATTATTCCAGTTAACGGTCCGCTAACTAAAAACGATCGCTTCGCTTATGACGATCGCAATGTTTATACATGGACCGATACAGAGGTAAGGATTACGCCCTCCCCCTGCCCGGCGAAAACTCGTGTCAGAGAGGAGAACGTACGTGAAGTTCAAAACAGAGACATCATTATTCCGGTGACGGATGAATCATGCCGGAACGCAGCAGCAGAGGTGCAAACTTTGAAGCCCTGACCCCATGCCGCTATACTGCCGCCATCACTTAAAAACAGGATACAACAATGAACGACAGTGAATTTCATCGCCTGGCTGATCAACTGTGGCTGACCATTGAAGAGCGTCTGGACGACTGGGATGGCGACAGCGATATCGACTGCGAAATCAACGGCGGCGTGCTGACCATTACCTTTGAAAACGGCAGCAAAATCATTATCAACCGCCAGGAACCGCTGCACCAGGTATGGCTGGCAACCAAACAAGGCGGCTACCATTTTGATCTGAAAGGCGATGAGTGGATTTGCGATCGCAGCGGCGAAACCTTCTGGGATTTGCTGGAACAGGCGGCGACACAGCAAGCGGGTGAAACAGTCAGTTTCCGCTAAGATTGCATGCCGGATAAGCCTCGCTTTCCGGCACGCTCATCACGAAAAATACTGCTGTAATAGCGGCGTATCGTTGTCCTGATTGGCGGGCGGCATGTTACCGATAGATTTTGTGCGGAACGGAATCACCTGTTCACGACCATCAACCTTCACAATCTGATAGAACTGCGGCAGGTTGAAGTTGATAAAGCTTGAGCCGTAGGTGAAGCGATCGTGCGATGACGAGTAGAAGCGACTGACGTCACGTACCAGCTCCTCTTTGCTGCCTTCGCAGTGGTGATACACCTCAACCCGGTTGCTTTCGTCGAGAATGTAGATATTAAAGCCATTCTCGTCTTGCGTTTCTTCGAAGAAGAACTGGATGATCCCTTCGCTGGCAAAGCCGTCCACCACCGCCGGTAATTTGACGTGATTGGTTTCAACCTGCACTGACAGGCCGTGCAGTTTGTTATGCGAAATAGCGCCATAAAACTCGATGGCGTTTTCCAGTTTCTGTACCGATACATTCAGGCGTTCGAAGAACAACCCCCAGGTTTGACCAGAAACGCGCAGCGCCTTGAAACGCCCGGTTTCCTGGCGGGTGCTGGAAAGGCGCAGTTCAATACACTCAGAAACCAGTTGCTGCACGCGAGTACGGATTAACCCGCGCAGATGCTGGCTATAACAGAAGACTTCCACGCTATCTGGCGGTGCGGCGTCCTGATGCATTTTGCCGAGAATAGTTTTCAGGGCTTCGATCATCGATTGCTCGCCGTTGAAGTGCAGCGTACGCACTTCGTTCCACGAGTTGCGGTACAGCAGGTCAACGCTACCTACCAGGCAATTTTGATTCTCGCCAAAGCTGAAGACATCCAGCTTACGGAAATCAAAATGCACCACCTGATTGCGGAACGCAGCTGTCGGGTCATATTCCAGGTTAACGATAATCGCCAGATGGCGGATCTCACACGGGCTGTAGAGCGCCTTCGGTGTCGGTGCAGGTAAGCGCAGCGGGAAATGGTGCGACACGTCGGCGACCATCTCCTGCAACTTAGGCAAATCGACAATGCCGTTACCTTTAATATACAAACGGGTGCGCGAGGTCAGCAGGCCGTTAAACCATGCCCACGCCACCAGTTTGTTCAGGTAACGGTTATATTCCAGCGGCTGATGGCTGATGATCGACTCAATATTTGGCGCGCGGTTATACAGATACCAACCTGAACGGTTAGCACGGCCCGGCGGCACATAAATAAAGGTCAGATTCGGTTCCGAGAGATCGGGTGAAATCTGCGGGTTTACCAGCGTCACTTTACCTGGTAATGCTTCAAACGCGGCATACAGCTTACGCGTCAGCACGCCGATATCCTGCGGACTGGCGGAGACGCTAAGGTTATTGCGACGCGCAAAGCGGATCAGATTACGGTAGCTCTGCATCATCGCGTCGAGCAACTCGTTGTGCGCCTCACGCACCTGATCAATCTTCCAGTTAGCGCGGTTATCGAGCATTGCCAGACGAGCTTCGTCCCAACCCCACTCGCTCACTAACTGGCTCAACACTGCGCGACGCCAGCCTACGCAGGCGCGTTCACGGCTGAGCTTTTCGCACACTTTTAAATAGAAGCAGCGACGTACTAAATCCAGACGGGTAAAATCTTCAATCGCCGTCAGGTATTCAGTAACACGCTCCAGCATCATGCAGTATGGATCGAGACCAAACGATACAATCTCGCCGTCGTGCAAACGCTGTTTGATATCTTTCGCCAGCAGACGTGGGTTCGGGTATTCCCAGGAATAGGCTTCCAGCAGCAGTGTTTTCAGTACCGCTTTGTATGGGGAATCGATACTCTTGTAGAGCTGCCAAAGGCTGGCACCAAAGTACTCTTCAGCAGAAAGCGAGCTTAAGCCACCGAGATCCAGCCATTCATTTGGCGTCAGCACGCCCTGCGCGTAAAGCGTCATCACATAGTCGTCGTAATGCTCTTCTTCGTCGCACGGCACCATATTCCACAGAATACGCTTACCGGCGAGACGCACGGCGGTACGATAAAATTCGTCAAGCAGCAGTATATGCTGGGTGGAGCCACAATCTTCGCCCCCCAGGCTGCCGCTTTCATTATGACGGAAGCGGTTTTCATCAATCAGGAAGAAGCTGACTTCCACACCCAGCGAGGCGGCCCAGCTTTCCAGCAGACTACATTTACGTTGTAGTAACTGGCGCTCTTCGCTATCGAGCCAGGATTGATGACAGACCCAGATATCCAGGTCAGAGGAACAACTTTGCCCTACGGACGAGGTGCTGCCCATGGTGTATACACCAGTAATTGGAAGCTCACCTTTCGGTGGGTCCTGTACTGACATTCCACGATACAGTTCAAGCTCGTTCAGGTAGTGGCGTTGAGTTTCATCAGGCGTGTAAAGGCAAATGCCTTTGGGAACGTTACCATCAAGGTAACCCGGCATTAGCGGATGGTGATAGTGCAACAATGTCGGCAGTAGACTGTAGACCTGTTGGAATGCAGGCCCCATAGCAGCAAGCGCGCGATCCACACGCAATTGATTTATGGCATCCAGTCTCTGTTTCAGAGTCTCAATATAGAGGTACAAGACGTATCGCCTGATTTGCTACCCGTCATGACTGTGATTCCGCCAACATCAACGGTAACACGCGGCATTCGGGATATTTCGTATGTCAAAGGTAACCGTTACCACTTTTCGCGCCTGGTTTTTTTAGTTTCACGACGAAAAAATGGTCTAAAACGTGATCAATTTAACACCTTGCTGATTGACCGTAAAGAAAGATGCGCTACATACAAGTGTAGCACCGTTTATTCTCTGTAAATTCCTTATTACGACGGCGTGAAACGCCTGTCAGGATCCACTGCCAGACCTCATTTTACGGTTTGCGCAGGCGTCTACGTTTCACCACAACACTGACATCACTCTGGCAAGGATGTTAGGATGGACCACGGATGATAATGACGGTAACAAGCATGTTAGACAATGTTTTAAGAATTGCCACACGCCAAAGCCCACTTGCACTCTGGCAGGCACACTATGTCAAAGACAAGTTGATGGCGAGCCATCCGGGCCTGGTGGTTGAACTGGTACCGATGGTGACGCGCGGCGATGTGATTCTTGATACGCCGCTGGCGAAAGTAGGCGGAAAAGGCTTATTTGTAAAAGAGCTGGAAGTCGCGCTCCTGGAGAATCGCGCCGATATCGCCGTACATTCAATGAAAGATGTGCCGGTTGAATTCCCGCAAGGTCTGGGGTTGGTCACTATTTGTGAGCGTGAAGATCCTCGCGATGCCTTTGTGTCCAATAATTATGACAGTCTGGATGCGTTACCGGCAGGCAGTATCGTCGGGACGTCCAGTTTACGTCGCCAGTGCCAACTGGCTGAACGCCGCCCGGATCTGATTATCCGCTCCCTGCGCGGCAACGTCGGCACTCGCCTGAGCAAACTAGATAACGGCGAATACGATGCCATCATTCTTGCCGTAGCCGGACTAAAACGTTTAGGTCTGGAGTCACGTATTCGCGCCGCGTTGCCACCCGAGATTTCTCTTCCGGCGGTAGGGCAAGGTGCGGTGGGTATTGAATGCCGCCTTGATGATGCACGCACTCGCGAGCTGCTTGCCGCGCTGAATCACCACAAAACTGCACTGCGCGTTACCGCAGAACGCGCCATGAATACCCGTCTCGAAGGCGGATGTCAGGTGCCAATTGGTAGCTACGCCGAGCTTATTGATGGTGAAATCTGGCTGCGTGCGCTGGTCGGCGCGCCGGACGGTTCGCAGATTATTCGCGGTGAACGCCGCGGTGCGCCGCAAAATGCCGAACAAATGGGGATTTCGCTGGCAGAAGAGCTACTGAATAACGGCGCGCGCGAGATCCTCGCTGAAGTCTATAACGGAGACGCCCCGGCATGAGTATCCTGGTCACCCGCCCGTCTCCCGCTGGAGAAGAGTTAGTGAGCCGTCTGCGCACACTGGGGCAGGTGGCCTGGCATTTTCCGCTGATTGAGTTTTCTCCGGGTCGACAATTACCGCAACTTGCTGATCAACTGGCGGCGCTGGGGGAGAGCGATCTGTTGTTTGCCCTCTCGCAACACGCGGTTGCTTTTGCCCAATCACAGCTGCATCAGCAAGATCGTAAATGGCCCCGACTACCTGATTATTTCGCCATTGGACGCACCACCGCACTGGCGCTACATACCGTAAGCGGACAGAAGATTCTCTACCCGCAGGATCGGGAAATCAGCGAAGTCTTGCTACAATTACCTGAATTACAAAATATTGCGGGCAAACGTGCGCTGATATTACGTGGCAATGGCGGTCGTGAGCTAATTGGGGATACCCTGACAGCGCGCGGTGCTGAGGTCACTTTTTGTGAATGTTATCAACGATGCGCAATCCATTACGATGGTGCAGAAGAAGCGATGCGCTGGCAATCCCGCGAGGTGACGATGGTCGTTGTTACCAGCGGTGAAATGTTGCAGCAACTCTGGTCGCTGATCCCACAATGGTATCGTGAGCACTGGTTACTACACTGTCGACTATTGGTCGTCAGTGAGCGTTTGGCGAAACTCGCCCGGGAACTGGGCTGGCAAGACATTAAGGTCGCCGATAACGCTGACAACGATGCGCTTTTACGGGCATTACAATAACTCTCATAACAGGAAGCCATAATGACGGAACAAGAAAAAACCTCCGCCGTGGTTGAAGAGACCAGGGAGGCCGTGGACACCACGTCACAACCTGTCGCAACAGAAAAAAAGAGTAAGAACAATACCGCATTGATTCTCAGCGCGGTGGCTATCGCTATTGCTCTGGCGGCGGGCGTCGGTTTGTATGGCTGGGGTAAACAACAGGCCGTCAATCAGACCGCCACCAGCGATGCCCTGGCTAACCAACTGACGGCATTGCAAAAAGCCCAGGAGAGCCAAAAAGCCGAGCTGGAAGGCATTATTAAGCAACAAGCTGCACAGCTTAAGCAGGCGAATCGTCAGCAAGAAACGCTGGCAAAACAGTTGGATGAAGTCCAACAAAAGGTCGCCACCATTTCCGGCAGCGATGCTAAAACCTGGCTGCTGGCTCAGGCCGATTTTCTGGTGAAACTCGCCGGACGGAAGCTGTGGAGCGATCAGGACGTCACGACCGCTGCAGCGTTGCTGAAAAGTGCAGATGCCAGCCTGGCGGATATGAATGACCCGAGTCTGATTACCGTTCGTCGGGCAATTACCGATGATATCGCCAGCCTTTCTGCAGTTTCGCAGGTGGATTATGACGGCATCATCCTTAAGCTTAATCAGCTTTCAAATCAGGTAGATAACCTGCGTCTGGCCGATAATGACAGCGATGGTTCGCCGATGGATTCCGACGGTGAAGAGCTTTCCAGTTCCATCAGCGAATGGCGTATCAATCTGCAAAAAAGCTGGCAGAACTTTATGGACAACTTCATTACGATTCGCCGTCGTGATGACACCGCCGTACCGCTGTTAGCGCCAAATCAGGATATCTATCTGCGCGAAAATATTCGCTCTCGCCTGCTGGTCGCAGCACAAGCTGTACCGCGTCACCAGCAAGAGACTTATCGCCAGGCGCTGGAGAACGTCTCCACCTGGGTACGTGCTTACTACGATACTGATGATGCCACCACCAAAGCGTTCCTCGACGAGGTAGACCAGTTAAGCCAGCAAAATATCTCGATGGATCTTCCGGAAACCCTGCAAAGCCAGGCGATGCTGGAAAAACTGATGCAGACTCGCGTGCGTAACCTGCTGGCACAACCGGCAGCGGGGACAACGGAAGCTAAACCTGCACCTGCACCTGCACCTGCACCTGCACCTGCACCTGCACCTGCACCTGCACCTGCACCTGCACCTGCACCTGCACCTGCACCGCAAGGTGATACTCCGGCAGCCGCGCCGCAAGGAGAATAACCATGCTAAAAGTGTTATTACTCTTTGTTTTGCTGATTGCGGGGATAGTGGTTGGCCCGATGATTGCCGGTCATCAGGGTTACGTGCTGATCCAGACTGACAACTACAATATCGAAACCAGCGTCACGGGCCTGGCGATTATTTTGATTCTGGCGATGGTAGTGCTGTTTGCCATTGAGTGGCTACTGCGGCGGATCTTCCGCACAGGCGCACACACCCGTGGGTGGTTTGTCGGACGTAAGCGTCGCCGTGCCCGTAAGCAGACCGAACAGGCGCTGCTGAAACTGGCGGAAGGCGATTATCAGCAAGTTGAAAAGCTGATGGCGAAAAATGCCGATCACGCGGAACAACCGGTGGTAAACTATCTACTGGCTGCCGAAGCCGCGCAACAACGTGGTGATGAAGCACGCGCCAACCAACATCTGGAACGCGCAGCAGAGCTGGCCGGCAATGACACCATTCCGGTAGAAATCACCCGTGTACGTCTGCAACTGGCCCGTAATGAAAACCATGCTGCACGCCACGGCGTGGATAAGCTGCTGGAAGTTACGCCACGCCATCCGGAAGTATTACGTCTGGCGGAACAGGCGTATATCCGCACAGGTGCATGGAGTTCTCTGCTGGATATCATCCCATCAATGGCGAAAGCCCATGTTGGTGATGAAGAACATCGTGCAATGCTGGAACAACAGGCATGGATTGGCCTGATGGATCAGGCGCGTGCCGATAACGGTAGTGAAGGTTTGCGTAACTGGTGGAAAAACCAAAGCCGGAAAACGCGTCATCAGGTAGCGTTGCAGGTGGCAATGGCGGAACATCTTATTGAATGTGACGATCATGATACTGCCCAGCAAATTATCATCGATGGCCTGAAACGCCAGTACGACGATCGCCTACTGCTGCCGATTCCTCGACTGAAAACCAACAATCCGGAACAGCTGGAAAAAGTGCTGCGCCAGCAGATCAAAAACGTCGGCGATCGCCCGCTGTTGTGGAGCACACTGGGCCAGTCACTGATGAAGCACGGAGAATGGCAGGAAGCATCGCTCGCCTTCCGCGCGGCGCTGAAACAACGTCCGGACGCCTACGATTACGCATGGCTTGCCGACGCGCTGGACAGACTGCACAAGCCGGAAGAAGCTGCAGCGATGCGTCGCGACGGTTTGATGTTAACGTTGCAGAACAACCCACCACAGTAGTTCCTTCTCACCCGGAGGCAAGCACCTCCGGGACCTTTCTGATGCATAAAAAAACGCCTGCTCTTATTACGGAGCAGGCGTTAAAACAGGTCTGTATGACAACAAGTGGGTGCTTCACTCAACGTTGTGTCCATGGTGTCTGATGAGGCATAAGCGACATCTGTCAGTGGACGATAAGCACCGTAAACGGCTCTGCGTCATTCCGGAGTTTATGAGGCACTAAGGCGAACATAAGAGATGGAATGAGCATCTACCCGTTTATTATGCCACAGAGAATCGGGAAATAACATCCCTTAACACTTGTTATGAGATAATTCTGTAATCCTCTTTGCTTCCTGAGTAATAACTTCCTGAGTGAATATTTAACCTGAGCTTGATCCTACACATACTTATTATGAATGATAAAATTCATTCAATTAATAACACATATATTAATTGCCGTTAAAACTAAAAAAAGCATCAATAATCAACGCGATATAATAAATCTGCCTTACATATCAACTGCGCCAGAGGTAGGATTGAAAACGCTCTCCTGATTTTCCAATTCATTTTCTGGATAAATAAATAATTTATTTTTGTCACTATTATTTATGTAATCATCCTGTCAGGGAGAGGGATCTCAATTATCAATGCTTAATTACGTCATCATTTTGATGACATGAAACCGGAGCATTTTGCATGGAATTTTCGTTTTCACCCAAACTTCTTGTTGTTGCTGTCGCCGCCGCTCTTCCTCTCATGGCCAGCGCAGCAGATACCCCGTCAACTGCCACCGCACGCAAAGGCTTTGCCGGATACGATCACCCAAACCAGTATCCACAGAACGCTGCAATTTATTGAATTTGCACGATCATGTAGGCCGGATAAGGCGTTTACGCCGCATCCGGCAATCAACCGCAGGCGGCCACAAAATGGCCGCTTTTTTACTTATTCACCACCAGCAAATGTGCCTGCATAATGTCACTGGCCGGGCGACCGTGCGCCAGCAAATCAGCCATTGCTTTAAGATATGGCGGTAGATGGCGGAAATAACGCTGATACCCGGCACACAAATAATTCAGCCCCGGTTTGCCGCTGGCATCGAGCATGAAGCGGTGTTTCGGGCAGCCTCCCCAGCACGCTTTTAACACGTTACAACTGCGACACTGCGCCGGTAATTGCTTAAATTTATCTTCACCAAACACCTGCTGTTGCGGGGAATCGATCATTTCTGCAATTGTTTGCTGATGCATATTCCCCAGCCGATATTGCGGATAAACATAGTGATCGCAGGCGTAAACGTCGCCGTTGTGCTCAACAATCACCGAGCGCCCACAGGTTGGCTGATGATGGCAAACCGCACCCGGCGCACCGACAAAATTGGCAAACGCCCATTCGATATTCATCACGAAAATCTTGCCGACGTCGCGTTTGATCCAGTGGTCGAATATCGCCACCAGAAATTCACCAAATTCATCGGGGCGCACCGACCATTCCGTCAGTTCCCCCTGAATATCACCAGGCGCATGTAGTTTCAGTCCATCGCTGGCAGCTGTTTCATCAGCCAGGCGCTCGACCACCGGAATAAACTGGATGAATTCGACTCCCGCATCGCACAAAAAATCATAAACCTGCAACGGTTGCTGCGCGCTGGTGCGGTTGACGCAGACCAGCACGTTATAGTCGACATGATGTTTTTGCAGCAGCGTCAGGGCACGCATCACCAGCTTATGCGTTGGTCTGCCACCTTTGGTCACGCGATATTGATTGTGGATCTCAGCCGGACCGTCCAGCGATAACCCAACAAGAAAATGATTTTCTGCCAGAAATGCACACCATTTATCATCGAGCAGCACGCCGTTAGTCTGGAAGCTGTTACTTATCTTCCTGCCAGCACCGTATTTCGCCTGTAACTTTACGGCACGGCGGTAAAAATCCAGCCCGAGTAACGTTGGTTCGCCGCCCTGCCAGGTAAAAGCCACTTCGTTTTGCGGTTCGCTGGCAGCGATATAGTGACGGACATACGCTTCCAGCGTGTCATCGTCCATATGCGTGACTGGCTTTTCGCGGTAAAGGGATTGTTTTTCGAGATAAAAACAGTAGTCACAGTTCAGATTACAATCGGAACCACTCGGTTTCGCCATCACATGAAAAGCACGCGTTGGAACCTGTTGCAGCATGGTCACTCCTTGCCTGAAGTCATCCTTCAATACGTTAAGGGCGAAATCATACCGTGGGGCAATGAGTTATTACGGGCGTTTATTGCGAAGGGAGGGTGACGAAATGCACAGAAAACAAAAAACCCCGCCGAAGCGGGGTTCAAAATTGGTCGGCGAGAGAGGATTCGAACCTCCGACCCACTGGTCCCAAACCAGTTGCGCTACCAAGCTGCGCTACTCGCCGAAATACTGCTTTTTGAATTTTTAGTTCAATTCTTTAAAGTCGTGGTGCGAGGGGGGGGACTTGAACCCCCACGTCCGTAAGGACACTAACACCTGAAGCTAGCGCGTCTACCAATTCCGCCACCTTCGCATTGTCACAACTTCTAATAATGGGGTGGCTAATGGGATTCGAACCCACGACAACTGGAATCACAATCCAGGGCTCTACCAACTGAGCTATAGCCACCACTACAAATCTTGTTACGCGGTATTACTACCACCGCAGCTCAAGCGCCGGGACTAAATGGCGCGCCCGACAGGATTCGAACCTGAGACCTCTGCCTCCGGAGGGCAGCGCTCTATCCAGCTGAGCTACGGGCGCTTAGCGCCGTTGCGGGGGTGGATAATACGGACTTCCCACCCCTCTGTCTAGTCCCTTTTTAAATAAATTGCGCGTTTGGTTACGGTTTGTGCGTTTTGCTGCTTATTCCTCCAGTTTATGCGCTTTCCCGTGGCGATTAAGGCCAAAAACTTTATAAATCGCCGTCACCGCCAGCATAAAGATGATGCCAACAAACAGCGACATACGCGTATCTTCATTAAAGTACATGCCGATCAAAACGCAAATCAGGAATGCCATTGTTACGTAGTTGGCCCACGGGAACAGGATTGAGCGGAACGGATGGCTGGCAATCGCCGCTTTATGTGCACGCCGAAAACGCAGCTGGCTTATCAATATCACAAACCATGGCACCATCCCCGGAAGCACGCTGGCACTGTAGACGTAGACAAACACACGCTGCGGATTGGGAATGATGTAGTTCAGGCATGAGCCAATTAGCAGAATAGCAATAGATACTGCCACACCCGCAACTGGTACGCCGTGACGGGAAACTTTCGCCATCGCCGCCGGTAACTGACGGTTTTTCGCCAGTGCGTAGAGCATACGTCCGCAACTGTACATGCCGCTGTTACAGCCAGAGAGCGCAGCCGTCAGCACCACAAAGTTGATAATGCCCGCCGCTGCGGTAATACCGATTTTGGCAAAAGTCAGTACGAACGGGCTGCCGTTGCTGCCAATTTCATTCCACGGGAAGATGGTGACGATAACGAAAATCGCGCCTACGTAGAAAATCAGGATCCGCCACAGCACTTTGCCTACGGCACTGCGCAGCGTCACCTGCGGATTCTTCGCTTCACCGGCAGTAATGCCAATCAGCTCCACGCCCTGGTAGGACGCCACCACAATACACAGCGCGGTCAGGAACCCTTTCCAGCCACCCGCAAAGAAACCGCCATGCTCTGTGAGATTGCTAAAACCAATCGACTGCCCGCCATTGCCAAAGCCAAAGAAAATCACGCCCAGGCCAATGACAATCATCACGATAATCGTGGTGACTTTGATCATCGCGAACCAGAACTCGATTTCGCCGTACAACCGCACCGCCGCCAGATTCGCCAACGCCACCAGCGCCACTGCGATCAATGCGGGTATCCACTGCGCCATCTCCGGGAACCAGAACTGGACATAAACGCCAATGGCGGTGATTTCTGAGATCCCCACGGCCATCCACATAAACCAGTAAGACCAGGCGGTGAGATAACCAAAGAACGGGCTCATATAACGATGCGCATAAACGGCGAACGAACCGGTAACCGGTTCGAGGAACAACATTTCGCCCATTGAACGCATGATGAAAAAGACGAATAGCCCGGCGATGATATAGGCCAACAATACGGATGGCCCGGCCCATTTCAAGGTACTGGCGGCCCCCATAAACAGGCCGACGCCAATGGTGCCCCCCAGGGCGATGAGTTCGATATGTCGAGCTTCCAGCCCACGCTGTAGCTCTGGTTTGTTATCTGCCATAAATCCTCGTGTTGTGTTTGCATGCTTTCCGGTGTTACCGGTTATCGTTATGGGTACATCGAGTGTTGCGAATGTTTTCGTAATTCAGGAGAAATGGCAAATAAAGCATTAAAAATTTGAATGCTTTGTGTAATAAAAAAGCAGACAGGCGACGGAGTGACCACTCCGTCGCTTTACAAAGAGAGGAAAATCAGAGGTTGCCGGTGTAGTGCCAGCGTAAATAACGCAGCAAACGAAGCTGACGCTTAATGCGGCTCGGCTGCGAAAGCAGGCGGTAGAGCCACTCCAGTCCCAGCGTTTGCCAGATTTTCGGTGCGCGTTTTACGTGACCGGTGAAAACATCGTAAGTCCCGCCAACGCCCATATACAGCGCATCTGGATGCACCAGACGGCAGTCGCGCATGAAGATCTCCTGCTTTGGCGATCCCATCGCAACGGTGACGATTTGCGCTCCGCTGGCATGAATGCGTTCAAACAGCGCCTGACGCTGCTCGGGTTTAAAATAACCATCCTGACTGCCAACGATATTCACATTCCACTGGTTGCGCAGTTTAGCTTCAGTTTGCGCCAGCACTTCAGGTTTACCGCCCACAAGAAATACCGGCGTCCCTTCTTTGCCTGCGCGCGCCATCAGCTCTTCCCAGAGATCAGCACCGGCAACGCGGGAAACCTGCGCCTGCGGGTACTTTTTACGTACTGAACGTACAACGCTGATGCCATCCGCATATTTAAATTCGGCAGCGTTAATTAGCTCCCTGACCTCAGCATTATCTTCAATGGTCAGCATTTTTTCGGCATTAATGGCAACCAGCGTTCCCTGCTTAAGATGCCCGTCAGCAAACAGATAATCGAGGGCGTGCTGCATATCACGCCAACCAATCAACTGTAAGCCACGCAGCGTATAGGTCGGTGCCATGGTGTTGTTATTCATTGTTATCCTTCAACCTGC
The DNA here is from genome assembly GCF_028421345.1 of Escherichia sp. S10b. Taxonomy (NCBI): domain Bacteria; kingdom Pseudomonadati; phylum Pseudomonadota; class Gammaproteobacteria; order Enterobacterales; family Enterobacteriaceae; genus Escherichia; species Escherichia sp. S10b. Next base: position 58,919 of record NZ_JAHZSO010000074.1, read on the forward strand.
GTCCGGAGCGATGATTTTGTACGTTTATGAATGAGTCCGGCGCTTTCAAAAAGCCAGTACAACAGTTTTGCGATCATCAGACATGCGCCGAAGACCACGATAAAAAAGACTACGCGTGAGACAAACGAATCCAGCCCTTCACGTGCCAGCACGATCATATTGAAGATCGCCCCAAAGCAGAAACTGTGCAATATCGCAGCCTTATAGCGATTAGTCTCGCGGTTGCCCAGCTCATACAGCCAGTCGAACCATTTGATGATCAGTCCAACCACAATCGCCCCGAGTGGGATGAACAACGCGCCGCCCATCACCACCAGTGAGCCTATAAGCGTAGGCGAGATCGCCAGTCCGGAGTGGTTATTCAGCACTTCCCAGGTAAAGTAGTTGGCTGAGTTCAGCACCATACTCGGGCGACCCGGCCACAGCCAGGAAGGGATAAAGACATAGAAATCGCGGACAATTGGAGCCAGGCCCTGGAAGTCGATGTTGTCGTAGTTCTGCAACAGCAACGCCAGATTCTCCCATGGCGAGAAGGTGTCGCGAGTGAGATAGAGAAACGTATAGAACGCTTCATCGCCGCTCACATTCATTCCATAGCGTTTTAGCGCCAGCCAGAACATGCCCACAATCCCCAGCACGCCCGCCGCCGCCAGCATCCACAACGAAATCCAGCCGCGAATAATGCCAATAAACAGGAAGATAGCGAATGCGATGATGATATTGGCGCGAGTGCCGCCGACAATCATATAAGTCAGCAAGCCAAAGGCGACCGTGCTGACGAGGAAAAACAGCCACGCTTTGCTATCCTGGCGCAGAAAGTAGACCACCAGCATCGCCGGGATGAAAAAGTAAAAGAAGCGTTTTAACGCCACGCCGGAGACTTCACTGGAGAAGATCTGACTGTAGGAGTTAAGCCGGAACAGCAAAAAGCCGTTGTGCATGAAGAAGATGCCGACGCTTACCAGCGCGATGCCCATCAGGATCACCCACGTAAGATTGGTCTCCACGCGGTTCATGGTAAACAGCGGACGGCGCGGTACATCAGCAACGCGTTTGCGTAGGCGGGTTTTGTAGGTGACATAGTAAACCGCGTAGAAGCAGCCCGCAGAAAGCAACGCCTGCAACAAGATTTCTGGCGGCGCGACACCAACATCAAAGCGAAATACCAGCACGCTGGTCAGCGGGAAGCCGAAGAAAAAGGTGAGCAAAAACAGCAATGAAAAGAAGACATTGAAGTTAAAGCGCACACGGCGAAACTCAAACCAGGTCAGCGTGGCAATAAACAGCGTGCAGAGCAGCCAGACCACAAACAGGCCACTGAATTGCAGCAGACTCATGCGCCCTCCCCGGCGGCAATCGCCAACGCCCGCTGCCAGCCTTGTAGATAGTTAGGGCTAAAGAAGGCAATGGTGTTTTTATCCACCGACGCCAACTGGCGCTGCGCTTCACGCACAATATCCTCGTTGAGATCGTCGGTAGTAAACAGCACTGGCAAATGCTGTTCCGTCATATCCTGCCAGAACGGATTTTCCCGGTTAAGCACACAAGGAATGCCCGCCTGAATCAGTAAGCACAGCGTACCAATGCCCTGCTGGCGAGCAAAAATAAAGTAACCAAGATCGCACTGACGAAGTAGCGCCAGATAGGCGTCAAATTCCAGTTTTTCGCTCAAAATTTGCAGATTTTCTTCGCTGAATAACTCCAGCCCCGCCTGACGAACTTCCTCAATGTACGCTTCGTTATTAGGCGGATATCCCATCGGCACCACCACTTTTACCGTATCGCCAAATTGCTGATGAACGGCACGTAAAGCGGCGACATGCTCATTGCTGAGGTCGCCGGAGTTCCCCACCAGAATGGTCATTTTTCCTTCACGTTGCCGATCGTTCGCCATCGTATTGAGAGAAGGGTCCATCCGCGTCGGGAAGTACAGCAGTTCTCCCCGCACCTTTGGGTGCGTTTTGGCAAAAAAGCTCAAATCGCCGCGGGTGGCAAATACACAGCCGACTCGCTTTTGCGCCAGGCGACGTAGTGGGTAAAAAAGCTTATATCTCAAGCCACTGGAAAGCTCATACAGGTCTGCCCCCCAGATATGCCAGAAAAACTGGCTGGGCTTAATGCCACCACTCAGCAGAGCCAGCCACAGTGTGGGATTGAACTGACCGTGGAAAAAAAATCGCTGCTGACGGTTAGCTTTTGCTTTCGCGATGACCGCTTCCGCCAGCGATTTTTTCCCAGGGAAAAATTGCACAGAAAGCGCCGGACAGCTATCACTTAAGCCGTCGTCCTTGCCAACAACCATAAACTCGCGCGCGTGCTCGCTCGTCGCAGCCAGCGCGTCATTGAAAAACCGCAAAACGGTTCGGTTATGGTGAGGGATATCCGATCCCAGTACGTGAATCAGTACAGTCATGCCCGCCTACGCCAGAGTAAAAACACGCCACAACAAAGAGAAAAATAGACGATATAAGTTGCCATATATGCCTGCGCCGCGCCCAGTGCACCATGCGCAGGGATTAGCCAGTGGGCAAATACCATCAATAAAGTGAACTGGCTGATTTCCGCCAGAATATAAAACCGCAATGACGCTTTGGCGATCACCAGATAACCAAAGACATAAGCGCCCACTTTTAACACATCACCCACTAACTGCCAGGCAAAGAGATCGCGCATAGCGGTAAATTTATTCGACAACAGCAGCCAGATAGCAAAATCACGCAGCAGCCAGACGGTAAAACTCGCCGCCGCCACTGCCGGTAAGACGAATTTCAGCGATTTAACCACTTCCCGGGTGATATCGCGCTTTTCCGTTAGCCGCGACAACGTGGGCAGCAAATATACGCTGAACGATGCCGTAATAAATTGCAGGTAGGCATCGGAAATACTGCTCACCCCTTGCCAGATCCCCACTTCATCCCAGCTATACTGCGCCGCGAGCAGTTTACGCATCATGATGTAAGCAACAGGCAAGGTCACCGACGTAATCAACGCCATGAGCGTAAATTTGCTCAACTGCCCTGCCAGACCGTTATCCCAGCTGGGTTTCAGATAGCTTAACGGGATGACACCACGTTTGATCAACATGATGGCGGCAGGAATTACCACCAGCGCGGGAATCAGCGCCAGACCCAGCAACGCCCCTTCATAACCGCCCAAACGGTAACTGACGTAGTACGCGAGAACGCCAATCAAGCTGCCGACAATCAGCGATAACGCATTACCTGCGGCATCGCGAAAGCCTTTCATCAGCGCCAGTAACAGGTTGCCCCAGGCGATCCCCATTTGCACCAGCGCCACTAAACGCACCAGCCCCTGATAGTCGGTATTACCAAACAATCCCTGGCTGATTGGCGCAGCTGCCAGCACAAAAACCAGCGCCATCAGCGTAGAGAAACCAAGTACCATCGCTGATGAAGTGCCGACCACGCGGCGCAGCTGTTGCGGATTATCATGGTACTGGGCAACGTATTTGGTTACACCGTTAAAGATGCCAGCTCCGGCAAGCACGCCGAGCACGGTAATCAACTGGCGGAAATTTGCCGCCAGCCCAAGCCCCGCCGGACCAAATGACACAGCCAGCAACTTACCGACCAGTAACCCGGCACCAATCTTGACCAGTGTACTGGCCGCCGTCCACAAGGACGCTTTTGCCAACGACATATCAGGAGAAGTAGTTCAACAAAGTCGCAATTACCGTACGCTGATTGACGGGCGACAGGTTGTAGAACAGCGGCAGGCGCAGCAGGCGCTCGCTCTCTTTGGTGGTGTAGCGATCTTCACCGTGGAACTCACCAAAGCGTTCCCCCGCAGGGCAACCGTGCAGCGGAATGTAATGGAACACCGCCATGATTTCCGCTTCTTTCAGAAAGTTAATCAACGCGCTCCGGTCATCAATATCCCGCAGTTTAATGTAGAACATATGCGCGTTCTGCACGCAGCCATCGGGAATCGACGGCAGCTCGATACGCCCGGCTTTCGCCAGAGGCGCTAACGCATCGTAGTAGTTTTGCCACAGCGCCAGACGTTGCTGGTTGATACGATCCGCTGCTTCCAGTTGCGCCCACAGGTACGCAGCTTGCAGATCGGACATCAAATAGCTGGAGCCAATATCGCGCCAGGTATATTTATCGACCTGACCACGGAAGAACTGGCTGCGGTTAGTGCCCTTTTCACGGATGATCTCGGCTCGTTCGATTAACGCTTTATCGTTAATCAGCGTCGCGCCGCCTTCACCACCCGCCGTATAGTTTTTGGTTTCATGGAAGCTAAAGCAGCCAATATGACCAATGGTTCCCAGTGCACGCCCTTTGTAAGTGGACATCACGCCCTGAGCGGCATCTTCTACCACAAACAGATTATGCTTTTTCGCCAACGCCATAATGGTGTCCATTTCGCAGGCCACACCCGCGTAATGGACCGGCACGATAACGCGCGTTTTGTCGGTGATCGCCGCTTCAATCAGCGTTTCGTCGATGTTCATGGTGTCCGGGCGAACATCCACAAAAACGATTTTTGCGCCACGCAGCACAAAGGCATTGGCGGTGGAGACAAAGGTGTAGCTCGGCATGATCACTTCATCGCCAGGCTGGATATCGAGCAGCAGCGCCGCCATCTCCAGCGAAGCGGTGCAGGACGGCGTCAGTAACACTTTGGCGCTACCAAAACGTTGCTCCAGCCACTGCTGGCAGCGACGGGTAAAACCGCCATCGCCACACAGTTTGCCGCTACCCATTGCCGACTGCATATAGTCGAGTTCGGTTCCCACCACCGGCGGTGCGTTAAATGGAATCATGTGATCACCTGTATAACCAGTACGCGGTGCTTTCTACATTCGCACCACTTTGTATGTATCGTTTAAGCGCGGCGGTGTTGCCCATTTGGGTCGCCACCCGCAAAGTTGTTTTACCGCGAGCATACGCCCAGTTTAGCGCCGTTTGCATCAGCTCAGCACCTACACCGCGTCCAGCCAGCAGGCCAATTCGCGCATCTGTCGCATTGAGTTCCCGTAAAGAGACATAACCGCGAATACCGCCGGACGCCGCACGTAAAATCAGACATTGATGATCAAAGGTGCCGCGCACGGCATTTTCAATCCACTGTGCATAAAAGCGTCTGCTGGCGTCAGGCGCATACCACGGCGCACGAAAACGGCTTTGCGCAAATGCGGCGCTGGCTAACTGACGTAATGCGGGAATATCGGTCTCTTGTGCCACTACAGCACCACTATCACTGACATTGTTCACGGGTAGTGCCAAATCAACTTCACCTTCTACCAGGGAGAATCCCAGCTGTTGCAGGGCATCCAGTTCACCCGTATTTGATGCCGCAATTTTGGCCTGCACCCGTGACCACGGCGCTAACACGTCTGGCGTCAGGAGCGGTGCTTCAGACGTAATGCGCACGATGGCGCTGTTAACACCAAAGAAGGCGTTTTCCCAGGTTAGTGGCTCAATACTGGCGCGGACGGGCACGAAGTAACTCCAGCAGATATTGGCCGTAGCCAGTTTTCGCTAATGAACTGGCAGCACGCTTCACACCCTCGTCATCGAGCCAGCCGTTACGCCAGGCGATCTCTTCCAGGCAGGCAATCTTAAAGCCCTGGCGTTTTTCTACTGTCTGCACAAAGGTACTGGCTTCAATCAGGCTGTCGTGAGTGCCAGTGTCCAGCCAGGCAAATCCGCGCCCGAGCAGTTCAACGGTCAGGTTGCCCGCCTCGAGGTACATCTGGTTGATGGAGGTAATCTCCAGTTCACCACGCTCCGACGGCTTCACCTGCTTTGCGTACTCCACGACTTTACTGTCGTAGAAATAAAGCCCGGTCACCGCCCAGTTTGACTTCGGCTGTTTTGGCTTTTCTTCCAGCGAGATAGCGCGGAAATTGTCGTCAAACTCCACCACGCCAAAGCGTTCCGGGTCCATCACCTGATAGCCAAATACCGTCGCCCCTTCCGTGCGCGCCGCAACATGACGCAGCTTCGGACTGAAGCCCTGACCGAAGAAGATGTTATCGCCCAGCACCAGACAAGAAGGTTCACCGTTGAGGAAGGTTTCACCGATGATAAAGGCCTGCGCCAGACCGTCCGGGCTGGGCTGTTCGGCGTATTCCAGCTGGATACCGAACTCACTACCATCGCCCAGCAGGCGCTGGAAATAACCTTTATCTTCCGGCGTAGTGATGATGAGAATTTCGCGGATACCGGCCAGCATCAGCACCGACAGCGGATAGTAAATCATTGGCTTATCGTAAATCGGCAACAGTTGCTTCGATACGCCGCGCGTAATCGGATGCAATCGGGTACCGGAACCGCCCGCCAGGATAATACCTTTCATGTTTGCCTCCGCTGAAAATTAGCCTTTCAGACCTAAACGCTCGCCCTGATAGCTGCCGTCCTGCACCTGCTTCCACCAGCTTTCATTAGCCAGATACCACTGCACCGTTTTACGCATTCCACTTTCAAAGGTTTCCTGTGGCAGCCAACCAAGTTCACGGGCAATTTTCGAAGCATCAATGGCATAACGCAGATCATGCCCCGGACGGTCAGCGACAAAGGTGATCAAGTCACGATAGTGCGCCACGCCGTGCGGCTTGTTCGGAGCCAGTTCTTCCAGCAGCTCGCAAATGGTTTCCACAACATCGAGATT
>NZ_JAHZSO010000075.1:0-4787 GCF_028421345.1 Escherichia sp. S10b
GGACATCTGAGACCATTAAAAGAGGCGTCAGAGGCAGAAAACGTTGCTTAACGTGAGTTTTCGTTCCACTGAGCGTCAGACCCCGAGCCGTGCTGATCTTCTGGCATGAACTGGCCATAAATGGCTATGCCTCAATGAATGCCATAAAGAGACAGGAGCTCATTGACGCCGACTTTCAGCGCCTCAGAAACCTCATCTGGCCGGAGGATGACAGGTAATGACCCAGAGCCGCCGACCGTCGCCACTGCAGCGGAGAGTGCTGATTGTGCTGGCTGCGCTTGATGAAAAACGGCCGGGCCCCGTGCTGACGCGGGACCTGGAACGGGTGCTGGAGCGAAGCGGGGAAGCCCCGATCTACGGGCCAAACCTGCGCGCGTCCTGCCGTCGTCTGGAGGATGCCGGCTGGCTGCGTACCCTGCGCGCCCCGAATCTGCAGCTGGCTGTCGAGCTGACGGACGCCGGCCGGGCCGTGGCACAGCCTCTGCTGCAGGCAGAACAGGACCGCCTCCGGGCAGAACAGCGTGCGGCAGAAGTCGTCGTACTACCGCTGGTCCCGGCCGCAGGTCTGCCCGCAGAAGGCACTTCTGCCACTGATCTGGCGGTGGAGCTGAACGGCATGACGTATCAGGCCTGCCGTGGGGATTTTGTGGTGCGTCTCGACGGCAGCACCTGTCTGCAGTTATGGAATAAAGAAGGCAGGGTGGTACGCCGGGAGGGCGATCCGCTGGAAGTGGCGCAGTGGCTGCAGGCCTGTCATGATGCCGGAATGGAGGTTCGCGTACAGATAAATGAAAGTGCCGCTCCGTAAGAACACGCCTGTGCACGGTTTACACATCATCCCATGGTGGCAGCCGGTTAACTTTCCTGCGCCACCAGTGGATAGGAGATATGATCAGTCATAACATTAAGTCTAAAATTACAGACATCTCAAAAAGTCTGTAGCATAAAAGAGGCCTGATGTAGAATACTGTGCAAAATAGAATATTAAAAGGATTTGATATATCCCCTGTTCACAGTTATATGTTTCTGAATTACATGGTGAATTCCCCCAACATAATGCTAGGATTTAAAAATGGCAGAAAAAAAGAAAAAAACTATTACTGGTCAAGTCTTGAACTCCATTAAAATTAACAAACTAAAATGTATAAATGGATTAAACGAGATTATTTTTAAACCTCATGCGTTAACCGCAATTTTAGGTCCAAATGGAAGCGGAAAATCAACAATACTCCATGCCATAGCAAGCATATACATGCCTGAAAAAGGTTTCCCCGGTGAAGACCATCGGTTAATGCATTTTTTTCCACGCAGTCCACATGCTGAATGGAACGGCAGTGACTTCATTGTAAATTTAACTTATCGTAAAGATGGTGTAATGATTGAAAATGAATTAAAAAATTATGGAAAAGCTGATGTTCGAGGCTCACGATGGATTCAGATTTATGCTCGTCGTCCTTTAAGAGAAGTTTACTATCTTGGCATTGATAAATGTGTTCCTATAATAGAATCAGAAAAAAAGAATAATATTCAGTATGAAACCAGCAGTGTCAGTAATGATTTAATAACAAACATTCTTCATTACGCCTCCTATATACTTAATAAACCATATACAAGTTTCAATCAACATCAACAACCCAATGGAAAAATATTGATTGGAGTTGAGTCAGAGGGACTGGCCTACTCATCATTAAGTATGAGCGCAGGAGAGCAAAAGATATTTTTAATTCTGGAAACAATATTAAAAGCGGACAAGAACGCCTTAATATTAATCGATGAATTAGATTTGCTGTTGCATGACGAAGCATTGAAAAAGTTAATAGACGTCATATCAACTCATGCCGAAGATAAAAATAAACAAATCATCTTCACTACCCATAGAGAAATGGTAACCACTTTATCAGACAAGATAAATATAAGACACGTCGTAAACATTCAAGGCCGTAGTTATTCATTTGAAGAAACAAAACCTGATGCTATAAACAGATTAACAGGTAAATCAACAACTCCCATTGAAATATATGTGGAAGATGATCTTGCTGTTGCAATAATAAATAAAATATGTTCTTCACTTAAGGCCAGCAGATATGTGAAAATATTTAAATTTGGCGCAGCTTCAAACGCATTCACTCTACTTGCCAGTACACTTATTCGTGGAGATAATCTATCTGATAAACTTTATATTCTTGATGGCGATAAATACTCCACAGAAAATGAAAAGAAAGCTGCTCTTGATAAAGTTTTCACCGGCACAGAATCACGAACTTATGAGTTAAAAGCGGCAGCGGAAGGAAAAATAAAACAATTTAATCTCCCAAATGGAGTTAAGCCTGAACAATACATTCATTATCTTATTACAAATGTCCCACTGGACGGATTGGGTGGAGAATATTTAGAAATAATAGAAGCAGCAAGGGATATCAGAGTTGAACTTGATGCTCATAATTATATCTCGAACATTTTAACTAAATTGGGCATTGATCGTCCGTCCGGGTTAACACGAGTGATGGATCTGGCCTCCAGGCATCCCGAATGGCATCAGTATGTAAGTGAAGTCACTGACTGGTTACAGCCCGTAGTTTCTGATTTAATGGAACGATTACCTGAGAATGATACAGTAGATATAACTTAAAATATCCAACCATCCCGAATGAGCAAATACAAAAGCTCATTTGGGATAATGATTAATATAATTATGCTGGCTCATTTCATGCCTGTCATAAAAAAACAACAAATTTTGTTCTGTTATTTTCTTAACGAAGATATTATGTTAATTGTGAAAATATGATATATATTATTATATAAGAACACATCGTAGAGGTTTTTATGGGGAAATATCAGGAAGAAAAGAAAACACCCATCATTATGGTGAAAAAACGTCGCACTCTTTTACCCCCTTCCTTATCTGAAAAAACAGGTGTTATCGCACGTTCAGAGACGGTAAAGATGGAAGATCCAGTATCTGTGGGAAGCAGTTCTCCTGCCGTCGATACTCATCCCCCTGAAGCTTCTGCCAGTAAGAAAAAAAGAAAAAGACGCCGTTTTCCACGCCAGCCTCATTGGACTCATGAATTTACTCACAATTGCGTGGAAAAAGTTAAGTCTCTGTTTCCCCATCTTCGCGCAGAAAGCGGGGGATTTCTTCCACTGAAAATTGGCATAACCAATGATTTTGCCGCATTCCTGACAGAACACCCTGAGACAGAACTGACCCTGGATGAATGGTCCTGTGCAATATCCTGCATCACCACCCGACAGGTATATCTGCTGCGTACTGCTGTCGCAGGTATCCCTCGTTATGGACTGGATGGACTACCAGCAGGTCAGGTATCAGAATGCGATGCGCAGAATGCCAGACGCTGGCTGGCAGTAAGGGAAAAACAGAAGCTAAAGATGAAAACCATGCAGGAACAGACCGCGTCAACCGAAAAAATTGAGCGGTAATTTCATCACGATAACAGCAGGTTACCAACACAATGATATTCATTGTGAAGTATTCCTTTCAGGCCAGCTTATGTGTTTTTTGCAGGCTGCTGGTAGCCAGCAGCTTCAATTGATCCCCAAAATCAGGGAAACCTGCTGTGGCAAGTACATCTGCAACAATGTCTGCTTTGGTATGACCACGTTCAAGCCAAACGAGTTTGAGTTTGACTCCTGACTTTATAGTATTGTGCATATTCCGAGGTAATTCTGAATTACCAAATGGGCATTCAAAGGCAATCATCGCCCTGAAAAAGCAGGCTAACCGTTCATCTGCAGGAATAGCAAACAGGTGCCATTGCTGACATAAAGCTGAAACCATCTGCATGTTTACATGGAAGCGACTCAATCTGCCCGTAAGCGGAACAGAAATTCCCAGACGGCATGCCTGATAACGGGCAGCTGCAAAATGATGTGAGCCACCTTCATTCAGCCAATACAGCTTACGCTCAGTCCACGGATATTCAGCAAAGCGCATTCGATGGAGCCTTAACTCCCAGTACTGCATATTTTCTCTGAGATGTTCTTCATTTACCGGGGTAACCAGCCCAGGGCATCTCAGTAGAGGAAATTCATAAATGTCACCAATATCATACATCTCAGATTTCGATGCGGAGATACCCTGAATATCGGTGATATCACACGAAAAATGAGGAATATCTTCTTTGCTAATCAGATTCTGAACTTCGGGAACAACCATATGACATCGTTCTAAACCACGATAGTAGCCTGGCTTATAGAAATCTATCGTACATTGGCGAGAATCAGATGGTATCCATGATGGGGATATCCAGTCCTGCCAGTAAATCACCGATCGCGTCCATAGTGTATCGACAGGAGTTTTTAAAGGACACGGGATTAACTCCCCGGATGCAATCGCTCTTTCAAGTTGCCCTGGTCGCCCCAGAGAATGTCTTATTTTTTCATAGCCCCATCCAACTATACTGCGCAAAACAGAAAGTTGAGTTTTATCTGACAGCTCGGAAGATATGTATCTCTCTTTTTTATCATTCATATATTTTTATTCAGACGATCAATTTTTTCCTGATAATAATGATAAAAGTATTGATTGTTAACAGATGCCGCGCCAGCGGCATGGAAGGCGGCACTCCATTGTTTCATATGATACCGGAGTAAAACCGCCGAAGCCCGGCGTAAGCCGGTACGTATTGATAGATTTCACCTTACCCATCCCCAGCCCTGCCAGACCATACCCGCTTTCAGCTATGAGAGAGCTTCTGTGCGCGGTCGGAGTGGTCCCGACGAGGGTTTACCCGAAGTCGGGGCGTATCTCCGCGTTAGCGGGCCGT
>NZ_JAHZSO010000076.1:0-10861 GCF_028421345.1 Escherichia sp. S10b
CCGGCCTTTGAATGGGTTCATGTGCAGCTCCATCAGCAAAAGGGGATGATAAGTTTATCACCACCGACTATTTGCAACAGTGCCACTTCGACGACTACCTGCTGCCGGCCGAGAAGTTCGCCGCACTCAAGCGCGAGCAGGCCCTGCCCCTGGCGATCAACCCGAACAGCGACCAGTACCTGGAAGAGCGTTTGCAGCTGCTGGACGAGCAGTTGGCCACCGTCACCCGCCTGGCCAAGGACAACGAGCTGCCCGATGCCATCCTCACCGAGTCAGGGCTGAAAATCACCCCGCTGGATGCGGCGGTGCCGGATCGGGCGCAGGCGCTGATCGACCAAACCAGCCAGTTACTGCCGCGCATCAAGATCACCGAACTGCTGATGGACGTGGACGACTGGACGGGCTTCAGCCGCCACTTCACCCACTTGAAGGACGGGGCCGAGGCCAAAGACAGGACGTTGCTGCTGTCCGCAATCCTCGGTGATGCGATCAACCTCGGGCTGACCAAGATGGCCGAGTCGAGCCCCGGCCTGACCTACGCCAAGCTGTCCTGGCTGCAAGCCTGGCACATCCGCGACGAAACCTATTCGGCGGCCTTGGCCGAGCTGGTCAACCACCAGTATCGCCACGCCTTTGCCGCCCACTGGGGCGACGGCACGACCTCATCCTCCGATGGCCAGCGCTTCCGCGCGGGTGGCCGGGGCGAGAGCACCGGGCACGTCAACCCGAAGTACGGTAGCGAGCCGGGACGGCTGTTCTATACCCATATCTCCGACCAGTACGCGCCGTTCAGCACCCGCGTGGTGAATGTCGGCGTCCGCGATTCCACCTATGTGCTCGACGGCCTGCTGTACCACGAGTCCGACCTGCGGATCGAGGAGCACTACACCGACACGGCCGGCTTCACCGATCACGTCTTTGCCCTGATGCACCTGCTAGGCTTCCGCTTCGCGCCGCGCATCCGCGACCTCGGCGAAACCAAGCTGTACGTGCCGCAGGGCGTGCAAGCCTACCCGACGTTGCGCCCGCTGATCGGCGGCACCCTGAACATCAAGCACGTGCGTGCCCACTGGGACGACATCCTGCGCCTGGCCAGCTCGATCAAGCAGGGCACCGTCACCGCCTCGCTGATGCTGCGCAAGCTCGGCAGCTACCCGCGCCAGAACGGACTGGCCGTGGCCCTGCCGCGAGCTGGGCCGGATCGAGCGCACGCTGTTCATCCTGGACTGGCTGCAAAGTGTTGAACTGCGCCGCCGCGTGCATGCCGGCCTGAACAAAGGTGAGGCGCGCAACTCGCTGGCCAGGGCGGTGTTCTTCAACCGCCTTGGGGAAATCAGGGATCGGAGCTTCGAGCAGCAGCGCTACCGGGCCAGCGGCCTCAACCTGGTGACGGCGGCTATCGTGCTGTGGAACACGGTGTACCTGGAACGCGCCACCCAGGGGTTGGTCGAGGCCGGCAAGCCGGTGGACGGCGAGCTGCTGCAATTCCTGTCGCCGCTGGGCTGGGAGCACATCAACCTAACCGGCGATTACGTCTGGCGGCAGAGCCGCAGACTGGAAGACGGGAAGTTTCGGCCCTTACGGATGCCCGGAAAACCTTAGCGTACGATTTTTTCCGAATTCTGCGGGCTCCCCTAAAATGAATATAAATAGACAGAATAGGGTTATTTATGGATTTATATCACTTTACAGCAATTCCTATGTTGCATTCCATACTTGCATCTGAAGGCCTGAGAGAAGGATATCTAACGTTGTATGATGGAACAATTTTGTATAATAAAGTATGGTTAACGACATCTCCATTACCATATGGTCACGGATTATGTAACGGTACTGAAAAATTAAGTGAATCAGAAAAATCATTTATGCGAAGAGTCGGTAATATATCTGAGTCTACGTCTATAAATGGAACACATAATAAAAAGTTAATAAGGTTAAAAATAGATACTGAATGGATAAAAAAGCAGCCTGGATTTTGCTCATATAAAAAGCTAATGCGTGACCTTGGACAACCTAAAGCTTATGTTAAGTACGTAGGTGCAATGGGGGTTGAGGGGGCAAGGGGGATGACCGATGAGCAGATAAGTAAAATTATGCGAAAAGGTAACACAAAAGAAGATACCTGGTATATCTTTAATGGGGTCATCCCACCTTCAAAAATAGTCTCTGTTGAATATATGGAAACTAAAGATAAATATATACCATATGATTTTGAATTGCATGGAAGGGGATATATAGAAAACTCCGGCATTTATCCGATTTCGAGTTTATTATTATCTGATCTGAATCATACAATGCGAAATATTACATTTTTACCAGGTTCTGTCATAGCGTTTTGTCATAAAGCAAATTCAGAAGAAAATATTTTATTCAGACATGTATTATTCACATGTTCAATCTCCTTGAGAAATTTTTCAGTACTGATAGCAACAGGTGATGAGACATCTTTCTATATTCATCTGGATGTATTAAAAAGTTGGACTCAAAAAAACAGTAAAGTACTATGCCAACTTTTTGAAAAAGCACGTGAAAGTTACCACAGATACTATGGTTAGAAACCACTGCGGGGAGAACATCAGTGGCACAAAACTAGACCGCCCGGAACCGGGACGCTTACTGATGGACAGTCATCGCAATGATATCTTGCTGGTTGAGCAGATAGAACAACACGAGTGTGGATTGTCATTCTTGATGTGCCCATATCATGGCAGCCTCTGTCAGGCTCTCTATAAGGGGTCAGTTTGGATATAGAGAATTATTGTACGGCAAGCCTGTTTTTTGAACAGGCTTGCCTGTCGCGTGACGAGTAAACAACAGCTGGCTGGCCAGCGGCTTTCCGTTTTATCCCGACAAAAAAGCTCAATGGCGCGGATTTTTTGTTTTTCAGTAAACATGTTTCATCTCCTGAGAGTCCAGGAAATCGTCCGCATCCCCATTACCGTCTTATATCACTGGCGCTGACAAAGACGCAGAGGCCATCAGTCTGACATTTGCGTCTTTTATCCAGGCATTCAGCCGCCAGGCCCACTCTCCGGTCGTGGCCGCCTTAAGGACGGTTCCGTTCTTCAGCTAAGAATACGCTCATAGCGCGAACGAAACGCTTTTTCTCCCCCCTCCATTTGACGGCATATCAGTGCCTTCATCGGAGCTTCCTGCAGTGCACCGCAGAGTCCTGGATACAGGCCTGTGCGATCGTGCTGCATACTGATAACATATTCTGCATCGCCGTTAACCACTATAGGGGCAGAGTGCGACACGATAATCAGCTGCCGGCGTTTCTTGTTCGACATGATGGCAGGGATCACGCTCATGCTCAGCATCAGGCAGTCCAGGTCATCCTCCGGTTGATCCAGTAGTAGAGGATCGGTGCCATAGGATAAGAGGAACTGCAGCATACTCGCTCCCTTTTGCCCCGGAGAAGCAAAGGCAATGTCTTCCATCTGCCCCCCGGGGGTCTGGTAACGTATGTGGATGCCGTCATCAGGATACCAGCATTGCAGGGCATCCAGCTGCTGGTCATTCAGACTCCTGAGACGATTCCGGAAAGAACCATGAAGCCCCGCCCCAGCCTCTGAATTATCCAGCCGGATGCTGTGATGCAGCGCTTTCAGCTCGTCCAGCGCCCTGTATTTTTTCTCTGTTGCGGCAGGCAACGGGCTGAACGGACGTTCACTGATAAAGTCGCTCAGTAATCCGCTCCCGTCACTGTTATCGTAGATACGTTCGGCAAAATTACTGATGCCGGTAACCGTCTGGTAACCAGATATAACATCTTCATAAGGGGCGCAGAGGGGAAGAATTTTGATTTCCAGAGCGCTGAGCGACAGGGAGGAGAGAAACGCCTTCCGGTTATCTGTCAATGCCATTCTGTGGGCACGCATTTCAGCCAGCAACTGCTCAGACCGTGCAACAGAGGCAGAGATCGCCCCATCAAGACCGTCGTAATTTCTCAGCTCATTTTTCAGTGACTCACAGCGTGCCATCAGTTCGTTGAGAACATCGGGATTAAGCCCTCTGGCCCGCAGGGAAACAGCTTCACTTTCTACATTTGTTTCCTGGTCACTCACTGCTGTTCGGAGGGCAATAAAAGATTGCTCTCTCCTGATACCCGCGAGCTCTGCAGCATATTCTGCCAGGAGAGTATTGAGCCGCTGGTCATACTGCTGTTGCACAGATGACAGGCGCGCCATAAATGCCATCAGCAGACCGGAAGGTTCCGGCGGGATATCGGATCTCTGCAGCGGTTCTTCTGCCAGAGCCTGAATGGCTGCAATACGCCGCTCAAAGTGCTCCAGGGGTAAGGTTGCTGCGGACAGCTCGTTTCTGGCGAGGGCCAGCTGTCTGCAAACCGGATAATAGGCGCTTGACTGCAGCTGACTGACGGCACGTTCAGCATCCGATAATTCCCCCCGCAGCGAATCCGCACTTCCCTGTCTGGCACGCAGGCCCCGCAACGTGATTTGTTCATTCAGATATTCCCTTTCCAGCTGATCCCAGCGCTCTTTCCAGGCCCGTTTGTTAACCACCGGGCTCTCATCACAGACGCGCAGGAATGCACCAGTATCCGAAGCCAGCTCATAGAGCATTTTCTGGCTGTAAATCGAGAGTGGAAAACGGTCAGCCGACCAGTGACTGTCAGGCATCCATTCTCCGTCACTGAAGATATGTAATTCATGCTTACTGTCTGGTCGCCAACTGAGCCGGAAATCTGTGCCTTCTTTGTGGAAAATACATTCGATGAAGGAATCCGCTTCCATCCCCGTCCGAATGAACTGGTCCAGCTTACTCCCCTGGGTCGCAGTGAGACCTTCTGTTTTGCGCATTGCAAGACGAATGCTTTCAATGAGCGTGGACTTCCCGCTGCCTCTTGAGCCGATTACAGCGTTATAGAACGGGCTGAATTCCACCGAGGCCGAATCCTGACCCACAGGATGGCAGTGGCGGGTTCTGAATTTCAGGCTGCGCAAATATGACGCAGGTTCCTCCGGAGGGAGCTGATCAAACAGCACACAGTTTTCCGGATCGAGCAGTGCATGCCTGAGTCCGTCAAAATCAGGGGATGACATTTTCAGCCAGCAGGTTCGCATGCCGGCTTGTTCAGGATGGTGCGCATCAGAGCCCCGTAGCCACGGTAAATTATCAATCAGCCGCCGGCGGGTTCCGTCGGTGATATCCTCCACCCGGTGTCGAATCTCAACGGCATGGGGACTTTCCTGAAAGGCTGCGGTGAGCTCTGCCTGATTAGTCAGACTTAAGACACCTTTGGCTGCATCAATGTGCGCAAGAATACAAACAGCCTTCGGATTACGGCGGATATTACTGATGATGCCGGCGGGGCCCAGTTGAAGAACGAGCTGATGGTTAGGGACTTCACTCGGAATGGGGCTATTATTATTGCACTGGGCCAGAAGCCTTTCCACATCGGCACTTGTACTGTGCGTGTGCAGCACAGCCAGAATATGTACGTTACCGGTCGCTGTCAGTTCAACCCCCGGAAAGAGTGTCAGTGGCCGAAATTCCGGCAGGTCGCCGGTGCTGGCGTCCCGGGACATATTCTCCAGCTCACCCTTCAACACGTCGACCCAGGCTCCGCTGTTATGATCGCTGATTACAACACAATCGACATGCTGTTTCATATAAGCCAGAAGCCACTCTCTGGGGCTGATGTCAGGAATTTTGTAATCATGCGAAGCCGGAGTATGGTTATGAAAATCAAATTTATACCAGCGCGAACCTACCATAACAGTTCCTTTTCTAGGGTATTTCTGAAGTCCCTCACTATAAAAGCTTTCAGGCTATCTGTCCTGACCTAATCCCAATAGATGTAACAGTCTTATAGCTAGATCCGGTTAAATGTATAACCGGAAGCAAGAGATTCCCCTTAAGACTCACGATATAATTCTTTCGGAGATGTCAAGCGTCCCCGGCAAAGACTCAATGATTACGGCGTTACATTGATGTGTTAATGTTCTGCTCACCACATAATAGATTCGCTGGTCCACGGTGAATCTACAGTACCAGTCCATCAAGGATGATAATTTCCATGACCGAACCATTAAACCTGCGGACCGACGTTGTCAGGCAGCACACAGTCCCCCGTTTTTTACTGAAGCACTTCAGCAAGCCGGTAAAGGGAAAACGCCAGCGTTTACACGCCTTTGATAAGGCTGCCGGGCGTGCTTATGCCACCACGCCGGATGACGCCACCGTCCGGAATACGTTCTACAACTTCGATAATCACCCTCAACGATTCAGTCTTGAACCGTTGTTGGGGATTTACGAACATGACGCGGCACCGGTCATTGCCGGCCTACTGGAGCATAAGGACATTCGCCGGCTGACTGAAGATGACCGCTACAAGCTGGCCGTGTTTGTTGCCGTGCAGCGCGCACGTACCTTCGGTGAGCTGGAACGTATCTCAGGCATGATTTCGGTGCTGACTGATAAGCTGGCGGCAATGGGCGTGACTGAGGAGCAGGCAGGAGAAACTCTGGGTTTATCGCCCGGGGGCGATACCAGAGACATTTTTCTGCGGCAGCTTGTCCAGCAGGTGTCGCATATTAAACACCTGCTAAGTAAGGACTGGTACCTCCTGGAAACCAGGCCAGAACATCCGTTCTATGTGTCAGACAATCCGGTGGTACTGGAGAACCGCAATGACTTCGGTGTGTACGGTAATATCGGCCTAGCCGTGCCCGGCATACAAATCTATCTGCCCCTGTCATCGACGCTGATGCTGGCCATGTATTGCCCTTCCATCCGTGAACAGAAAGTTCGTGAAAAGCAGCATCTCCTTCATCTTATTGCCAGAGCGCCGGATCTAATCCCGCGTCACATGCGCCCGTTTGAAATGCTCGAGCATGTCAACAGGCATACGGACTATCTTCTTATGCCACTTTCTGCAGAAAATGTGATGCATTATAACGCGCTGCAGGTGGAGTATGCTGAACAGTACGTGTTCTGCGGTGAAAACGATTTTTCTCTGGCTGAAAGAATGCTGGCTGCAGATGACCGTTACCGGACCGGGCCGCGGTTTACATTTTAGGGCAACTTCCGGTCAGCGCAGTGCCGCAAAATGCCGATGTCCGTTCCCTGCAGGACATTGTATAAATGTAACTCTGTCATACACGTTCGTAAGCGGCCCTCACGGCCCGGCTGCGGGTAAATTCTTCAACCGCGTACAGCAATTTTCATTGCTGACAGACCGTATAGCCTTGCAGGACAGGAGGTACTGGAGAATATCTGGTCCCTCTAATGCGGGAATTCATTTTATTCATCTTTAATTTGTGGATTCACAATGAGGTAACTTGTGCCGTATTCATCGTTCATTTCTATGGCATCAAATCCAAGATAAGCGGCTACACGACCACGCAGGCGTTGCAATTCCCATGAGTATGCTCCATTAATATCGCTGCCGAGGCGTGGCGAGAGAATATCTGCGAAATCTTCGATATCTGAATTGTTATCCCACATGACGCGATCAGCTATTTCCTCTACGTCAGCAGTATCCAGTTCGTTATGTAAGAAGGCATAAACCTCTTGAAAACGAGCATCAAGATCGCTGGATTTAGCTATTTTATCATCATCAACATGGTATATGAATACGGTGTTTCCGTGACTGGCGGCAATATCGCGCTCTGGGCTGGCAAACAACCCATCAAAAACGTTATTGCCAGACATTGCGAACTCACCAAGTTTGATTATTGGTATAAGTGCCGTGAAATAATTTCATAATAACGACGCTGTATTTATTTTATGTAATAATTGCCAATAAAATAACTTGATTAAGTTCCCTTTATCCAGCCTGATAGTGGATAAAGGGAACTCAATAATAATTGAATTAATTTATTAGCTTCATCGCATTTTTTTTGGTCTCTTCATCACTTTTTTGCTCTTGTTGTGAAGAGGATTGAGTGACTATTGAAGAATTAAAATCGGCCATCTCTTTTGGAAATAGCGATCTCAATATATTTACGATATCTGAAAATGTGGTTTCTTTCGTCAGCAGTTCACATAAAAGGAAAGGGGCCCTGGGATCTTGTCTGTATAAGGCCAGACCTGCCGTCAGTGCAGCCCGGTTAAGGCGGCTGCGTTCCCCTTGCGGGATACTGTCCAGTGTCTCACAAACAATTTTATCTGTTTGATTTACATCTGGATTTAGCTTAAAGGCAATGGTTCTGCGCTTGTCCATCATTAATTACCTATGAGATACATACCGTTAACTAAATCATATTGAGAGTTATTGGTTTTAAAAAAACGTTCATCACGAATCTGTGTGTGTTTTTTTACTGCATCGCATATTAATTCTGCGCCACCGCCTATAACCATAACATGAGTATAACCAGAAAATTCATTGAGCGTATTTAATACACGTTGCTCAAGTTTACGAAGTGCTTCATTCATTGCTTCGGTGACTATTGATATTTTGTTCTCATCATTAATTCGTTGCTTCAGATAGTTATTATCTTTTCTGTGAATGATTATATCGTCAGCAAGATAGCTACTTCCTTTTGTTCTCGCAAGAGAAAGGGCATCTTTTACTGCAGATGTAACCAGAGAGACACCAAGAGATGAGTCTCCGTATATTTTACTGATCCCCGATAATTTCCCCATTACCTGAGAAATATCTAATGTGGTGCCCCCGAGATCTATAATTAATAAAGAATCTAACTCATCCAGTTCTTGTAGAACTTCATAACCTGCCGGTATAGATTCAGGCATGACTTTTACATCTTTTATTGTGAATGTATCCCCGCCATTTAATGTAATTTTTTTCCGGAAGTTTGCTTTCTTACGCTCAATATTTTCCGTATTGGGTTGGTTATTTCTGTCGTAATACTCTGTCAGAGGAAGTGTGCAAACAATATCCACTTCGCTTACCGGCAGACCACTGGTCAGTAAGGCGTGATGCACTGCAACGACATTAACGTCGCTGTATTGCCATGCGATATTGGTTGTGACTACAGCATCCGGGCTGATTGGATCAAATGAATACTGTTCGCCGTTCAGTGTGTAGTTAAAGACCTTTTTATCACCAAAAGAGACTGCCCACTCGCGTTTGAAGCTGTTCGGGCTAATGTGCTGTTTAATTGTTCCGTCGTTTTCCTGCCACTGTAGTTTGATGTTTGTTGAACCGTCATCAATGAATACCAACATTTATAAAACTCCTTATGGTGTTTTTGTGGTGTGCTTTTGGGGTTGTTTTGGGTTTTAAATGGGGTCGTTTGTCAAGTTTACCCCATTTTGACTATCAGTCAATGATTGTTTGTATTGTTTTTGGGTTTATTATGGTGTGTTTTGGGTTGTTTTTGGGTTTTATTTGGCGGGTAACAAAAGATGTCGCTGTGCTTCTCTTTTTACTGCGCCGGCTGACGCGGCGCGGCAGGAACGCTGCCTGTGGTCAGTGTCCCGCGTCCGGCCGGGCACGGGACGGGCGCTTTTACCGCTCCTGGCTGGCGTCGGTGACAGTGTACGCCAGCCTGTCGCCCTTTTCTGATGAATGCCCTTCAAGCCGCTTTCGCGGCATATCCTCGCCGTCAGAAAGACGACGGCTGCGGTATTCCACGGTCGGCCTGACCCGTTACCGGACGCGGTGAACAGCCCACAGGCAGCGGAGAACGGGCGCCACAGGGGCGCCCTCCCGGTGCCCTCTGTAAGAGGAGGAGTGCTGTTATGTCCCGTTTTATCCTGGGTGACTGCGTGCGTGTTATGGCCACGATTCCTGATAACGCCATTGATTTCATCTTAACCGACCCACCATATCTCGTTGGTTTTCGTGACCGTTCCGGGCGCACCATTGCCGGTGACGTTAACGATGACTGGCTGCAACCTGCCAGTAATGAGATGTACCGCGTACTAAAAAAAGATGCGCTGATGGTGAGTTTCTATGGCTGGAACCGTATTGACCGCTTTATGGCAGCCTGGAAACGCGCCGGATTCAGCGTTGTAGGGCACCTTGTGTTCACCAAAAGCTACACATCCAAATCTGCGTATGTCGCGTACCGTCACGAATGCGCCTATATCCTGGCAAAAGGCCGTCCGGCGCTGCCTCCGAAGCCATTACCCGACGTGCTGGGCTGGAAATATTCGGGCAACCGCCATCACCCGACGGAAAAGCCTGTTACCAGCCTGCAACCGCTGATTGAGAGCTTCACACACCCGAACGCAATTGTGCTAGACCCGTTTGCTGGCAGCGGCTCAACCTGTGTGGCTGCCCTTCAGTCCGGACGCCGGTATATCGGTATCGAGCTGCTTGAACAGTATCACCGTGCCGGACAGCAACGACTGGCCACCGTGCAACGGGCCATGCAGCAGGGGGCCGCGAATGATAACTGGTTTGAACCGGAGGCTGCGTAAATGAACTATGCCGGACACGAAAACCTTCGTGCTGAAGTGGCGGAGGTGGCCAATGCCATGTGTGACCTTCGGGCCAGGCTGAACGATATGGAGCATCGCTGTCGCTTTGATTCCGATGTGCTCGTCGAACGCCTGGCACGCCAGACGCTGTATCGCGCCAATCGCCTGTTCATGGAGGCATATACCGAAATTCTTGAACTGGATGCGTGCTTCAAAGATTAAGGGGGAGACGAAATGTACGGAACATGCGAAACGCTCTGCCGGGAGCTGGAAGCAAAGTATCCGGGAGACACGCCGCTGATGCTGGTTATCTGGTCTCCGGAAGAGATTCAGGCACTGGCTGACGGTATGGAAATTTCTCTGACCGATCATGAAATCAGGGCCGTCCTGGCGCGCATGGAGGACATCCCGGAAGACCAGAGGACTGAATCCGGTATTTCTTCCGCCGCGGTGATGGAGATTATCAGCAACGTGAGCGAAAACCGCCAGGTGACCGTCCCTGCTG
>NZ_JAHZSO010000077.1:0-590 GCF_028421345.1 Escherichia sp. S10b
CACCGTCCAGACGCTGTTGGCCACATAACCGCGCTCCCGGTCACTCTTCGTGAAGCGCATCCGGTCACCGGTTCCCACCCGGATGGTGTCCGGAGTGTACAGTGTGACGCCTTCAGCCACCGCCTCCCGGGGCGAAATCAGCCGCGTGTTACCTTCCGCATCCTGCAGGGTTATCAGCCCGTCATCCTTGCTGATACCGGCAATCCGGTGATACACATTATCCACCAGGGCAAGTGCGTCCCGATGTGTCTCCCAGGTGGAGAGACGACGCAGCTCCCCGTCGCGTATATTCGCTGTGTTCAGGACAGGCACCATGACCTGCTCTTTTCCCAGCTCACCGGCCTTTTCCCGTGCATCATGAATCATGCTGTTCAGCACGCGCCGGTCCTCATTCAGGTGCGTGACAATCAGCGTCTGCTCCCGTGCTTCCGGTGTTCTGCCGGTATAGTCGCGGACAATGGCTTCATACAGTGTCATGGGGACATCCGGGAAAGCCTCGCCTTTCTGCATCGCCTTCTGCTGCGCTTCTGCCAGTTTCGCTTCCTGGCTGTGACTGAACTCCGTCACGGAGTGCTCCGGTGCCCATGCGC
>NZ_JAHZSO010000078.1:0-670 GCF_028421345.1 Escherichia sp. S10b
GTGGGATCCGCTGGTGGCACCGTATGTTATTGAGCCGATGAACTGCCTGGCCTCGCGTGAATACGACGCAGTGATATTTGTTGGCCCGGCACGAACCGGCAAGACTATCGGCCTGATTGACGGCTGGGTGATTTACAACGTGATTTGCGATCCTGCTGATATGCTGATCATTCAGATGACGGAGGAAAAAGCCCGCGAACACTCCAAAAAACGACTCGCCAGAACGTTTCGCGTCAGCCCGGAAGTGGTCAGTCGCCTGAGTCCGAACAAAAATGACAACAACGTTTATGACAGAACATTCCTTGCTGGCAACTACCTGAAAATCGGCTGGCCGTCAGTCAATATCATGTCCTCATCAGATTATAAATGCGTCGCGCTGACGGATTATGACCGTTTTCCGGAAGATATTGATGGCGAGGGGGATGCCTTCTCTCTTGCCTCAAAACGTACCACCACATTTATGTCCAGCGGTATGACGTTGGTGGAGAGTTCCCCCGGCAGGGATGTGAAGGATGTGAAATGGCGACGGACTTCACCGCATGAGGCTCCACCAACCACGGGGATCCTGTCGCTCTATAACCGTGGTGATCGCCGTCGCTGGTACTGGCCCTGTCCACACTGTGGTGAGTATTTTCAGCCCTGCGGCGATGTGGTTGCTGGTTTCCGTGAT
>NZ_JAHZSO010000079.1:0-586 GCF_028421345.1 Escherichia sp. S10b
GTTTCTGTGTGGTGCAATTATGAATCAGGGCGCAGCAATGGTTGTTCCAATGGTTATTGGTTCATTACCGAACGTTACGAGCTTTGACGGGTTCAGAAGAATATTTATCTGTATTATGTTGTCATCGGTATGGTCCGGAGTGATGTGGTTTTTTATAAGGGGGCTTATGACAGGCTAAGTCATATAAAACGGTAATAAAAACCATACAAAATAATGAGATTGAACTGATTAATATCACACAAACGCGAATATTACAGACATAAATACTCTCATGTAAATAATAACCGGAGTTTAACATGATAAGTAAACGCAGATTCTCTTTACCCCGGCTTGATATTACGGGAATGTGGGTATTTTCCCTGGGTGTCTGGTTTCATATCGTCGCCCGTCTTGTTTACAGCAAACCCTGGATGGCTTTTTTTCTGGCGGAGCTGATTGCGGCCATCCTTGTGCTGTTCGGCGCATACCAGGTGCTGGATGCATGGATTGCCCGTGTCAGCCGGGAAGAGCGTGAGGCACTGGAAGCCAGGCAACAGGCCATGATGGAAGGGCAGCAGGAGGGCGGACATGTCTCTCACTAAATTAC
>NZ_JAHZSO010000080.1:0-508 GCF_028421345.1 Escherichia sp. S10b
GCCTTCTGCTGCGCTTCTGCCAGTTTCGCTTCCTGGCTGTGACTGAACTCCGTCACGGAGTGCTCCGGTGCCCATGCGCCCTCCAGACGTGGCACCTGAGACGGTTTCACACTCTCAAGCCCGGACAGTGCCCTTTCCACATCCCGGTTAATCAGGCTGTATACCGCCTCCCGCAGCTCCGGCGTCTGGCGCACAATCTCCTTCATGATGGCCACATCGGCAGCACTGCGCGTCTGCTGGAGACGGAAAGGCTGACCGGGCGCGATGGCCTGCAACTGGTCCGTGTCACCACTGGCCACGGCACGACCGCCACCGGCCGCAATCAGGGCGTATGCCCGTGCCATGTCGGTATTGCCCACCATAGAGCTCTCATCGAGCAGGAACAGC
Source organism: Escherichia sp. S10b (assembly GCF_028421345.1). NCBI lineage: Bacteria > Pseudomonadati > Pseudomonadota > Gammaproteobacteria > Enterobacterales > Enterobacteriaceae > Escherichia > Escherichia sp. S10b. Next base: position 388 of record NZ_JAHZSO010000080.1, read on the forward strand.
GTGTTGCTGAAATTCGGCGTTTCTCCGCTGCGCTGCAGCAGCTGCGTGTCATGCAGAAAGGACGCCAGCGTCTGTGCATCCACGCCGGCGCTGCGCATCTCACCGACCGCACGGTGCGTGG
>NZ_JAHZSO010000010.1:0-26897 GCF_028421345.1 Escherichia sp. S10b
GAACTCAGAAGTGAAACGCCGTAGCGCCGATGGTAGTGTGGGGTCTCCCCATGCGAGAGTAGGGAACTGCCAGGCATCAAATTACGAAGAATGGCACTGATCTTTGAGGCAGTTCACTACTCGATAAGAGAGTAGGACAAAAGCGAAAGCTTTTGAACGTTGCGAAGCAACGGCCCGAAGGGTGAATCACGAAGTGATTCATAAACTGCCAGGCATCAAATTAAGCAGTAAGCCGGTCATAAAACCGGTGGTTGTAAAAGAATTCGGTGGAGCGGTAGTTCAGTCGGTTAGAATACCTGCCTGTCACGCAGGGGGTCGCGGGTTCGAGTCCCGTCCGTTCCGCCACTTATTAAGAAGCCTCGAGTTAACGCTCGAGGTTTTTTTTCGTCTGGATATCTATTATTGCCAGAATCGCAAAAATCCTCTGCGTTTTACGCTCTTTTTCCGCAACAGTCTGAAGCCCATAATCACCTCAGTTAACGAAAATAGCATTAAAAGAGGCATATTATGGCTATCCCTGCATTTGGTTTAGGTACTTTCCGTCTGAAAGACGACGTTGTTATTTCATCTGTGAAAACGGCGCTTGAACTTGGTTATCGCGCAATTGATACCGCACAAATCTATGATAACGAAGCCGCAGTAGGTCAGGCGATTGCAGAAAGTGGCGTGCCACGTCATGAACTCTACATCACCACTAAAATCTGGATTGAAAATCTCAGCAAAGACAAATTGATCCCAAGTCTGAAAGAGAGCCTGCAAAAATTGCGTACCGATTATGTTGATCTGACGCTAATCCACTGGCCGTCACCAAACGATGAAGTCTCTGTTGAAGAGTTTATGCAGGCGCTGCTGGAAGCCAAAAAACAAGGGCTGACGCGTGAGATCGGTATTTCCAACTTCACGATCCCATTGATGGAAAAGGCGATTGCTGCTGTTGGCGCTGAAAACATCGCTACTAACCAGATTGAACTCTCTCCTTATCTGCAAAACCGTAAAGTGGTTGCCTGGGCTAAACAGCACGGCATCCATATTACTTCCTATATGACGCTGGCGTATGGTAAGGCCCTGAAAGATGAGGTTATTGCTCGTATCGCAGCTAAACACAATGCGACTCCGGCACAAGTGATTCTGGCGTGGGCTATGGGGGAAGGTTACTCAGTAATTCCTTCTTCTACTAAACGTAAAAACCTGGAAAGTAATCTTAAGGCACAAAATTTACAGCTCGATGCCAAAGATAAAAAAGCGATCGCCGCCCTGGATTGCAACGACCGCCTGGTTAGCCCGAAAGGTCTGGCTCCTGAATGGGATTAAGCCTCTCTGACAGCTCCTCCGGGAGCTGTTTTTACATGCTCGCTAAGGAAATCGATAAAAGCCCGGATGCGCGTACTTACCGCACGGTCGCTGTAATAGACTGCACTGAATGGCATTTCCACTGGCAACACTTTATCTGCCATTAACTCCACCAATTCTCCGCGAGCGATTTCTTTGTCGATCATGTAGTCGGACAAACACGCAATCCCGTTGCCACTCAGGCAAAGCTGTTTCAGTGTTTCCCCACTATTGGATGACAAACCGTACTTCACCTCATGTAATTGTCCATCGCTACGGGCTATCGGCCAGGTATTGAGGGAAGCGGGTTCAGTGAATCCCAGGCAAATATGTTGCTTTAAATCGTCGATCGTTTCTGGCTTCCCGTAGCGGGAAATATAATCGGGGGAGGCGATAATTTTTCGATAACTATTAAATAACGGCCTGGCACGTAAGCTGGAATCCGTTAACGTACCGGCGCGTATCGCGACATCAACTTTTCTTTCGATCAAATTAATAATCGTTTCGGAGGAGACTAGCGACAAAGTGACTTCCGGATAGCGTTCACGGAAAGGCTTAATCAACGGCATCAGAAAGTGCAGCACCACTGGAGTTGCGGCATCGATGCGCAACAGTCCACGCGGTGTATTACGCGTCTCCATAATTTCTGATTCTGCCGCTGCCATCTCCTGCAAAATTGACTGTACGCGACGAAAATAACGCTCGCCTTCTTCCGTCAGGCTAAGTTGTCGCGTGGTCCGATTAAGCAGGCTAACGCCAAGTTTCATCTCCAGCTTTTTCACTGCCCGGCTTACCGCTGAGTTTGCTTGCCCTAATTGTTCCGCTGCCCGGCTAAAGCTGCCGCTTTCGACGACCGAAACAAAAATGGCGAGTTCTTCCGACGTGGCTTTCATTTTTGCTCCTGTTGCAAAATAGAAGAGATATTTTGAATTTATTTGTCATTAAACCATCAGGATGCGTGATATGTCATCCGATTTAATGTTCTCAACAATGAGCAAAATTCTGACCGGTGTAAGCACTTGCTTACATAACAATATACAATTGCTCGTTGAAAGAGTGAGCTAAAATCCCTATAACAGTAGAACCCTCCCGAGTGCGGAAGGGTTGACGTAATAGAGGTTTCAAAGTCAAAAGTGCGAAAAAACACCTATGCCATGCGCTATATTGCCGGACAACCTGCGGAAAGGATCTTACCGCCGGGGTCTTTTGCGAGCATCGGCCAGGCATTACCACCTGGGGAACCGTTAAGTACCGAAGAGCGTATTCGGATCCTGGTGTGGAACATATACAAACAGCAACGCGCTGAATGGTTGTCGGTATTAAAGAACTACGGCAAAGATGCACATCTGGTGTTATTGCAGGAAGCGCAGACAACGCCAGAGTTAGTACAGTTTGCGACCGCTAACTATCTTGCCGCCGATCAGGTACCCGCTTTCGTACTGCCACAACATCCTTCTGGCGTAATGACCCTTTCGGCGGCACATCCAGTGTATTGCTGCCCGTTACGTGAACGAGAACCCATTTTGCGTCTGGCGAAGTCGGCACTGGTGACGGTCTATCCATTACCTGATACCCGCCTGTTGATGGTGGTTAATATACACGCCGTCAACTTCAGTCTGGGCGTGGATGTTTATAGTAAGCAGTTACTTCCTATTGGCGATCAGATAGCTCATCACAGCGGCCCGGTCATTATGGCGGGAGATTTCAATGCCTGGAGCCGTAGAAGGATGAACGCGTTATATCGCTTTGCGCGGGAAATGTCGCTGCGCCAGGTGCGTTTTACCGACGATCAGCGCCGTCGGGCGTTTGGCCGTCCGCTCGATTTTGTTTTCTACCGTGGTCTGAACGTCAGCGAAGCTTCTGTACTGGTTACGCGCGCTTCCGATCACAATCCGCTACTCGTTGAATTCAGTCCCGGCAAACCTGATAAATAAGGTATGTCAGGTCTGCCACAGGGCAGACCAAAGTTTGGCGCTGCCCTTTTATACTCAAATAACAAAAGGACAGCGCAATGACAACACAATCCCACCATGACCACGTAGAAAAGCAGTTTAGCTCGCAGGCCAGTGAGTATTTAACCAGTACCGTACATGCATCCGGGCGAGATTTACAGCGCCTGGCGGTGCGTCTGGCTGATTATCCTGATACAAGTGTACTTGATATGGGCTGCGGAGCAGGGCATGCCAGCTTTGTCGCTGCGCAGAACGTGAGCGCGGTGGTGGCGTATGACTTATCTGCCCAAATGCTGGATGTCGTGGCACAAGCTGCCGAAGCCCGGCAACTGAAAAATATCACCACCCGCCAGGGTTATGCCGAAAGTCTGCCATTTGCCGATAACGCATTTGATATTGTTATCAGCCGTTATTCTGCCCATCACTGGCATGATGTTGGTGCAGCACTGCGAGAAGTGAATAGGATATTGAAACCTGGCGGTAGGATGATTGTGATGGACGTAATGTCTCCGGGTCATCCAGTGCGCGACATCTGGTTACAGACGGTAGAAGCATTACGCGATACCTCTCACGTACGAAACTACGCCAGCGGTGAGTGGTTGAGGTTAATCAATGAAGCCAATCTGATAGTTGATAATTTAATTACAGATAAGTTACCGCTGGAATTTTCTTCATGGGTCGCGAGAATGCGTACGCCAGAAGCGTTAGTAGACGCTATTCGCATTTACCAACAGAGCGCATCGACAGAGGTGAGAACGTATTTTGCCTTGCAGAATGATGGCTCTTTCACCAGTGATATCATCATGGTAGAAGCACATAAAGCAGCATAAATAAAAAAGGCACCGGGGGAATCGGTGCCTTTTTATTATCTGGTTTGTCAGGAATCTGGCATGTTGTTGTTTTTCACAAACAACGTCAGCTTGTCGCCTGGTTGCAGATTCGCAGTGTCGCTGTTCCAGCGCATCACATCTTTGATGTTCACGCCGTGGCGTTTAGCAATGCTTGAAAGCGAATCGCCTTTGCGCACACGATACGTAATGCTATCGCTGTTGTTTGCCAGTCGCTGTGCGCTACTGCCTGCACCAATCGTCAAACTTTGGCCTGGCTTCAGCTTAGATCCGCGCAGTTTGTTCCACTGCTGCAAATCTTTGGTGCTTACGCCGAGACGTGAAGCGATACTTGAAAGCGTGTCGCCAGAGCGTACGGTGTAAACACGGCTGTTAAGCGGCGTATTGTCGGCAACCAGCGTCGACTGTACAGCAGCAATTTCGCCTGAAGCGAGAGATTCACGCAGTTGATCTGCATGCTTCTTTGGCACCATCACGTATTGCGGACCACTTGCGCCCAGCGTGGAGCCTTTCACGCCAGCGTTGAATGTCTTCAGCTTGCTGACGGAAATCCCCGCCATATCTGCAACCTTCGCCATTTCAACCGGGCTGCTCAGGTGCACACGCGCCAGAGCACGGCTTTCATCGGTCGTTGGCAGACGTACGCCATAACGCTTGCTGTTTTTGAGAATATCACTCAATGCCAGCATTTTAGGCACGTACTGCTTCGTTTCCTGCGGCAACGGTAACGACCAGAAGTCCGTGGATTTCCCACGCGCTTTGTTCGTTTTAATTGCCTTCATGACCCGACCTTCGCCGCTGTTATAAGCCGCTACGGTCAGAAGCCAGTCGCCGTCAAACATCTTGTTCAGACGCTGCATCATGTTCAGCGCGGCAGTTGTTGAAGCAACAACATCGCGACGCGCGTCATAATTGCGGGTCTGTTTCAAACCATAATTGCGCCCCGTGCTCGGAATGATCTGCCAGATGCCTGCGGCATTGGCGCCAGACGTTGCGTGAGGATCAAAAGCGCTCTCCACTATGGGTAGTAGTACCAGTTCCATAGGCATGTTACGTTTTTTAACTTGCCCGGCTATCCAGTACATATACGGCTCTGCCCGTAAAGTTACATCGTGGAGATAGCTCTTATTGCGTAAATATTTCTGTTTCTGTTCGCGAATCCGGTCATTTTCCGGAATTCCCATCTTTAGCTCGTCGCCAATGAAAGCCCACAAGTCACCATCTGGCGCGATAGACGTCCCATCGTCCATCCATCGTGCCTGACTTGTAAACTTTGCTGCTTCCCCTTGACCAGCTGCAGAAAGGCTCTGTGCGTGCTGTTGAACGTTGCCGGTACTCTGGCAACCCACGAGCAGGACAGAGGCGAGTAATATCGCTTTTGCCTTCATGTGTGTGTCAATAGTTGCTTAAAAGACGACCGATCATAACGGCGAACGGAGCCGATGACAAGAAAGTTTTATCAGAACCTATCTTTCTTTGACCTTAACCATGCAAAACGCTCTTCAGGTTGTTGCAATAATGTTTCTTCATTAATTACATTAATTAAATCAATATCTTCCGTTCTTAAAAAAACATTAATTTGCCGCTCATTTTTCAGAATTACGGGTAGTGTTATTTGATTTTTTGCCCGTAACTCCTTAACTTTACGATAATAATCATTTATGGACAAATCGTGCGGAAGAATACTCAAAGCAAACTTCATATTTGATAACGTATATTCATGAGCACAACATACCAATGTATCGTCAGGTAACGCACTTAACTTATTAAGTGATTGATACATTTGTGATGCTGTCCCTTCAAACAACCTACCACACCCACCAGAAAACAGCGTGTCGCCGCAAAATAGATAAGGTTTACTGAAGTAACAGATATGTCCTAAAGTGTGACCCGGTGTGGCAATTACACTAAATTCATGCCCCAAAACGAAGGCAGTTTCGCCATCTTTGACTACCTGTGTTGTTCCCTTATCTTGTGTCTCTTGTGGACCATACACCACAATTTGCGGAAACTTTTCCACCAGTTCTTTTACGCCGCCAACGTGATCGTGATGATGGTGGGTGAGAAATATGGCCTCCGGTTGCCAGTTATTGGCGGCAATGGCGTTTAATACTGGCTCTGCGTCTCCGGGATCGACAATCAGGCAGCGACCTGCTTCATCATTCAAAACCCAGATGTAATTGTCATCAAAGGCGGGAATACTGTTAAGATTCATAGATTACCTCTTAGTGTGAAACGGAAGGTTGTGATGAAACCGGCAAGAGTCCCTCAAACTGTCGTGGCTCCTGATCGCTGGGGCGATTTGCCCTGGGGAGAGCTTTATCGCAAGGCGCTGGAGCGCCAGCTCAACCCGTGGTTCACTAAAATGTATGGTTTTCATCTGCTTAAGATTGGCAATTTAAGCGCAGAAATCAATTGCGAAGCGTGCGCGGTTTCTCATCAAGTGAATGTTTCTGCGCAAGGAATGCCCGTCCAGGTGCAGGCGGATCCACTTCATCTTCCTTTTGCCGATAAATCCGTTGATGTTTGTCTACTGGCACATACATTGCCGTGGTGCACCGATCCGCATCGTTTATTGCGTGAAACCGATCGGGTATTGATTGATGATGGCTGGCTGGTGATTAGTGGCTTCAATCCCATTAGTTTAATGGGATTACGCAAACTTGTGCCGGTATTGCGAAAAACCTCGCCCTATAACAGCCGGATGTTTACTCTGATGCGGCAACTGGACTGGCTCTCTTTGTTGAATTTTGAAGTGCTGCACGCCAGCCGTTTCCACGTTCTCCCGTGGAACAAACACGGAGGAAAACTATTGAATGCGCATATTCCTGCGCTTGGTTGCTTACAACTTATTGTTGCCCGGAAACGGACTATTCCTTTAACGCTAAACCCGATGAAACAGAGTAAAAACAAGCCACGAATTCGCCAGGCGGTTGGAGCCACCCGGCAATGTCGTAAACCACAAGCTTAAACTTCGACTTGGTAGCCCGTATCGTCCAGTGTGGGATTCATTGCCGCAGCACGAGCCAGTTCATCACAGCGTTCGTTTTCCGGGTGTCCGGCATGGCCTTTAACCCATTCCCATTTGATTTGATGTTGCCCTAGGGCAGCATCAAGACGTTGCCAGAGATCGACATTTTTTACTGGTTTTTTGTCTGCGGTTTTCCAGCCACGTTTTTTCCAGTTATGGATCCACTGGGTGATACCCTGGCGGACATACTGGCTGTCGGTACTCAAAATGACTTCGCAATGTTCTTTTAACGCCTCCAGCGCGACAATAGCGGCCATCAACTCCATACGGTTGTTGGTGGTGCGGGTGTAGCCTGCGCTAAAGGTTTTCTCGCGTCCGCGATAGCGTAAAATAGCGCCGTAACCCCCAGGTCCTGGATTGCCCAGACACGAACCATCGGTGAAAATTTCTACCTGTTTAAGCATCTCTGGTAGACTTCCTGTAATTGAATCGAACTGTAAAACGATAAGTCTGACATAAATGACCGCTATGAGCACTGCAATTACACGCCAGATCGTTCTCGATACCGAAACCACCGGTATGAACCAGATTGGTGCGCACTATGAAGGCCACAAGATCATTGAGATTGGTGCCGTTGAAGTGGTGAACCGTCGCCTGACGGGCAATAACTTCCATGTTTATCTCAAACCCGATCGGCTGGTGGATCCGGAAGCCTTTGGCGTACATGGTATTGCCGATGAATTTTTGCTCGATAAGCCCACGTTTGCCGAAGTAGCCGATGAGTTCATGGACTATATCCGCGGCGCGGAGTTGGTGATCCATAACGCAGCGTTCGATATCGGCTTTATGGACTACGAGTTTTCGTTGCTTAAGCGCGATATTCCGAAGACCAATACCTTCTGTAAGGTCACCGATAGCCTTGCGGTGGCGAGGAAAATGTTTCCTGGTAAGCGCAACAGCCTCGATGCGTTATGTGCCCGCTACGAAATAGATAACAGTAAACGAACGCTACACGGGGCATTACTCGATGCACAGATCCTTGCGGAAGTTTATCTGGCGATGACCGGTGGTCAAACGTCGATGGCTTTTGCGATGGAAGGAGAGACACAGCAGCAACAAGGTGAAGCAACAATTCAGCGCATTGTACGTCAGGCAAGTAAGTTACGCGTTGTTTTTGCGACAGATGAAGAGCTTGCAGCTCATGAAGCCCGTCTTGATCTGGTGGAGAAGAAGGGCGGAAGCTGCCTCTGGCGGGCATAAATACCTGTAAAAGGCGCTAAAAATAGCGGCTTGGGCGATTTTTGCAGCAAACGATTCAAAAGATGAGAAAAACCGTTGACGAAGGGTGAGGCAATCCGTAATATTCGCCTCGTTCCCAACGGAACACAACGCGGAGCGGTAGTTCAGTCGGTTAGAATACCTGCCTGTCACGCAGGGGGTCGCGGGTTCGAGTCCCGTCCGTTCCGCCAAATTCACTCATGAAAATGAGTTCAGAGAACCGCAAGATTTTTAATTTTGCGGTTTTTTTGCATTTAAATCCCGCTATTTCTTCGGTCTATGGTTTTGTTATGCTGTAAATGTGTTAATCACATATGGTAGACCATATCATTAATATTTAATCATACTATCGAATCATTCAATTTAAATATATTTGAATGTTATGATTTTCATTTTTCTATTGATTTAATGAATTTATATATACTGTTATTTTTGTTTGTTCTGATTCAAGTGGAGTATATAATTAAAAATCGTTAGCTAAACATTACCATGATTATGACAGGCGAGGGAGTGTCCAATTATGAATTCAAAAAAGCTTTGTTGCATATGTGTGTTATTCTCGCTGCTTGCAGGATGTGCCTCTGAATCTTCTATTGATGAAAAGAAGAAAAAAGCTCAAGTCACACAAAGTAATATTAATAAAAACACTCCCCAGCAACTGACAGACAAAGATTTATTCGGTAATGAAACCACTCTGGCCGTATCCGAAGAGGATATTCAAGCTGCGCTTGATGGAGATGAGTTCCGCGTTCCCCTTAATTCTCCTGTAATACTTGTTCAATCCGGCAACCGCGCACCGGAAACCATTATGCAGGAGGAGATGCGAAAATATTATACTGTTTCCACACTCTCTGGTATCCCGGACAGGCAAAAGCCTCTGACTTGTAACAAAAACAAAGATAAAAATGAGAACGAGGATGTTGCCAGTGCTGAGAATATGAACTGGATGCAGGCACTGCGTTTTGTGGCTGCAAAAGGACATCAGAAAGCGATTATTGTTTACCAGGATACATTGCAGACAGGAAAATATGACTCTGCGCTGAAATCAACAGTATGGTCCGACTATAAAAATGAAAAACTCACCGACGCTATCTCCCTGCGCTACCTGGTACGTTTCACGCTGGTGGATGTGGCAACAGGTGAGTGGGCTACCTGGTCGCCGGTGAATTATGAATATAAAGTGCTTCCACCATTGCCCGACAAGAATGAAGCCAGTACGACTGATATGACAGAGCAGCAAATCATGCAACTTAAGCAAAAGACCTATAAAGCGATGGTAAAAGATTTGGTTAACCGCTATCAATAATAAATTATATCTGCCGCCAGGAATTTCTGGCGGCAATAATACAAAATTCTTTGCATAAGAAATTTTTCTTGACAAAGACAGTGCAAGAAAGGACATGGAATCCGGAGTTAAAAACTGTTTGTTTTAGAATATTTAATTATTTAACTGCTGAATCTTCCTTGCGAGAAATATATTCATTATTACATTTCATGCCATTTTTAATATAGATTGCTCCTGGGAAAATCCCCGTATTATTACCGCAGGGGTGATAATTAGCATTGACATATCCTGTGACAAAAGGAGCTATTAAAGGTGCTATTACGATAGCTATTAGTAAAAATATAAGAGTTAGCTGTATTGTTATGTCTGTGGCGAAATTGACTACCTTCGTTTTTTTGATTAAGAATGATTTTATTATCGTAAGTAAAATTACATGAACATTTAAAAAGGAAAACGACATGAAACCAAAGCACAGAATCAACATTCTCCAATCATAAAATATTTCCGTGGAGCATTTTATTATTGAATATAGAGGTTTAACTCCGGTAAAAAACAAAGAAGCATTGAATGCAGGGAAAAATAATATGGCCATAAAAAACATCGAAAGAAACTCTTTTAATTTAACATGTAAACGCATGGTTAATCCTCATATCACGGGTGGAGTGTTAAGAACATACATAAATGGAGTCATGTTTTCCCTTTTCCATTTATCAAGTTCCTGTTGCCGTTTTAGTCCATCTCTAATTGCATATTTTAATTTTTCTGATAAATGGCATTGAGCATCGATTTCATTTAAAACAACTGTACACACTATCCCTGTCAGTAAAATTGCTCCTCCGACAAGAATTACTGGAAAGCCAAAGCTAACACAGGCAAAAGAAGCCAGGCTTCCAATAGCGGTTGCAACACCACCGGCTATAACTGCTTTGGCCACATCCATTGAAAAATCGCCAAGAAAATTAACCAGATCTCGCTCTGAACTCATAATAAATTCTATGGTTCTCCAGGCTACTGAAAACCAGATACAGAACTTAACTCCTTTTATTGATTCAGATAAAGCTCCTCGCCAGCCAATAGCGAGTTCCAGAACTTGAGGCGCTCGTGAAGAGAAAATATATTTACCGAGCTTTTCTAAAAGCAAGGGGCTGGATGTTGTGATTTTTATATATTTCTCTCCAAGTATTTCAAAGTAACTTGCTTTTGTATACTTTAAGGCATTAAGGTTAAATATAATTTTCCCATTGTCATCAAACTCAGTCATTAATTTACTCGCGTTAACTAACCAGGCGAGTGTATCTTTTATACCTGAAGGATGTGTAGTGATAAAATGAATGTAATCAAATGATGTTATTGGGCTGAGTATTTTTTTTGCAACATCAAGTGTCAAGAGAATAACATGATGAGTGTTCTGATGCCTTAACTCATCAATGAGTGGGACGTCGTTAAGATAAGGGTGCTGAGGTACTAGCTGGTTTATCGGCTGAGCCCCCCGAAGAATGTCACCCACATAATCAGCCCACTGTGCATTCTGTGTGTTGTTGTTACTCCTTAAACCAGCCATTTTATCTCTCCGCAATAGTAATTTATTATGTTATTACAGTAAGTTACTGTACACGATCCTGCCATTTACTCATTGCATTCGTACCGGCTAACGTATGCTCCCAGGAAATATCTTCATAAATAAAGGCAATTCTCTCCTGTGGTTCCAGTTCTTTTTCCAGGACAGCATGCGGTGTGACAAAATCAATACTTGATATTCGGGCTTTTGACAGATTTATTTTATAATAAGGCTGGTAAATACCCGCTTTACTGGTTCGGTAGAGTATAAATTCACATATTGCCATTTTTTCATTGTCACTAAGTGCTTTTGCCAGCAATGGTGAGGATTTATCAACCGGTTTGGTGATAATTAATTCATGATGATTGACATTTTGACTTCTTGAGATGGAATGCATTAACGCATAAACCATGATCTGATCTTTATGTTCTGGCTGCGCTTTGTTTCCGACAGAATCAAGCGTTGAGCAACCTGCTGAAATTAGCCCTTGTGTCTCTCCACTCAAAGATAAATAACTTATATTTGCCATGATAATCTCCTTTAATTAAATAATTATTTTTCGGCCGTGGTACCGGTTGCCGCCTCTGGCATGACGTTATTCTTCAGCAGCAGCCAGCGGCTTAACACGCCTTCGAGTCGCTCATTAATTTGTTTTTCCAGCGCATCTGTATTCTGCTTCTGCGCACGGGCATCATGGTACTGCGTCAACAGAGACTCAACGGGTGTTTCCTGCCCCAGTCCCCGCTCCGCCTGCCAGATGACATTTTTGATATAGGAAAGGGTTAGTCCCTCTTTCTCGCGCTGCATCACTAGATCTGCAAAAGCATGTAAGTCCTGGCGGGTCTGCAACCAGCCACGCAACTGCGGGCTACTCTGTGCGCGGGTTTTGAGTGCCTCATTCCATTGTGTCGAGGCCTGTTGCTGTTGCAGGCTTTCCGGCCAGCGACTGTCGGCAACACGCATCATCTGCATCCCGGTTTCCAGCGGCTGTACCGGGGAGGTATCAAGAAGTTGTTGCAGCCTGCGCTCATAGTTTTCGAGTTCAGGTGAGGCCATCCACACCGTTGCTGCGCCCTGAGCGGTGTCGTTAACCTGTAACAGTTGCTGCTGCACCGGATAGACCTGCCACCACCACAATGCTGAGGCGACAGCCACTGAACAGGCGATCCCTGCGATAAACCCTCTTACCGTACTGCCTTGATTTATCACACTGGCCTGTGGGGGATTCTCTGTCAGACTGCGAACTTCCACTTTCATCTCAGGCAGGCCGGGCAGGGGAGGCACTACCGCTTCTGGTGTGGAAGATGCCTGTGTTTCCGGGGCATAAATCAGCGTTCTGACCGTGGTCTGTGCGGCGTTCTCAGTGTTACTCTTCAGCTGGGGTCCAAGCCGTTTACGCGTGTTCTGCATAAAATAGAGCAGATTCTCCACGCGCGGAACGCGCTTCAGTTCCACCTGCTGGAGCTTATCGCAGATAAGCTGCAATGCCCGCTCTGTGCGGTAGATCAGTGGTAGGTCGGATTCCGCAAAGGAGATTTGCTGACGCAGAATATTGCCGGTTCGGGAGTTAAACCAGTCCAGCATTTCAGTACGCGCCGGGCCGCCCTGCGGCCAGAACTTATCCCAGTCGTGGCTTACCATTGCCGCCAGCAGTTCCGCACCTTCGCAGAATCCCGCCAGTCCCTGGGTCCGTGTCCGGGCAAGCGTATAGTAGGTGGCGGTGTGTAAATCCACACCGTTGGCTTTAAAAATCGCCAGCGCCAGCGACTCCACCAGTTTCCAGTTCAGCTCAGGCTGTGACGGGTGGCTGGCTTTGTTTATTTCCTCGCGGATGGCGCTGAATTCCGGCAGCCCGCGCGGGTCACTGCCGGTAACGATAGTTTGTGTCAGTACGTTACTATTCATCCCTGCCTCCTCAGTACAGTGTGTCTGACAGACCAAACTGGCTGAACAACCCACCGCTGAACGGGTTATCTTCCGTGTCGGTATGCACACGGTAGGTCATCGCGCCACCGTCCACGCTAAAGCGCACGGTAAAGTTGCCATCCTGTACTCCGGTCAGTTGTCCGGCCCCGAACAGGCGGAACTGCGCCCACGGCCCGCTGAAGCTGATACTGCGCGGCGCGTTGCCGCTGGTGCCGATGAGCGTCAGCTTACTTTCGTTGCCTTCGCGCATGTTGTTAGGCCAGACCAGATGGGCGGTATAGTTACGGCCCTGGCTGTAATCGACTAACTGACCGTCAAGGTTCAGTACACTGCGGCGTTTATTGCCTGAAAGCGATACCGTTTCCACGGCAAAGGATGTTCCCAGACCGTTCTGTTTGCTGAAGAAGATGTCACGGATTTTCTGCGCAGTTTCCAGTTGCGCAATAATATCTTCGCGAATAATGACGTTGTTATCGCCATCCTCCAGACTCAGGTCATTATCGATAAACAGCTTCAGGTTCTGCTGGTAGAAGGTATCCAGTATGCCATCCGGTTTAAAGAAGCGTTCGAAGGCATCCAGTGAGGCATCCTGTGCAGAACGCGGATTAAACGGATAGTTATTTGCCAGTTGCTCGTTAAACGGTTTCACCACGCTGTCGCGCCAGTCCACTTCCATATAATGAACAGCCTCCACCATCACCACATGCCAGGCCTGGTCAGCCAGCCTGCCAACCCAGCGGTTGAGCGGAGCAGGCAGCGTTTTTGCCATCTGGCGGGTGGCGAATATCGGATCGCTGCTGTTCTGATCAAGCCGTAACTGCACGGCTTTCAGCGCCGATTTTCCTGGTACAGGCGCGTTCTGGATTGCCAGCAGGTAGCGGTGCAACTCGGTGAGTTGCTGATACACGGCCTGCATCGTGCTTTCTTTGTCTTTCTGTACTGCCAGGGTACTGTTTTCCGGGGCGAATTCATGCCCGAGGCGGGTGAGTAACTGGTAATCCGGCTCTGCCAGGGCTTCCTCCCGTTCTTTGGCAGAGAGTTTTTCAGAAAAGACGCCTGGCTGTGTGTTGTCACGCAGCACGGTTAGCGCCCGCTGCAAAGGCTGGTCGCCGCTGATAACCTGCTCCAGCGCCCCGGTCAGTTGTCCGATGGACTCAAAATTGCGGATATTCAGATTGTCCATCCCGGCCCGCCAGGTGGCGGTGTAGTCGCTGATATACTGCTCGGTCAACTGGCGCTGGATTTCCGCGCGGTCGGCGTCACTGTATTTCACGCTGCGGGTAAGGTTAAGTACCCAGGAATCCATCGCCGTCAGTTCAACCAGTTCATCGCGCTGTTTTACAAAATAGCTTTGCAGGCCGTAACGGGTAAGAAACTGTGGAACAACCAGTTTGTTGTCATCGGCAGATGTAAACACCTGGTCAAAGGTTGGCCCTACCTGGTCACGCAGATTGAGGTCGGCAGGAAGAACGCCCAGCGCCCGCGTTTTCAGGCTCTGGTAAACCCGCTGGTAGACAGGCAGTTTGCTCAGTTCTTTCTGTGCTGATACCACGGGCTTGTCATATGGCGTCCAGCGGCTGATGGCGTCACCGTCGCCCGCCTGACGCTCTGCGTGCCAGTCAGTATGAGCCAGCGCGTAGTCAAGATGGGACATCAGTTGTGCCTGGATATCGCGCTGACCGTGGAACTTTTCGCTCCAGCGTTTTGCCATATACTGCTTCACCACCTGATTGTTACGTCCGCTTTTGTCCTCCAGCATTCGCATCACGCGCAGCACCGCGAGTTTTTCTTCACTCTCCGGCGGCGCGGCGTTCAGCTCTTTGACCAGCCCGTTAAACAGCGAGGGCAGGTAACGTTGCTCCAGCAGTTGCAGATAGGTCTGTTCCACATAAGGCCCGATACGTCGTCCCTGGTACAGTCCCATATCGGCCAGACGGCTGCGGTCGCCCCAGTCGCCATAGGCCAGTGTGGCATCGCGTACCGGGTTCAGGAGCGGCAGTTGCAGGTTGCCAAAGTCATCTTCCCCCTGCGGAGGCGGCACGTCCATAAAGGCTTTGGCCTGCTTAAGCACGGTGATGCCAGACTGATAGTTACCGTTGTAATAGTGATGCCAGCCGGTGATGAGCAGCAGTGCTGCCACGCCGCCTGTGGCAGAGAAAACCGTCAGGCGGCGACGGGAACGTATCAGCCAGGCGCGGCTCTCTGTTGCCAGATTAGGCTCTGCGAGTAATGCCTGCGGGAACAGGCTGCGGGTGAAATAAGGCGCGGTGTCCACCAGGGGCCAGGACGCCAGTGGGTTATTGCCCAGCCGGTACTGGCGGGCGGCAGACTGGGTGAATATATCATCCATCTGTCCACGCTGAAGCGAAGAGGTGAGATAGACACCACGCAGCATCACGTTCATATTTTCGCCATCAAGCAGACCCTCAAGCAGTGACACCAGCGGTTCACGGCTTCCCTGCATCTGGCGGGAAAAACTGAATAAAGACGCGCGGGTGTGAGTCTGAGCGACCATCAGATCCGGCAACGCCAGATTCATTCGATCCACCCATGTCTGCCAGAAAGCATTCAACTCTGTTCGCCAGTCATCATTTTCATGGGCACGGCGGGTGAACGTGACGCCCAGAATCGCATCGCGATCCTGTCTGTTCAGGGACTGAAACAGGGCGGCAAAACCCTGCAATAAATCAAGCCGGGTAAGTACCACGTAAACCGGTAACTGGCAGTGAAGATGCTGGCGTATATCCTGCAAGCGGCTGCGCAGCGCCTGTAACAGATGCTCGCGGCGGCGTTTGTCTGCGGTAAGCAGATCGGGTAAATCGAGTGTCAGAATAATCCCATTCAGCGGCTGGCGCGCGCGCTTTTCTTTCAGCCAGCCGAGGGCATGTTCCCACAGACGGCGATGCAGGATATCCGCATCAGCGGGAGCGCAGAGTGTGCCGTCGATATCAAAGATCACCGCCTGTTTACCGACATGGGGCGTGAGGTACAGGCGTTGTTCTGCGCCGCGTGCGCCCTCCGGGGCATAAATAATGTCGGACGGAAACCCCTCGCGCAGCAGTGTCGTTTTGCCACTGCCCGCCGGGCCGATGACCATATACCACGGCAACTGCCACAGGAAACGGCGGTTGTCGAGATGGCGTTGCAGGCGCAGCAGCCAGCGGTCAAGATAACGCTGCTGGGCGTTCAGTTCCACGCTGAGCGGATCAACGGCTTCCTCGCGCTGTTGCTTTTGCATTTTTTCAAGCTGTTGCAGGCGCTTCATCACCCGGACGGTAAGCCACATCAGGGCAATAATCCCCCACGCCGCCGTTGCCAGCCAGCGGTTCGCCAGTGGTTTGAGCCACTGTTCTTCATACAGCGTCCACGTCGGGCCTTTCCACCAGATCCACACCAGCAGAAAAATCCACGCCAGTATCAGCAGCCAGAAAGCAGAGACTTTAAACCGGGGCATCGCCGGTCGCAGGGCTGATTTGAGTCCGCTGAGTAGTCGGGGTGTTGGTAATCTGAACACAAAAACTCCTGTTCTCTTTTATTGTTCTGCCGTGAATTTTTGTTCTAGCTGCTCAAGCAGGGACGGCTCCCAGTCTGCCACCATCATCTGCAATCCCATCCTGAACAACATCCGGTACTGCTGCTGCGCAAGCTGTACCAGCCCCGCCTCTTCCGTCAACTGTGCGGCAAGGTACTGGCGGTGAAACTGATCGCGGGGATCGCCTTCGGGTAGCATGTCCAGATATCGCAGCGCCGCCTCCAGACCCTGCTCAGCAAAACAGGCTCTGGCTGCCTTCGATTCCTCACCGATTTGCGCAACCGGTGCAACTTTGGCGTCGGGCGAAGCTGCCAGCCATTGTTTCGTCTGCTCACTGATAAACGGTGTGTGGTCATTAAACAGCAGCCCGGTAAGCTGGGGCAGACGCTCAAGGAAGCGGATGACCTCATCGCGGATGGCGTCTGCCACCTGTTTGTAACCCAGACGCAGCGCCGTCTGTGCAGAAAGGCAGTGACCATCCAGCCAGTAAGGAGCCAGCAGTACGCTTTTCTCCACCTGCTGCCACAGCGCCATATCGGCACTACCGAGCTGAGCATGGTAATCTGCCACCATATCGGCGGAGACCGCAGCCAGTGGAGTACGGCCATCGCTTTCCGCCTGGGGCGTACTGGTGATGTTCTGCCAAAGCGCATGGCGGCGCAGACGGTAGCCCTGCGGTGAATCCGGCTGGCGTTCACATAAAATGGCCGCCACTTTTAACAGCGTGTCGCGCCAGGCTTTGTCGTCGTGACTGTCGATGACGATTTGGGGAGCCGGAGCACTGGGTTGCGTCACGCCGCTTTCAGACGTGGCGGTGGTCTGTGGTGAACTACCGGAGGCCGCCGGAGTGGGGACAGGAGCCGGTGCCGCACGATTAAACGCACGCTGGTACAGGGCAAAAAGATCATCAGTAGCCTGTGCCAGTTCCGGGGCGTTATGTGACTGCCAGCATTGCGCCAGTTTTGCCAGTTCCCCTGACAGCGCATCGCGCTGCGCTGTGGCGGCGTTCTGTGAAAAAACTTCAATACCTGTTTCAAAGCGTTTAATGACCTGGCTGGCAAAGCGTTTTTTATGCGCCATATTCTGCGGCGCAGCCACCGCCCAGTAATGCTCCACATACAGCGCCAGCAGGCGCAATGCGAGATGAGGATCACCGGCGTGTTGCAGGGTTCTCAGCAGATGCGCCAGCAGACGAAAATCCTTACTCTCCGAAGCCAGAATGACCAGCCCCCGGCGCTGGAGTTCCGGGATATCCAGTTGACTGTGGGCCAGCGATCCCAGCTTGACGATTTCGCCGTCGATATACTCCCAGTTCGGGTTGTCATCTTTCAGCGCCGATGCCAGTTTCTCTTCCGGCAGGTTTTCCAGCAGGTGCGATATCCAGACATTCGGATCGCGTAAGTCCATTGCCATATTTTTATTCTCCCGCCCAGTGGCAGGCATCGCGCAGGGGAGCAATCGCCCTTGCCAGCCCGTCAATGTTAAAGGTCAGCTTTCCGGCGGCATTGTCTGCGCCGGTATCCACCGTCAGCGTTTTTGCGCCGAACAGTTGCTTAATTTCATCAATCCCGGATAACCCCCGGCTGGACTCCAGCAGGGTGCCGTTCTCGCGCACAAACCAGTGGCTGCGCAATGCCCGGTTGTCGGCATTCAGAGTGACGGCGATATCATGGACATCCAGAGGGTGCATCAGCGCCACCTGCATCCGGGTGATATTGTCCACGCAACTGAACATCAGCACCGGGCGTGGCGGAACATGACCGATAGCCGGGGTGGTTATCACCACCGTCGGGCGCTCCCCCGGCACCTGCGTCACCAGCAGCTCTGTGGTGTTGCCCTGGCGGTGTTTTTCCTGTTCCGTGGCGCGGGTCCAGGCTTCGCCCACAAAACCGGCTTTGACCAGCGCCCCGTCAAACCCTGACGGGGACAGCGGTGCCAGCAGGCGGTCATAGCAGTCAAGCCGCTCCAGCGCCGCGGACTCCCGCCGACAGGACTGCATGGCCTGTAACGTGGCTGTCGCATCCGGCGGGGTCGTGGTGGCGACGGCGACCGCCACACCGGCCATTGACGATGCTTCTGCGGGCGCGGCAGTGGCGGGTAAGCCCGTCATCAGGCCCGCGATAAACCATCCTGTCTGCCGGAAAACGCGCAACCTGCTCATAAAACCGTTTCATCCTTTGTGACGGACTCGTCGTTCTGAGCATCTTCCACGTCTGCCGTAAATGCGCCGTCCACTGCCGACAACCGAATCCGGGCAACCGCCGTATTCGCCGCCATTTTCTGCAACAGCAGCAGGGAGAGCGGCGGCAGCATATTGCCGTCGATGACCGATTCCAGCATCCTCGCGCCGTTTTCCGCGCGGGTGACGCGGCTCATGATTTCGTCCGTCACTTCCGGTTCTATAATCACCTCCGCGCCAAAGCGGCTGCGCAGCACGTTATCCAGGCGGGCCAGTTTCCCGGCAATGATGGTGGCGAGCGTCTCTTTCGACAGCGGCAGGTACGGCACCACTTCCATACGCGCCAGCAGGGCAGGTTTGAAGAAGTCGGCCAGCACCGGATACAGTACTTCCTGCATGGTTTCCGGGTCATCGGCATGCTCGACTATTACCTGGTAGCCGAGGTTGGACGTCAGGAAGAAGACGATATTTTTGCAGTCAATCAGGCGGCCTTCACCGTCTGCCATTTCGCCCTTATCGAACGCCTGGTAGAACAGGTTGAGCACATCCGGGTGCGCTTTTTCCACTTCATCGAGCAGTACTACCGAGTAGGGTTTCTGGCGAATCGCTTCGGTCAGTACGCCGCCTTCACCGTAGCCAACGTAGCCCGGAGGGGAGCCAATCAGTCGCGAGACGGTATGTTTCTCCTGGAACTCGGACATATTGATGGTGGTCAGGTACTGGCGACCGCCGTAGAGCAGCTCTGCCAGTTGCAGGACGGTTTCAGTTTTACCCACGCCGCTGGGGCCAGCCAGCAGGAACGCGCCCAGCGGGCGTCCCGGACGGCGCAGGTCGGCGCGTGCGGTCAGCAGGTGTTTGTGCAGGCTGGCAATCGCCAGGTCCTGGCCTTTGATGGTGTCGCCGAGCCATTTTGGCAGGTCGGTGATGACCGACATTTCATTCTGCGACAGGCGGTTAAGCG
The DNA here is from genome assembly GCF_028421345.1 of Escherichia sp. S10b. NCBI lineage: Bacteria > Pseudomonadati > Pseudomonadota > Gammaproteobacteria > Enterobacterales > Enterobacteriaceae > Escherichia > Escherichia sp. S10b. The sequence goes on from NZ_JAHZSO010000010.1 coordinate 19,820, forward strand.
GCACGCCGGTCCATTCGGCAATCACCGCCGCAATCTGTTTTTTATCGACGTGCGGGGAAACCAGCAACCGGTCGTTATGCAGGGCGTCCAGTTCGGCAGTGAGATGTGCCAGACGTTGTACCGGGGAAACTGTTTCAGCGGTCTCTTCCGGCTGTTCGCTGCCAGCTTCATCAGCCGGTTCGGCACCGGTATTATCCTGCTCTGACTCTGACTCTGACTCTGACTCTGACTCTGACTCTGACTCTGACTCTGACTCTGACTCTGACTCTGACTCTGACTCTGACTCTGGCTGCGTATCCTCCACGGTATCTGCGTCCGGCAACGGCGCCGCATCGTCCTCTGCCACGCCCAGTAACTGCTGGCGCAGCGCAATAATCTCCCGGACCAGCGTCTGCTGCTGGTGCCAGGCCGCTTCCAGTTCATCCAGCGCCGTCAGCGTTTCATCATACTGCACCAGCACCTCGGTCATCCGTGATGTGTCGGTACGCAGTCCGATGCGAAGCTCGCGCTCAAGCTGGCGAATTTCCGCCTCCTGCTGGTGGCTCAGAGTGGTCAGCGCCGAGATTTGCTTCGGCGGCGACGACAGGTTGATGGCCACACGGGCGCAGGCGGTATCCAGCACATCAATCGCTTTGTCCGGTAACTGACGCCCGGAGAGATAACGCTCGCTTAATGTCGCAGCGGCCTGCAAGGCGTCATCATCAATCAGCACGCCGTGAGACTGTTCATAGACCGCCGACAGACCGCGCAGAATAATGGTGGCTTCGGCAGCGTTGGGTTCGCTGACCTTCACCAACTGGAAGCGGCGCGACAGGGCGGCATCTTTTTCGAAGTATTTTTTGTACTCGCTCCAGGTGGTGGCGGCGATGGTTTTCAGCTCGCCGCGCGCCAGCGCCGGTTTGAGCAGGTTGGAGATATCCAGCCCGCCCTGCTGGTTGCCCGCGCCAATCAGGGTATGTGCTTCGTCGATAAACAGAATGACCGGCACCGGGGAGGAAATGACCTCCGCCATCAGCCCTTTGAAACGTTTTTCGAATTCACCCTTCACCGACGCCCCGGCCTGCAATGCGCCCAGGTCAAGGGTCATGATATCGGTGTTTTTCAGCTTGTCCGGCACCTGGCCTGCCACGATGCGCAGCGCCAGCCCTTCAATCAGTGCGCTTTTGCCCACGCCCGCTTCGCCCACCACCACCGGGTTGTTTTTACGGCGGCGGCAGAGAATGTCGATCATCAGGTCGATTTCGTGGTCGCGGCACAGTACCGGGTCAAGCCTGCCGTTACGGGCGTCTGCGGTCATGTTTTTGGCATAGCGGGCAAGCAGGGTGTCAGAGGCGTCCGTCATTGTGCCTGCGCCTTTACCGTCTGCATCCGGCACGACTGATTCCGCCGACTCCTGTGTCCACTGCACAAAGTCCTGTTGCAGACGGTCACGGTTAATGCCGGTCAACAGCCGGGCGGCAGCAGGCGGTATATAACGCAGCGGCGAATGCAGCAGGGCCAGCAGCAACACGCCGCCGCGCAGTTCGCTGTGCTGCATCTCAGCCGACGCCAGCAGCCAGCCCTCTTTCAGCCACTCAACCAGCATCGGGGAAAACGCCGGGTAGCTGTCCGCAGAACGGGCGGTTGTGTAGTTCTCTACCGTCAGCGCCTGGCGCAACTCTTCCATGCCAATATCGCCCTGGCGGGTAATAACCCGCAGGTCACTGCGTGGCATGGTGAGCATCTGAATGAGCACATGGCTGACGGTAATTTCCGCTGCCTGCTGACTCATACATTCAGAGGCGGCCATCTCCAGCGCCTGGCGGGAGAACAGGTTCAGCCGTTTTACCAGCGTGGGAAGATCAATCTGGATCATAAACGTCCTTATCGAAGTAATTTGTTTAGCTGGTGCAGGATGTCCTGCGTCTGGCTGTCCAGCCGCAACAGATAGAACAGGTAAAACAACGCCAGCACGACAACGCCACCACAAAAAATATGTTTAACAGTCAGGCGACTGATGAGCTGATAACGCCCGCCCTGGGTTTTTTTGTCCTGGTGTAACAGCGGGAAAGGGGCATCGCCGCGCAGTTTATGCAGAACGTGGTACAGACGGCGGTAGATCTGCTCAAATTCCCCCTGATCCTGTGCTGCCACTTTGTAGCGCCCGCGAAATCCCAGAGAAAAACAGATCCAGAGAAATTCCAGCAGATCCTGGTAACGTTTGGGTTCACGGATCAGGCGCTCCAGCAGGATGAAAACTTTCTCTCCACCCCAGGCTTCGTTGTGGAAATGGACCAGCAATGACTGCTTGATCCACTCGTTCTTGTTTGACCAGCCGTTACCGAGCGCCGCTTCATCAATAAACGTGCAGAGGATGTAGCGAAACGAGATAATCACGCCCGGTTCGTAGCCCTGCTCCTGAAGCAGTTGCTCCACGGCCTGAACATCCGTCACCACCTGAGCAAAAAGATGCTCCGGCATCGTCTGGCTGTTCATGGTTGAAAGGCGCATTACCATACCGAGTAGCGGCGTGGCCGCGTCGATCATCGGATTCAGGCTGTTGCCACGAAGCGCGAGATGGTAGTTGCGCTGGCTTTTTTCGTCGTATCCGGTAAATGGTGGCAGAGACAGTGACCCCTCATCCATCGTCTTACCCTCTTATCGCCCACAGTTGCATGTTCAGATCCGGGAAACTGCCGGATACATGCAGTGCAACGGCCCCGGCGGCAGCCATTTCTGTCCAGGCCTGTCCGCTCTTGTCGAGTTCGAAATAGCTGAACCCGGAATGATAAGGAAGCTGGCGGGGAGCCACCATAAGGGCACGCAATGGAATACCGGGGATCTGCACACTGACCATATTGCGGATTTTTTCCGGCGAGGAAATTTTCGACTGCTGGATAAACTGACGCTGGATCTGATCGACCGGCACGTTTGCCGCCACGGCCAGCACAAAGGTGGCAGATTGCAGCAGTTCTGTGTCATGGATATCGGCCTGCCAGATACCGTCACGCAGATGCAGCGGCAGATTGACCGCTCTTGGCGACAGTACGGTATGTAGCGCCCGTTTGACTTCCGGTAACAGTGTTTTAAATGTTTTGGTCAGATCATGATGATCATACACATCAAGCGGGCAGGGCAGGCGCGACGGCTCGGTAAAGGTCATCAGTTCACCCAGCAACCCAGCAAGATCAAGGTAGAAATCTTCCGGGTGGAGCTGGGATCGGCGGGCGCGATGGGTAAACCGGGTCTGGTTACGGTTAAGTAACTGCAACATCATAAATTCCGCCACATCCGCGATGCCGCTCTGCGCCGGAGAGCCAATACGGTTTGCCAGATCGCTTGCCCGTCCGCCAATGGCCCCCTGTACCTCTTTGAGATAAACACGCAGTTTCTTACTGACCTGAATATTCTGGCAGGAGGGGATAAAATCGTCATCCAACGTCAGGGAGCCATCGGCATGGCGATCGCTGATACGGCAAAGCGGGAGCGTAATATAGGCGCTCATATCTTCTGCACCGCTCATAATGCGCGGCGTCAGTTGACCCAGCGTCAATGTTCGCGCGTCACCTTCTTCTGAATGCAAATCCCGGACATCGGCATAATTCAGCCGGTAACGCCCGATTCGCCGTCCGTCGCTGATTTCATTTCTCACATCACTGGCGACCGGCAGAGCGAGGTAGATATTGCGGCTTCTTTCGTCCGGAAAATTTTGCGGGTGCAGCGGATCGGGCAGTGCGTCCTGGTCGGGGATAGAAAAGACGGTGCCGTCGGGCAGTGTGCCTGACGCGCTGTCAATCATGATCTTACCCTGCGCCAGCAGTTCATTGTTGAGGGTGAGTTCGGTAAATCCCCAGGATAAATCATTCATGGCCCGGAAACGCTGGTTATCCAGGTAGTCGTTGTAACGCTGCTGTTGCTGGAAATGGTGTGGGCGCATCAGCATCCCTTCCTGCCACATCACCTTGTTGCGGGTGGTTGCCATAATTATTCATCCTCTTTTTTCATTTCGATGCTGCTTTGACGTACATGCACCAGCAGGCGGTAATGGTGGCCGGTTCCTTCCACCGTCTCGATTTGTTTCCATTCAGTGGCCTGGTCATCGGAGAAATAGGCCACGACACCAATAAACTGCGTTTTCTCATCCAGCTTTACCGGCGGCAGGGTTTTGATGGTGTCCGGCAACAGGTTGAAATCCTGGTGGTCGATATAGTTTTTACCCAGCACATCCGGTAGCGGCGTACTGGCTATCTGGTCATAGTCGGCTGCCAGCAATTTTGAGTCGTCAGTCAGGTACACCAGTTGCACATCCACGGCGGCTGATTCACCTTCCGCATTGGTATTGGTGTCCGGTTCGGTCAGCAGGGTGACGGTTATTTCCGAAGGTTGCTCCTTCAGGCTCCCGACCTGGATATCCGGGTTTTTGATCACCTCACTGATTTTTTTCGCCGTTTCGCAGCCGGTTAATATGACGCACATCAGCACGCAGGCCAGAAACGCCTTCCTGTTCATGCTTCCGGCTCCCGCTGTTTTTCACGAAGCACCCGGTCATAGACCTGGGCGTAGACCTCGTTAAACAGCATCTCAAACCCCTGCTGGCGATCGGAGGCCAGTTCTTCGTAATAATGGCTGTACATTTGCCATGCTCCGGCATCATCCAGCGGCTGGCGCAGTTCATGGCTGCGGCGGTACTGCACAAAGCGGCGCAGCAGATTTTGTGGTGAGAAAGCATCCAGCAGGACACGAAGCGACTCCACAATCGCTGCCCGGTTAGCTTCTTCGTGGTGGCGGACATTGCGCAGGCTTTCACTGACGGCGGCGGGAGCCGCCAGATGTACCGGGCTTTTACCTTCGGCAAACATTACGTCGAGCGCGGTGGCGTAATCCATGTTCAGGCGCAGCGGGTTATCTTCCAGCGGGCGCAAATGTTTGTCTGAGAGGCTGTTACGCTGCTGCTGCAAATCGAGCAGACCTTTTATTGCGGCCTGTAACGTTCGTCCGGCCTCCTCCAGAAAATCATCCGCATCGTCGGAATTGCTCATGGTAAGCGAGCCGCCAAGACCGCGCAGTAAGGGGGTGACCGCAAGGTGGCGTTGCGCCATTTCTGCCGCAGAGACGTCGTCATTACGATCGCCGGGGCTGGCATAAATGGGCGGCAGATCCATAAACGGAGTATTGATCCCCCCATTACTTGCCGGATCGGACAGCGGTGCCGATGGCCGGACAGCCGCAATGCCTGAAAGCGGATCGCCCGTGGTAATCAGGCTTTCGGACTGAAGTGCCTGGAGTGGATCGGCAGAAAAACCGTTTACCACGGTGTCTGCAAGTTGGTGCCGGTGAGTCATTCCCGGATAGTGTGGCGTACCCTCCGTTGATAGCAGGGTATCCGTGAGCATATCGCGATTGGTAACGATGGTTTCGGGAGTGGCCATTTCCTCATCGTAATGGGGAATATCTCCCCGGTTCAGATGAACCCTCACCATCAGCCGTCCGATCTGGATCTCATCGCCCTGGCGCAACTGTATTAGGTCTGATGTTGCTGTGACTTTTGCCTGATTCAGCCACAGTTGTGCCGTCTGCGGGCGCAGACAAAATGTGCCATCGTGCAGGATAACGGTAAAAGCCTGGGCCGGAATGCTCTGCTGACGATCCTGTACCGACCAGTGGCATTCGGGGCCATGGCCGACATTTCCCTGCTGTGTGAACAGACAGCGCGCCGCCCGTCCGCTTTCCAGCTCACTGCCGTTAATGACCTGCAATGAAAGCGTCTGTAGTTTCTCTTCCGGCATATTCTGCTCCGTGATTATCATAATTTACGACCGTACCCTGATGGTGACTGAGGGTCGTTCTTCCGGTGTGCCGAGGAAGCTGGTCCAGCCCAGCAGCGCACTTTTGTTATCGCCCAGGCGCATTGCGCCCACCTGCTCCGGCGCCAGCCCCAGATGTAAGTCCCAGGCAAGCTGATCGCGCAGGATGAAGGACACAAACATCGTCAGTGGCAGGAAGTTTTCGCCGGACGGCAGAAAAGAGAGGAACTGTTTTCGGGTCAGGCTGGTAATACTGAGCTGGAATTTTCCGCTGAGATCGGGCACCCGTGTACCCAGAACAAAGTTGCCCAGTACCGATCTTCCCGCCAGTTTTTCGCCATTTTTAAGTGAATAGCTCCCCAGACTATTTTGCTGATCCGGTTCAATATCCACCTTGCGACGCTGCCAGTTTTGCAGCGTCACTTCTGACAAATCAAAGCAGTGGGACACCAGGCCACAGATAATTTCCGGGGATCGCCCCGGGTTTGCCAGGATCCCGGAATACGCCAGCATTTTGCTGTGATTAATCGCCAGCTTATCGCGAAGCTGGCGGTGGCCCAGCCCGACAAGGGAGTACATGCGCTGCGAGAACGCATCCACACCGCCGTTACGAAAACTGATGTGATAGCGGTACTTACGCCAGATATGCCAGACAAACTGGGTCAGGCGGTGGCTGAACATATCCAGAAAATCACCTACCGGACTTTGTTCATGTACCGCTTTCCAGGCCAGGTGATCGAGGTAATAACCGGGGAGAGGCGACTGGCTCCCCTGTAACCCCATAAAGGTGGTGGTCATCCTGAATGCCCCTGACGTATCCCGTTTCAGCGCACTGATATCACTCAGGGGAAACGCAAGGCTGGCATCGGCGCTGAAACGCAGGGTTTCCTGTGTCGGATCGTCGCGCAGGGATAATTCTGGCGTCCCCTTTTCACCCTGTGCCAGGCGGTGCAACAGCTCCGCCATCGCAAAAAAATTGTAAGAGCAGGCGTTATGAAAAACCTGTGCCAGCGGCTCATTCTGCTCTTTATCTGCCGAGGGATTTCCCGGACTCAGATAAGAGGATGCTGCCCGGTTCTTTCCGTCCATTTCCATGTCTCCTGGCTTTCTGTGTTCACAACGGTCAGCATGTGGAATGAGTTAACGCTGGCGTACAGCGACAGAAAATGCGAAAGCACCGTACCGAGCAGATACATTTCCCCTTCACAGACATGTAGTGGCACACTAAATTTGGCCACCTGATGAAAGGTGATATTCTCACCACAACACAAAATAGGTGACTTAATGAACAAGAA
>NZ_JAHZSO010000081.1:0-3310 GCF_028421345.1 Escherichia sp. S10b
CTCAAGGTTACGCTTCTTGATTGCTGTGCTCATCGCACCACACCCTGAAAGGGCCAGAGTGGAACTGACCAGTGCAACCATCATCAATTTTTTTGTTTTCATCCAAAATATCCTTTTAACTAACAGACTCTTTTTTGAACAGTCCTATTACTGAGGCAATAGCTGAGAGATTATAACGATTTATATCTATGGTATACACCAAGAAAAATAATATGAATGTAATCATTAGTGCAAAAACATATAAGATAGAATGCATAAACGAAACCATAGAAAAAACAATCAAAAACAACAAAATATATGTCTTACTCTTAGAATACATAAAATTTATTATTTTTGAATCCTTTCTGAAACTATCAGGAATCGCAAGGTATAACATCATTCCATTTGTAATAGCCACAAAAAGCAGGAACCCCATCATTACACTAGCACATATATCAAAGCCAACATCCCTGACATCACTTTTAACCGATACTAAACGCAGAAAAGTTGGCCATAATAAAATCCATAAAAACACATAAGTTCCCGGCTTTATGACTTGTAATAATGATGGGATATTAACACCCTCTACAGAGAGTACCTCCTTTAGTTTTTGCATCTCCATTTTTATATCATAGTGAGTGATCATAATGGCCCCTTCAATCGTTCTTTCTTATCATCCACCATCTGTTTTAATGCATCTTCAGACGGTGTTGGCATTAATTTCTGTCGTTTATTTTCTTCATTATATCTGTTGTTTTGTTGAATTTCTTCCTGTTTGTGATTATTTTTTAACTCTGAATATTGTCTGTCTACAATATTTTCTTCGCCATGAATACTATTCTGAGTATCTCCGATATTCCCTTTATATTCTGTGACCATATTATCAACCTGATGTTTTACATCATTACGGATATTACTGTCCTGCGTTCTTTGATCAATAATGGCCTGATGCCCCTGATGGTCAGCAATAATATCCTGGCTGCCACCACCCGAAGGTACGCTCTCCATTCCTTTACCAATATCCCCACGGGATTCACGCCAGGCATTATCAACACCAGGCTGCACCTGTTCCTGAACAAAAGACCATGCCATCGCCCGACGGCGTTCTGCAATCTCCGGTGAACTGGTGTTTGTCAGAATAGCTTCGGCATCCTGCGGTGCGTGTTTCATCACATACAGTGCAAACTGTTGCGACAAATCTTCGCTCATCTGCCCACTCATGCTTTCAGTACGGGATGCCATTTCAGCATATTCATGGCTGCGGGTCATATTCGTCGTGTACTGGTCGTAACTCTGTTTCGCTGAGTTCAGGGCTGCAGACAACTGGTCCACGCGGGAATCGGCATTATTGTCAGTATGGCTGCCGGATTCACTGACTTTGCGACTGGTAAAGTAATCGCTGGCCTCTTTAAAGTCCTTACTGGCTTTAGCATCGATATCATGGCGAGCATCATGGGTAGCCCTGCTGCCACTACTTGCTGAATGTGAGTCATCATCCGTTGCATCCAGGCTCCCCTTAAATCCACCTCTGATGCCTACCCCACCACCAACACCAAGAATTTTAGGTTTAACCCCCCATTCAGCATGAGCATCAGCATACATTCCACCAGATAGCCTGGTACTTGTTGATGCCAGTTCCTGAGTCGCCTGCTCATTACTGATATTATGCGCCTTCGCATAGCTTTCCACTGCACTGCGCATACGGCTGGCCATCATGGAGTCCTGTGCACTCATCGTGCTGTCAGCACCACCGGTGACAGAATCACTGCTCCCCCGGTTAGAACCAAACTGACTGAGCGTGTTCCAGGCACTGGCAATACTGCTGCTGAACCCATGCAGGGCACTTTCTGCTCTGTTCGATGCTTCCCGGGCCATTTCCTGTTGTGCCGCCGCAATCTGACGCGTTGCATTGATGCCGACCGGTAACCGGGACATCGCTCCGCTTGCATCCATCACCATATTACCGTCACGGGTCTGTGTGGCGGTTGCGCCACTGCCGGTCTGGTACATCATCTGACCAAACGACGTGGTGCTGTTGGTGCTCCAGCTGAAGCCGTTAACGTTCTCCGTCTGCATGTTGCCGTAGGAGTAATTACCGTCAACCACACTGCCTGCTGCACTGGCGGTCGGGCTGATAGCAGAGGAAGCGAAATGGCTGTACACACTGGAAAATCCTGCCCCGAGCCCCCTGACCATCATCCAGGATAATGGCGGGATCATCATGGAAAGATACCCGGCAGTGGAAGCCAGATCGGAGTATTTCAGCTGTATCTGTGAAATTTCCGAGAGCACCACCGGTGCACCATTCTGCTTTGCATAAAATGTCATGGCGCTGTTCAGAATGGCGTACAACATTGGCCATGACTGCAACCACATCAGGGCAAACACATAGCCTTTCAGGACGGACAGCGTCAGTTTGTTGAAGACAGCCGCCAGTACCAGGAGCGGGAAAATACCGATGGCGATCCCCGTCAGGATGGTCTGCGTCATGGGCAGTGTCCGCATCGCCACATGACCGATTGATACATGTGCCAGACGTTGTTTCTCCATCGATGACGTGGTGGCCAGATTCACCAGGCTGGCCGAATCACCATTACGTGCGGCATAACTGGTGATCCCCTCCTTCAGCGCATTGATGGTGACATTCTGGCGGATGATCTGGCTGGCTGATTTACTTGAGCCATAGAAGTAACTGTAACTGTCGCCAATCAGCGTACTGAACAGCAGGTTAGGATCAGGGCGTCCGCCAAATAGCTGCTGGGCATAATAATGCCAGGTTTTTCCGCCACTCTGTGTGTCCAGATTCAGCTTGTCTTTCAGCGAAACCGACGCGTCCTTACAGGTTACGAAATTATTATTGCTGTCATAAACGCCCCGCAGCGGGCTGGGGCGGGAAAAAATCAGCGTGTAGGGATCAGCGGAGGCCATCAGCTCCTCCAGCGTATATTTGTGGTTCAGGTAAATATCCCCCATCACGCAGTTCTGCACATAATCCTGGAAAAGATTGGTGATTTCCGGATTCCGGGACAAAAAGTCGGTGCTTTTTGATACCAGTTCTGCGCCAAACAGCATCCCCGTTTTGCTGTAGGTGACACTGTCCGGTTGCGTGAAGATCATCTCGTAACTGGCCACCATTGCATGCCCGATACGGGTCGTCAGTGAAAGTGGCATCGCCAGTCCGACCGGCACATTATCCACCCGGTGAACTTTGACCAGGTCACTGTTATCAATAACCTGCACCGATGTGCGGACATTAACCAGCAGGCTGATAAGCACAAACACGGCCACCCAGCCCAGCAAATCCATCACGTTGTGCCGCTGTACCCACATC
>NZ_JAHZSO010000082.1:0-774 GCF_028421345.1 Escherichia sp. S10b
CACTAACACCGTTTGCCTAAAGTTGTTCGCAAGATGCATGTTTAAAACATTCTGGAGCGGGTATGGATCGAGAGTTGAAAAATCTGACGCTGAATATCAGTCAACTGGCGGCACTGTCAGGTGTACATCGCCAGACTGCTGCGGCAAGGCTGCAAAATCTACCCGTTGCAGGGGGGCATGAAAGCAACCTCAAGCTTTATCGGGTGGTTGATATTGTGTCGGCATTTCTGGCATTACCACCGCCGGTTGCAGAAGGCGAAATGGACGCGCATGAGCGCAAAGCCTGGTATCAGTCTGAACGTGAGCGTCTTAAGTTCGAACAGGAAACGGCACAACTCATTCCGGCCAGTGATGTCAGACGGGAGTTTGCCATCTGGGCAAAAGCGGTCGTGCAGGTGCTGGAGACATTACCGGATATTCTTGAACGTGACTGCGGTCTGCAGCCTGCCGCTGTGAGCCGTGTTCAGTCCATTATTGATGATCTGCGCGATCAGATAGCCCTGCGGGTGACTGAAGCAGGTGCGGATGATGAGGAGGAATTACAGCAGGAGGAGTAATGCTGAATCAGGAAACCGCAAAGGCAGCACGAACCGATTCAGGTTATATCCTTCGCGCACCGAGACGAATGCGGGTTGCTGATGCCGTTGCTCAGTATATGCGGGTGCCCATGGGGGCAGGGAACTCAGTCCCGTGGGATCCGCTGGTGGCACCGTATGTTATTGAGCCGATGAACTGCCTGGCCTCGCGTGAATACGACGCAGTGATATTTGTTGG
>NZ_JAHZSO010000083.1:0-723 GCF_028421345.1 Escherichia sp. S10b
CGCTGCTGCTTTTTTCCCGAGGTCATAAACCACCTTCAGGGCAGCCGGACCTATCTGCCCGTTCGTGCCATCGTTATTGATCTCGATGTTGTACTGCGGGGCAAACATCGCCATACCTGAACCACCAATATCCGCCACAACCCCCAGCTTACCGTCAGCACCACGACGCAGAGGCAGAATGGCTTCAGGCCCAGCTTCCCCCATCACACCTGCACCTTTTGCAAAAGCAAAAAACGTCGGACGGTTAACCACCGTGCCACTGTAGCGACTCAAATCAGCAGACTGATAAACACCACCATCAGCATTGGGCGTCACACTGGCAGTTGCTGCACTCCCCCAGCCAAACGCCGAACCAATCCCCTTAACTGCCTGCATCATGGACATCTGAGCCATGATTTTTGCCAGATCAGAAAGGAGCGAGGCGGTAAAAGATTTGAAGTTCAGTTTTCCGGTGGTACAGAATGTAGCCAGTGCATTACCTGCACTATTAAATGCCGCTGTAAGCATCTGCTCCGCAGTGCCTGCCGCATTATCCGCATCTGCCGTGAAATTCTGAAACGCCCGCATGGCACCGTTTTTCCAGTTACCCTGAGCAATTTCAAGCTGTTGCCAGTAACGGCGATTCTCATTCAGTTGCCTGTTCAGGCTCTCCGTCAGCGCCTGCTCGGCCTTTCTGTAGTCATCCGTGTTATATGTCCCTTTCTGCTCACTATCCCGCCTCAA
>NZ_JAHZSO010000084.1:0-1543 GCF_028421345.1 Escherichia sp. S10b
TACTGGATGTTGGGGTGATCTTTGAGGGACCTAAAGTCGGCAGATCAAAAACATACCGGCTGAATGAACAATTTGGTTGGAAAGGCACCGTAACCAACCACAAAAAGGCACTCAAAAACGGCTTTAGTGTCATTCAGGGCGGCCGGATTTAAAGAGCCAGCGGCAGGCGGACAATCCACAGAACATTGCATGCAATTTCTAGTGGATTGTCTATCCTGCATTGCTCTTTTGCCGCCTCAAAATCCCTTGCGTGTTTTTGCTCCCCGATCTCCAGAACGACCGAGCCGCCACGGTTCCGGCAGCGCCTTGAGCGCAACCGGAAACCGTCTGGGGAGACCCCCAGACCCCCCATCGCTGTAACACCGACGGTCTACGACCACCTACCAACCGAGTGGCTGCTTGTACCGTGCAAATGGGCTTTGCAGGGGGCTGGCGCGGTTCCTGGCGACCTGAAAGCCCCTGGCTAGGGGTATCGGCGCGCCTGACCTCCTGAAACGCTCTGTAAGCGTTTTTCGCGCCTTCCATGCCCTGACGGGCATTTAAACCCCGCCTCGTGCGTCTGAGAGCTTCTGAGCGCGTTTGAAGGGCTATCTGACGACTCATCCCCGAAAGAACAACAGCGGAATCACCGACAGCATGCGAGAGGTGGCACCGCTCGCCGCAGCCCCAGCGACCGAACGTTAGTGAGCGAGTGGGCGAGGAAGCGGAAGAGAACAGGAAACCACATTGAGCACGTACGCACTGATACGGGGTGTCGGGGCGAAGCTCTGACCAGATGGCAAACGGAATATCGTCGCGGGTGACGGTATTACATTTGCACATCCTGTCCTGATTTCTGAGGCGTTTTAACGGTGAACGGACGGCAAAAACATGATGGAGCTGTTGAACGTGGAGAGCGAGAAATCGGACAAAAATCATGGCTGACGAGGCTTGCAGAGGAGTAAGCCAGTATACACTCCGCTATCGCTACGTGACTGGGTCAGGGCTTCGCCCCGACACCCCAAAGAGCAGCTAGGATAAATATCTAATGGAATCAATGCGTTAGACGCCTAATATAAAGATACAGAAAGGAGAATAAAAACATTAATAAAATCTAAGGGTTACAGTTGACATAGTTATCAATAATGATAACACTGTTATCATTATTGATAACTCAAATAGGGTTCAAAGATGAGTAAGGATGTCGAGAGAATCACTCAGATAAATGACCAGGGTGAGATTATCGGCGGCTTCGTTGCCGTTATCCGCCCTAAACAAAAATCAGCATTTCAGAGGCATTTCACCATGAATCAAGACGCATTACGGATCTTGGCTAAGGAATTAACCGGGGAGCAATTCAAGGTCTTAATGCTGATGCTTGCAGATCTGGATTACGAAAACTTCATTCAGATCGCCCAAGCAGATATTGCTGAAACTTTAGGGATGCAGAAAACGAATGTTAGTCGCGCCGTTCGCGCGCTACTGGATGTTGGGGTGATCTTTGAGGGACCTAAAGTCGGCAGATCAAAAACATACCGGCTGAATGAACAATTTGGTTGGAAAG
>NZ_JAHZSO010000085.1:0-960 GCF_028421345.1 Escherichia sp. S10b
ATGCAGAAAGGACGCCAGCGTCTGTGCATCCACGCCGGCGCTGCGCATCTCACCGACCGCACGGTGCGTGGGCCCCAGCCCCACGACACGGGGACGTTCACTCTCCGGCAGCATGTTCACGGCTGACATCACCGCCCGGAACTGTGTGGTCTTACCCACACCGGCATAGCCCTGCACCACCGTGAAACGGTCGGACGTTTCCAGTATCATGCGGGTAGCGGCACGCTGTCCTGATGTCAGTTTCTCCATGAGTTCGCCAGGTACTCTCTCCATCAGTGGCGTGACCGCCTCCTTACCTTCGAGAATATGGCGAAGAATGCTCTTTTCTGCCTCATACGACGCACGGGAAACCAGCAGGCCTGTGCCATAGCCTTTTGCCACATCCACATACAGTAAATCACCGCGTTTTATCTGCGCATTGATTTCCCCTCCCAGTTCAGTAAAACTGGTTCCTTCTGCAGCAAACGACTTCGCCTCTGTCAGCAGGTCCACCATGCTGAAGGCCAGGTTTTTACTTTCCACCACAGGAAGCGCCAGATGAATAGCCTGCTGTGCCGGCGTGTGAAGCCCGGTTTTCTGCAGACTGATAGCGGTTTCCAGCAATGTCTCACCGGCACGCGCCTTTATCTGCTCAGAAACCACCGTAAAGGAGGGATGGCGGGCAAGTTTTTCCGCAGTACGGGTTTCATCCAGTGAGGAATACAGCCGGACATCACGACCGCTGCGGGCCAGACCGTTCAGGGTGGCGTTGTCCATTGCCATCTGTGTGACGGAGGCAAAAACCTTCGCACTGTCGCTGACGGAATGCCCGGGCGTTTCCACCCAGCCGTTCTCCAGCTTCAGTGCCGTGAATGGTGAATCGCTCACAGGCAGGGAGGCCGGTTCAGCCCGCCCCGGCACAACAACCGTCATCGCATCTTCACTGACGGATGCCACCTGCAGGCGGTCACCGCCGGAGAC
>NZ_JAHZSO010000086.1:0-744 GCF_028421345.1 Escherichia sp. S10b
GGAAGCCCGTAAGTTCGGTGGCTGTTATGTGTTTGGTATCCAGTCCTATGCCCAGCTGGAAGATATCTACGGTGAGAAAGCGGCTGCCACGCTGTTTGACGTCATGAACACCCGTGCCTTTTTCCGTTCTCCCAGCCATAAGATTGCAGAGTTCGCTGCCGGTGAGATTGGTGAGAAAGAGCACCTGAAAGCCAGCGAGCAGTACTCCTACGGTGCTGATCCGGTACGTGACGGGGTATCGACCGGTAAGGATATGGAGCGCCAGACGCTGGTCAGTTATTCCGACATTCAGTCTCTGCCGGATTTGACCTGTTATGTCACCCTGCCCGGACCGTATCCGGCAGTAAAACTCTCACTGAAATATCAGGCACGTCCGAAGGTTGCCCCTGAGTTTATTCCGCGTGACATCAACCCGGAAATGGAGAACCGCCTGAGCGCCGTACTTGCCGCAAGGGAAGCAGAAGGTCGTCAGATGGCCAGCCTCTTCGAACCGGATGTGCCGGAGGTTGTTTCCGGAGAAGACGTGACTCAGGCTGAACAGCCGCAACAGCCGCAACAGCCGCAACAGCCGCAACAGCCGCAACAGCCGCAACAGCCGCAACAGCCGCAACAGCCGGTGTCTCCTGCCATCAACGATAAGAAGTCAGATTCAGGTGTGAATGTTCCGGCAGGGGGGATCGAGCAGGAGCTGAAAATGAAACCGGAAGAAGAGATGGAACAGCAACTGCCACCCGGGATCAGTGA
>NZ_JAHZSO010000087.1:0-4100 GCF_028421345.1 Escherichia sp. S10b
AAAGCCTCCCTCAGGGAGGGGAGGCAGGGAAATAAGGCTTAAAAGGAAATAACTTCCGTACCCGAAAGAAAGCCATTCCACTGAACTATTTATCACAATAATACTGACAACTAAAGGGGGAAGGAAAATGAACGGAACAGGGCGTGATTCGCAAAACTCCGGGGTATGGCGCTACCGGCAGGTCGGATGCCGGGCTGTCCGGCTGGAAGTCAGGGGGGGACTGGCCGGGAGCCGCTGAGGCATGGCTACGGGCTGCGCAGTCTGCTCCCCGGACAGACTGGCAACAGTTTGCACAACAGCGGGCTGAACGGTGCCGGAGGCGCTGCCGGGGAAAGGTGTAACGAAAAAACAGCCTTCGTTGCTCCAGGGAACCGGAAGGCTGAAGTATGCATGAGATTTTTCTTTTTTATATCTGGCCTGGCAGTATGACCAGTCAGCATTCATTATCACAGGATTATTGCTGTATTAAGTAATAGCGTGCTGTTTTGTGATTGATTTCATAAAACAAGACGTCGTTTAATATACGCCTGAATATTCACGAGGGAAGTCTTTCTTTTTATATGGTGTTCCCGGAAATAAAATATTTTGTGTTATTGCTCACCCGGTTATGAATAAAAGGTAAAAACATGGAAGAAAATAATACGAGTACAGATAAAAACACCCTGACAGCCCTTATTGATTATGAAAACTGTGGCAGCCTGAAAAATATTTCCCTTGAGCAGTATGGGGAACTGATTATCTTTGTCGGGCCACAGCAGAACGTCGTTGTTCTTCCTGCAGACTCTTTTCCTGAAGGTGCGAGAATCACTATCAGGCAGGTGAGTGGTGTGTCCAGGAATAATGTCGATTTTCATCTTGTTCTGGAGCTGGGGCGGATAAGCTGTTGTGCAGCAGGGAAAGATAAAACATACCACATCATTTCATCGGATAAGGGATATGACGGTGTTATCAGGACGCTGAAAGAAGCCGGTATTACCTGCATCCGTCGTGATGTACCAGAAAGTATTGCTGCTGCCGGTGAGTCTGGTGCAGACAAAAGTAACTGCCTGAAACAACCTTCTGTTCCTGAAAGTGATATCGTCAGCCGTTGGGCAGGAAAGCTGCAGCAGATAGCCGGCAGCGGAGCCGGTAATATGCCTGTGTCCGTCGAAACATTTAATAATTATTTAAAGTCACACATGCGTGACGAATGGAACAAAACCCGGGCAGTGGCGATAAGGAATGAACTGGTTCGTCGGGGAGTCACAGAAGTCAGGGAGAAAAAGATAATCTGGAAAAAGGCGAAAAAGGAGAATAAAGCATGAGGTATCGCAGCTGTACTCAGATAAAAACAGCCCCCGTTGCGGTTGCGGAGCGAAGGGGGCTGAAAAGAGGAATTAAGGATGATTGTTATTATGGTGAACCAGAAGGTTATCCCTGTCTGTAAGCTGAATCGGACTAAACGACATAATACCTGTAACATATTTTCCTGGCAGGACAAGCAGGAACAATAAAATGTGTGATTTAATTCAAAAAATGTGCGCGGCAAAGAAAAACCGGGGAATTGCTTCCCCGGTCCGGTCCATTTAGCCAGTACCCTGAGCAGGATCTGATATGAGCATTATTCACTTTGCCAGACATGGTGAAAAAAGTGAATATATGGAGGAGAAAAACATCGCCTGAATCACAGATTCGGGTGCTCAGCGCGTAAGAAGACGGGAAAGAAAAGCGCCTTTCCGTTTCAGCATCGGGAATAATCACTGAAACATCAGCGGTATATGTGGTGTGTATGAATATCCCGGCAGCATTAATTCTTCTGTGAGGAAATGCATTGATAAGAAACAGAATAAGTCGGTGGTAAGGAAAATGAATTTATTAATTCAGTATCCGTTTATCAGATAAAAAAGGGAAAGAGTATGGTGAAACTGATTATTTTTATTATCACAATAATACTGACAACTAAAGGGGGGACAGGAAAATGAATGGATTCAGAAACAGTTCACGGAACGGTCAGGTCTGACGTTACCAGAGTGCCGGAAGCCGGGCCGTTATTCTGGAAGTCAGTGGACGCTGGATGGAAGCGGCAGAAGCATGGGGACGGGCTGCCGGTGTTGCACCCCGGACAGACTGGCAGCAGTTTGCCCGAAAAAGGGCTGAACACTGCCACCGGCGCTGCCGGGGAAGGGTGTAACGAAAAAGCAGCCTTCATTACTCCAGGGATTCAGAAGGCTGAATAATGCATGAGATTTGCTTTTTTTAATATCCGGTCGGGCAGTATGACCGGACAGTTCTGAGTAGCACAGAGTTTTTTCCGTATTAAGTCGAGATTTTATATTTTGTGATTTATTTCACAAAACAAGGTGTTATTCAGTGTGTGCTGCAATGTTCAGGATGCCTGAAATACAGGTGCCATTTATCTGATATGGAGAATAACATGAGGAAATATATTCCACTGGTATTATTTATCTTTTCATGGCCGGTATTGTCTGCAGATATTCATGGACGGGTTGTTCGTGTACTGGACGGTGATACCATCGAGGTCATGGACTCACGGAAGGCGGTGCGGATCAGGCTGGTAAATATTGATGCACCGGAAAAGAAACAGGATTATGGCCGGTGGTCAACGGACATGATGAAATCACTGGTTGCAGGAAAAACGGTTACCGTCACATATTTTCAGCGAGATCGTTATGGTCGTATTCTCGGGCAGGTTTATGCACCAGACGGAATGAATGTTAATCAGTTTATGGTCCGGGCCGGGGCTGCCTGGGTATATGAGCAGTACAACACAGATCCCGTGCTGCCTGTCTTTCAGAACGAAGCCAGACAACAAAAACGTGGGCTCTGGTCAGATGCTGATCCGGTTCCCCCCTGGATATGGAGACACCGTAAATAAAGCGCTGGCAATCTTATCATTCATCTGTTCTCAGCGGGAATAAAAATGGCAAAAACAAAACAGGAATGGCTGTATCAGTTACGGCGATGTTCATCAGTCAATACGCTGGAAAAAATTATTCATAAAAACAGAGACAGTTTATCAACCAGTGAACGTGAATCATTTAATTCAGCAGCAGACCACCGGTTAGCGGAATTAATCACCGGAAAGTTATATGACAGGATACCAAAAGAGATATGGAAATATGTAAGGTAATAATTCAGCATAATTAATTACCAGGAGCAGATAAACAATGAAGCTGATTATTTTTATTCTTATTGTTCTGATTATTGCAGCGTTACTTATCCGGATTATCCTCAGAAGTGTAAATCAGCATTCTCCTTTGCTGATGCAATTGCATGCGGCAGGTATACGGACCGGTGATGCAGAGCGAATACTGTCCAGCGGTGAATGCTGGCAACGTCAGAAGACGCTGCTGACAGAAAGGGAAGTCAGTTTTATGAAAGGACTGTTCAGAATTGTGGATATGAAGCGGTGGTATCTGTGTCCGCAGGTACGGGTCGCGGATATCGTCCAGCTGAACGGGAATATCCGGCCACGATCACGCCAGTGGTGGCAGTTATTCAGGATGGTGTCTCAGTGGCATGTTGATGTGGTTATCGTTGAGCGGCGTTCGTTCAGTATTGTTGCAGCAGTAGAGCTGGATGATGCCAGCCATTTACGACCGGAACGCAGACGCCGGGATATTCTTCTGGAAGAGGTTCTGAGGCAGGCTGGTATTCCGTTGCTCAGAAGCCACGATGCCAGAAAACTGCTGCAGATGACCGGAGAATGGCTGAATACAACAGGGGCTGATCAGCAGTCCCCGGAACATCGTAGCTGACGCCTTCGCGTTGCTCAGTTGTCCAACCCCGGAAACGGGAAAAAGCAAGTTTTCCCCGCTCCCGGCGTTTCCATAACTGAAAACCATACTATTTCACAGTTTAAATCACATTAAACGACAGTAATCCCCGTTGATTTGTGCGCCAACACAGATCTTCGTCACAATTCTCAAGTCGCTGATTTCAAAAAACTGTAGTATCCTCTGCGAAACGATCCCTGTTTGAGTATTGAGGAGGCGAGATGTCGCAGACAGAAAATGCAGTGACTTCCTCATCTGGCGCAAAACGAGCATACAGAAAGGGGAATCCGCTTTCTGATGCAGAGAAACAAAGATTATCAGTGG
>NZ_JAHZSO010000088.1:0-1298 GCF_028421345.1 Escherichia sp. S10b
TCTGCCTTTACGGGGATTTGCAACGATTTGGTCGCCGTATCGACCTTCGTGTGAAAACGGGGGCTGAAGCCATCCGGGCACTGGCCACACAGCTCCCGGTGTTTCGTCAGAAACTGAATGAGGGCTGGTATCAGGTGCGCATTGCCGGGCGTGATGCAGGCGAAAATGAATTATCTGCCCGTCTTAATGAGCCGCTGGCAAATGGTGCCGTGATCCACATCGTGCCGCGTCTGGCGGGAGCTAAAAGTGGCGGTGTGTTTCAGGTGGTGCTTGGGGCGGCGCTGATTGCGGTGGCATGGTGGAACCCTGTGGGCTGGCTGGGGGCCGCGGCTGTATCGGGCATGTATGCGGCAGGGGCCAGTATGATCCTGGGCGGAGTGGCGCAGATGCTGGCACCGAAAGCCAGGACGCCCACGGCAGCCAGTACAGATAACGGCAAACAGAACACCTATTTCTCCTCACTGGATAACATGGTTGCCCAGGGCAATGTTCTGCCGGTTCTGTACGGTGAAATGCGCGTGGGGTCACGCGTGGTTTCTCAGGAGATCAGCACGGCAGACGAAGGGGACGGTGGTCAGGTTGTGGTGATTGGTCGCTGATGCAAAATGTTTTATGTGAAACCGCCTCCGGGCGGTTTTGTCGTTTATGGAGCGTGAGGAATGGGTAAAGGCAGCAGTAAGGGGCATACCCCGCGCGAAGCAAAGGACAACCTGAAGTCCACGCAGTTGCTGAGTGTGATCGATGCCATCAGCGAAGGGCCGGTTGAAGGTCCGGTGGATGGATTAAAAAGCGTGCTGCTGAACAGTACACCGGTGCTGGACAGTGAGGGGAATACTAACATCTCCGGTGTCACGGTGGTGTTCCGGGCAGGTGAGCAGGAACAGACACCGCCGGAGGGATTTGAATCATCAGGTTCCGAGACGGTACTGGGTACGGAAGTGAAATACGACACGCCGATCACCCGGACCATCACGTCGGCAAACATTGACCGTCTGCGCTTTACCTTCGGTGTGCAGGCACTGGTGGAAACCACCTCAAAGGGGGACAGGAATCCGTCGGAAGTTCGCCTGCTGGTTCAGATACAACGTAACGGTGGCTGGGTGACGGAAAAAGACATCACCATTAAGGGCAAAACCACCTCGCAGTATCTGGCCTCGGTAGTGGTGGATAATTTGCCGCCGCGCCCGTTCAACATCCGGATGCGCAGGATGACGCCGGACAGCACCACAGACCAGCTGCAGAACAAAACGCTCTGGTCGTCATACACCGAAATCATCGATGTGAAACAGTGCTACCCG
>NZ_JAHZSO010000089.1:0-735 GCF_028421345.1 Escherichia sp. S10b
TCACTGATCCCGGGTGGCAGTTGCTGTTCCATCTCTTCTTCCGGTTTCATTTTCAGCTCCTGCTCGATCCCCCCTGCCGGAACACTCACACCTGCATCTGACTTCTTATCATTGATGACAGAAGACACTGGCTGTTGTGGCTGTTGTGGCTGTTGTGGCTGTTGTGGCTGTTGTGGCTGTTGTGGCTGTTGTGGCTGTTGTGGCTGTTCAGCCTGAGTCACGCCTTCTCCGGAGGCAACCTCCGGTTCGAAGAGGCTGGCCATCTGGCGACCTTCTGCTTCCCTTGCAGCAAGTACGGCACTCAGACGGTTCTCCATTTCCGGGTTGATGTCACGCGGAATAAACTCCGGAGCGACCTTCGGTCGTGCCTGATATTTCAGGGAGAGTTTTACTGCCGGATACGGTCCGGGCAGAGTGACATAGCAGGTCAGATCCGGCAGAGACTGAATGTCGGAATAACTGACCAGTGTCTGACGCTCCATATCCTTACCGGTCGATACCCCGTCACGTACCGGGTCAGCACCGTAGGAATACTGCTCGCTGGCTTTCAGGTGCTCTTTCTCACCAATCTCACCGGCAGCGAACTCTGCAATCTTATGGCTCGGGGAACGGAAAAAAGCACGGGTGTTCATGACGTCAAACAGCGTGGCCGCCGCTTTCTCACCGTAGATATCTTCCAGCTGGGCATAGGACTGGATACCAAACACATAACAGCCACCGAACTTACGGGCTTCC
>NZ_JAHZSO010000090.1:0-1248 GCF_028421345.1 Escherichia sp. S10b
CCAGCCCAGCAAATCCATCACGTTGTGCCGCTGTACCCACATCACGGCCACCGCGAGAACAGACAATGTGAGCGCAATTTTTTCAATGGAATCCCACGTCCTGGTTCCCATAAAGGCGGCAATGGCGTTCAGGTTATTCCGCAACCACTCACCACCGGCAATCACATAAACTTCATTCACAGCGTGCTCCCTCCGAAGTGATAGTTGTTCTGGTAACGACTGAGCATGCGGGCGGAAAGCTGCTGACGCATGTAGCTCATCTGACGATCGACAACCAGCAGCGCATCCTGCTGTACCTGCACCTGTGACTGAAACGCCGCAATCTGCCGGGTGGCATCATTCATGTTGTCGTTAATATGTTCGATAACTGCTTCGTCATAATTTCCTGTGGCCACCATCGCCCTGGCCTGCTGTATCAGCTCCTGAATGTACTGCAGCAGGATGTCGTAACCGATATAGTCCGTCAGCTGGTAAATCATACTGTTGGAAACACCGAGCATCTGCGGGTCAACCAGGTATTTGAAGACGGGGATGGTGGTACTGGAAATAAAGCCTTTTTCCTTGTCATCCAGAGGCGTGTCACTGACCGCCTTGTTCTGAATGCTGGCCAGAAGTTTAGTAATCTGAGACTTCAGTGCATTATCCCGGCTGATGGTCACCGGTGTGTCTGCCACCACTTTCAGGCATTTATCAGAATCGTTGCAGTGATAAATTTTTGCTGTGCCGCCTTCCATCATGGCCCGGATAATTGAGCGGTCAGTGGTTCTGGCTGACAAGGGTGTGATTTCGCCGTTAGGCCCAAACACCAGTGAGCCGGTCAGCGTCATCACAAACTCTTTCAGCTCTTTGTTGCCGTCAAACATTCTGTTTTTGGAAAGCGCATTCCACATGATGTTGATGTTTTTGGTCACCCGCTCCTTATCCTTGTCGCTGGCTTTATCCCTGACACTGTCAGATTTCCCGCCAACGGTACATCCCTGCCGGGAAGCCGCCCAGTCAGCAAAAATATTGCTCTCACCGGCAATGTCCTGACAGACTTTCTGCTGGGACACCTGCGTCCGGGGGAAGAGCCCGCCGATAATCCCCTGTGCAGCCTGGCAGGAACTGAGGTTCATACTGTTAATGTCGCTTGCCATTTTCTGCAGGAAGTCTTTTGCGGTTTTGATTTCCGGCACCGTTGTCTGCAGGGCAAGGTCAAAAAAGTAACCGGCAGCATTGCTCATAATCTGCTTAACAAAACGCTGCAGC
>NZ_JAHZSO010000011.1:0-1529 GCF_028421345.1 Escherichia sp. S10b
GCCGATATGATCCAACTGATAAAGGAATTTGACGCTCAGGGCGTGGCAGTCCGGTTCATTGATGACGGGATCAGTACCGACGGTGATATGGGGCAAATGGTGGTCACCATCCTGTCGGCTGTGGCACAGGCTGAACGCCGGAGGATCCTAGAACGCACGAATGAGGGCCGACAGGAAGCAAAGCTGAAAGGAATCAAATTTGGCCGCAGGCGTACCGTGGACAGGAACGTCGTGCTGACGCTTCATCAGAAGGGCACTGGTGCAACGGAAATTGCTCATCAGCTCAGTATTGCCCGCTCCACGGTTTATAAAATTCTTGAAGACGAAAGGGCCTCGTGATACGCCTATTTTTATAGGTTAATGTCATGATAATAATGGTTTCTTAGACGTCAGGTGGCACTTTTCGGGGAAATGTGCGCGGAACCCCTATTTGTTTATTTTTCTAAATACATTCAAATATGTATCCGCTCATGAGACAATAACCCTGGTAAATGCTTCAATAATATTGAAAAAGGAAGAGTATGAGTATTCAACATTTTCGTGTCGCCCTTATTCCCTTTTTTGCGGCATTTTGCCTTCCTGTTTTTGCTCACCCAGAAACGCTGGTGAAAGTAAAAGATGCTGAAGATCAGTTGGGTGCACGAGTGGGTTACATCGAACTGGATCTCAACAGCGGTAAGATCCTTGAGAGTTTTCGCCCCGAAGAACGTTTTCCAATGATGAGCACTTTTAAAGTTCTGCTATGTGGTGCGGTATTATCCCGTGTTGACGCCGGGCAAGAGCAACTCGGTCGCCGCATACACTATTCTCAGAATGACTTGGTTGAGTACTCACCAGTCACAGAAAAGCATCTTACGGATGGCATGACAGTAAGAGAATTATGCAGTGCTGCCATAACCATGAGTGATAACACTGCTGCCAACTTACTTCTGACAACGATCGGAGGACCGAAGGAGCTAACCGCTTTTTTGCACAACATGGGGGATCATGTAACTCGCCTTGATCGTTGGGAACCGGAGCTGAATGAAGCCATACCAAACGACGAGCGTGACACCACGATGCCTGCAGCAATGGCAACAACGTTGCGCAAACTATTAACTGGCGAACTACTTACTCTAGCTTCCCGGCAACAATTAATAGACTGGATGGAGGCGGATAAAGTTGCAGGACCACTTCTGCGCTCGGCCCTTCCGGCTGGCTGGTTTATTGCTGATAAATCTGGAGCCGGTGAGCGTGGGTCTCGCGGTATCATTGCAGCACTGGGGCCAGATGGTAAGCCCTCCCGTATCGTAGTTATCTACACGACGGGGAGTCAGGCAACTATGGATGAACGAAATAGACAGATCGCTGAGATAGGTGCCTCACTGATTAAGCATTGGTAACTGTCAGACCAAGTTTACTCATATATACTTTAGATTGATTTAAAACTTCATTTTTAATTTAAAAGGATCTAGGTGAAGATCCTTTTTGATAATCTCATGACCAAAATCCCTTAACGTGAGTTTTCGTTCCACTGAGCGTCAGACCCC
>NZ_JAHZSO010000091.1:0-763 GCF_028421345.1 Escherichia sp. S10b
ACGGTCTGAATGAGCGGATTATTTTCAGGGAAAGTGAGTGTGGTCAGCGTGCAGGTATATGGGCTATGATGTGCCCGGCGCTTGAGGCTTTCTGCCTCATGACGTGAAGGTGGTTTGTTGCCGTGTTGTGTGGCAGAAAGAAGATAGCCCCGTAGTAAGTTAATTTTCATTAACCACCACGAGGCATCCCTATGTCTAGTCCACATCAGGATAGCCTCTTACCGCGCTTTGCGCAAGGAGAAGAAGGCCATGAAACTACCACGAAGTTCCCTTGTCTGGTGTGTGTTGATCGTGTGTCTCACACTGTTGATATTCACTTATCTGACACGAAAATCGCTGTGCGAGATTCGTTACAGAGACGGACACAGGGAGGTGGCGGCTTTCATGGCTTACGAATCCGGTAAGTAGCAACCTGGAGGCGGGCGCAGGCCCGCCTTTTCAGGACTGATGCTGGTCTGACTACTGAAGCGCCTTTATAAAGGGGCTGCTGGTTCGCCGGTAGCCCCTTTCTCCTTGCTGATGTTGTACGGGCATGAACAACCTGACTTCAGGAAGGTCGTTTCCCTTCAGGAACGGGGATGAACGCGCGCCTGCGGCGCCCGTTCTTTTCCCCCGCCTTCTCTGGTTATGGCCTGTCAGAAATCACATCACCTTCCCTGTGATTATTCTCTTTTTCTTCCTGCTCTGATTCTGACTACTGCAGTGTTGTCCTGTCTGCCGGGCGCACCTTCGGCTCCCGGCTGCCTGGCGGCATCCGGTCGTC
>NZ_JAHZSO010000092.1:0-3693 GCF_028421345.1 Escherichia sp. S10b
TCGCGAAACCATTTGATCATATGACAAGATGTGTATCCACCTTAACTTAATGATTTTTACCAAAATCATTAGGGGATTCATCAGCGTATAGTGTTTTGCAGTTTAGAGGAGATATCGCGATGCATACGCGGAAGGCAATAACGGAGGCGCTTCAAAAACTCGGAGTCCAAACCGGTGACCTCTTGATGGTGCATGCCTCACTTAAAGCGATTGGTCCGGTCGAAGGAGGAGCGGAGACGGTCGTTGCCGCGTTACGCTCCGCGGTTGGGCCGACTGGCACTGTGATGGGATACGCGTCGTGGGACCGATCACCCTACGAGGAGACTCTGAATGGCGCTCGGCTGGATGACGAAGCCCGCCGTACCTGGCTGCCGTTCGATCCCGCAACAGCCGGGACTTACCGTGGGTTCGGCCTGCTGAATCAATTTCTGGTTCAAGCCCCCGGCGCGCGGCGCAGCGCGCACCCCGATGCATCGATGGTCGCGGTTGGTCCGCTGGCTGAAACGCTGACGGAGCCTCACGAACTCGGTCACGCCTTGGGGGAAGGATCGCCCGTCGAGCGGTTCGTTCGCCTTGGCGGGAAGGCCCTGCTGTTGGGTGCGCCGCTAAACTCCGTTACCGCATTGCACTACGCCGAGGCGGTTGCCGATATCCCCAACAAACGGTGGGTGACGTATGAGATGCCGATGCTTGGAAGAGACGGTGAAGTCGCCTGGAAAACGGCATCGGATTACGATTCAAACGGCATTCTCGATTGCTTTGCTATCGAAGGAAAGCCGGATGCGGTTGAAACTATAGCAAATGCTTACGTGAAGCTCGGTCGCCATCGAGAAGGTGTCGTGGGCTTTGCTCAGTGCTACCTGTTCGACGCGCAGGACATCGTGACGTTCGGCGTCACCTATCTTGAGAAGCATTTCGGAACCACTCCGATCGTGCCTCCGCACGAGGCCGTCGAGCGCTCTTGCGAGCCTTCAGGTTAGAGGCCGTCGACAATGATAATCTGGATCAACGGACCTTTCGGCGCCGGAAAGACGACGCTCGCTAAGCGGCTGCGCGATCGGCGTTCCAAATCGCTGATCTTTGACCCCGAGGAAATCGGGTTCGTGGTGAAAGAAACGGTCCCCATGCCAGCGAGCGGAGACTATCAGGATCTCCCCTTGTGGAGGGGACTTACGATCGCGGCGGTCAGGGAGATTCGAAGGAATTACTCGCAGGACATCATCATCCCAATGACGCTCGTGCACCCGGACTATCTGACTGAGATACTCGACGGGGTAAGGCGGATCGACGATCAGCTGCTGCACATCTTTCTGACGCTCAACGAGGACCTATTGCGTCACCGGATCGCGAACCAGACCATGCATCCTGACCCGAATCGAAATGCGGAGATTCGAGAGTGGCGATTAGCGAATGTCGCCCGATGCTTGGCCGCAAGGGAACGGCTTCCATGCACAACCCGTGTTCTCGATAGTGGTGCACACACCAGCGATGAACTCGCAGCGATGGTGCTCGACGGAATCGATGGGCGCACCTGATCGCCTTCGACGCCTGCGCAAAGCGTAGCGCGAGGGTGGCGGGCTCACGACCAAACGCCCAGAGGTCGATCATCGCAGGGATGTTTGGCTTTGTGGTGCGGACGACGGGACTCGAACCCGTACTCTCACAGAGAAGCAGATTTTCGTACCACCTCGACTTTCGCCGCCGTCTGATGACGTTCGTGGTCTGGACTGTCCCTTCGCCATTGCCCGAAGGCTTTAGGCGCCGCCCGTCCAGTCTCTACACCTTCCCCCGAAGGGGCTTGGCTCGGGATTGGCTTAGGGTATTGCCCGTTAGCGTTCCCCGACTTTGAGCGGTTCTACTCCGCGGATTTCCCCGCGGGCACTCCAATTTTAAAGTCTGCTGCGTCTACCGATTTCGCCACGTCCGCCTTTTTTCGCCGTTCCTAGCGCTCGTGCGATGCACCTATGTTGCACCTAGCGCCGAATCGTTCTTCGTCATCCTGAAAAACCACGTCTCCTAAAGCCTTGCATAGCTTATCTTTTCTCCACCACGAACTTTTTTGTGGGATGGTAGAAAAAAAGACTTTTTAAGTCCGCTGGCTTGCCAGGCCTTGTTAGCTTGTACGGTCATGGTTATCGGGTAAAGAATATTGACGGCATCGCTGGTGTCGGTGGCTGAAAAGCCGGCTCCCATCAGGGCAATAGCCATTTCAGATGCAGGCGTACAGGGCAATGGTCAACAGCTACAGCCTGTCTGACGATTCCGGCGTCATGGCTGCGGCGGCTATCACGCATTTTTTGTTCGGTCAGGCGGTGTTTTCGTACCTCAATGGTTGGAGCGTGTTGATCGGACCTGGTACAGGTTTGGACAGCACGGGCTGCAAATACGCAAGGGATTTAATGGGCCTGGTGGCGTTCACGGCTTTTATCGTGACGTTTCTGTTCAGGGGCTACTCATAATCTCGTGGCTCGGCGGTTCCCGGCACACCATGACAGTAAGGAAGGACCCTGTGTCTCAACTCTCCCAGCTTCGAAGCCCCGCCGCCGTGCAGGCTGCCATCGATGAGTTCGTGCAACTGGGCCGCACGAAATTCCTGGCGCGCCACGGCTACGGCAAGTCCCGCGACTTCCTGGTACGTGATCCGAAGACCGGCACCGATTGCGATTCCAAGGCCATCGCCGGTGTGGCCTTCGGCAAGCAATTTCCCGAGCAGGGCCCGCTCACTGCTGACAGCTTCTCCGGTGGCGAGGCGACCGTCGTTCCGGCGCTGACGCGGCTCGGGTTTCGCATCATTCGCATCGGCGAAGACTGGTCCGAAGAAGAGGTCCTGGCCACGGTCGAAGACTATTTCGACATGCTGCGTGCCGAGGCGGCTGGGGAGCCGTACAACAAGTCCGAGCACAACCAGGCACTGCGCCAACTGCTGAACGGTCGCAGCAAGTCTTCAGTCGAGCTCAAGCACCAGAACATTAGCGCCGTACTCGATGCCCTGGGCCTGCCCTATATCAACGGCTACAAGCCACGCGGCAACAGCCAACTGCTGCTGCGTAAATCCGTACACGCCTACGTTCTGGAACATCAGCAGACGGTCGGCGCTCTTGTCGATGCCCTGGAGGAGGTAAAACTTCCGGGTGACAAAACCTACCGAGCGGCTTTGGTAGAACCACCCGCCCGTGAAGTGCTTGTGCGTACCCCGGCATCTCTACGGCAACGCCTACCGCGAAAGTTCGATTATGCCGCTCGCGATGAAGCCAACCGCAAGCTGGGCCGGGCAGGGGAGCAGTGGGTGATTGGCTACGAACAGCAACGCCTGACCGAGCTCGGCCACCCAGAGCTTTTTCAGCGGCTGGATTGGGTGTCCGACACCCAGGGAGACGGTGCGGGGTTCGACATCCTGTCGTTCGAAGAGGACGCCCATGAGCGCTTCATCGAGGTGAAAACCACCAATGGCGGGGTAGGCTCGTCTTTCTTGGTCAGCCACAACGAACTCGAATTCTCCAAGGAGGCGGGCGATCAATTCCATCTGTATCGCGTGTTCCAGTTTCGGGACGGTCCGCGCCTGTTCACGCTACCCGGCGACCTCAGCCAACATGTGCATCTCAAGCCGACGGGCACTGTTGCAAATAGTCGGTGGTGATAAACTTATCATCCCCTTTTGCTGATGGAGCTGCACATGAACCCATTCAAAGGCCG
>NZ_JAHZSO010000093.1:0-672 GCF_028421345.1 Escherichia sp. S10b
CTCGTTGGCCGCGGTGGTGACTAGGCTGTGGGTCAGGCCACTCTTGGCATCGACACCAATGTGGGCCTTCATGCCAAAGTGCCACTGATTGCCTTTCTTGGTCTGATGCATCTCCGGATCGCGTTGCTGCTCTTTGTTCTTGGTAGAGCTGGGTGCCTCAATGATGGTGGCATCCACCAAAGTGCCTTGGGTCATCATGACGCCTGCTTCGGCCAGCCAGCGATTGATGGTCTTGAACAATTGACGGGCCAGTTGATGCTGCTCGAGCAGGTGGCGGAAATTCATGATGGTGGTGCGATCCGGCAGGGCGCTATCCAGGGATAATCGGGCAAACAGGCGCATGGAGGCGATTTCGTACAGGGCATCTTCCATGGCACCGTCGCTCAGGTTGTACCAATGCTGCATGCAGTGAATACGCAGCATGGTCTCCAGCGGATAGGGCCGTCGGCCATTGCCCGCCTTGGGATAAAACGGCTCGATGACTTCCACCATGTTTTGCCATGGCAGAATCTGCTCCATGCGGGAGAGGAAAATCTCTTTTCGGGTCTGACGGCGCTTAGTGCTGAATTCACTATCGGCGAAGGTGAGTTGATGGCTCATGATGTCCCTCTGGGATGCGCTCCGGATGAATATGATGATCTCATATCAGGAACTTGTTCGCACCTTCCCTAA
>NZ_JAHZSO010000094.1:0-544 GCF_028421345.1 Escherichia sp. S10b
ACAGATGAACTCATACGGCCCCAGTTTGGCGATTTCATCCGCCAGATAAGCGGCAACCTGGTAAGAGGCGTTCTGTACTTTGGTATAGCCTTCACGACCGAGGCGCAGGAATTCATAGTACTGTGCAATTACCTGACCCGCCGGGCGGGAGAAGTTGATGGCAAAAGTACCAATTTGACCACCCAGGTAGTCAACGTTGAACACCAGTTCCTGCGGCAGCGCTTCTTCGTCACGCCAGATAACCCAGCCGCAGCCCAGCGGAGCCAGACCGAATTTATGGCCTGAAGCACTGATCGATTTCACACGCGGCAGGCGGAAGTCCCAGACGATATCCGGGGCGACGAACGGTGCCAGGAAGCCACCGCTGGCAGCGTCGATGTGCATGTCGATGTCGATACCGGTGTCGGCCTGGAATTTATCCAGCGCATCGTGCAGCGGTTGTGGGAACTCATAGTTACCGGTGTAGGTCACGCCGAAAGTCGGCACCACGCCGATGGTGTTTTCGTCACAGGCTTCAATCATGCGTTTCGGGTCCATAAACAAC
>NZ_JAHZSO010000095.1:0-3583 GCF_028421345.1 Escherichia sp. S10b
TGAACCGCCCCGGGAATCCTGGAGACTAAACTTCCTGAGAAAGAGGTAAACAGGATGACTAAAAATACTCGTTTTTCCCCCGAAGTCCGTCAACGGGCAGTCCGTATGGTTCTGGAAAGTCAGAGCGAATATGACTCACAATGGGCGACAATTTGTTCCATTGCTCCAAAGATTGGCTGTACGCCGGAGACTCTGCGTGTCTGGGTTCGCCAGCATGAGCGGGATACCGGGGGCGGTGATGGAGGGCTCACCACCGCTGAACGTCAGCGTCTGAAAGAGCTGGAACGTGAAAATCGTGAACTGCGCCGCAGTAACGATATCCTTCGCCAGGCTTCCGCTTATTTTGCGAAGGCGGAGTTCGACCGCCTCTGGAAAAAATGATGCCACTGCTGGATAAGCTGCGTGAGCAGTACGGGGTCGGACCGCTATGCAGCGAACTGCATATTGCCCCGTCAACGTATTACCACTGTCAGCAACAGCGACATCATCCGGATAAACGCAGTGCCCGTGCGCAGCGCGATGACTGGCTGAAGAAAGAGATACAGCGCGTATACGATGAAAATCACAAGGTATACGGTGTGCGTAAAGTCTGGCGTCAGTTGTTACGGGAAGGTATCAGAGTGGCCAGATGCACTGTGGCACGTCTCATGGCGGTTATGGGACTTGCCGGTGTTCTCCGGGGTAAAAAGGTCCGTACGACCATCAGCCGGAAAGCCGTTGCCGCAGGCGACCGCGTAAACCGTCAGTTCGTGGCAGAACGACCTGACCAGCTGTGGGTGGCTGATTTTACTTACGGTGTGCCCGGAGTTCAGGGCGGGCATGGATGCTTAAATGAACCGCGAGTCTGTCTGGAATATTGAGCCGGTAACTCACGATGAGAAACCCAACAATCCCACCGGGTGTGACGGTGGAGAGCCTGAGCGGCAGTGACCTGCGGCATGCCCGCAGGGTGATGTAACCCGCTGACAACGGGGATTGAGGCGAGATCACTAAGCCGAGATGATCCTCAAGGTTAAGTACTGAAAGGCTGAAGAACATGAACCCGTTAATCCGCCTCTGTGGGTTGAAAACGTCACCACGGCCTACGTGATCTGACAGGCCGTGCAGGAGGAACTGGCAGTGATACGTAAGCACTGCCGGTCGAAGGTGTTTTGACATGTATGCGAAACACCGGGGCAGCAGCGTCTATCACGCTTGCGTTGCTGACTTCTGCCAACTTGCGGCAAGCAAGGATAAAGAGTGCGACGGGCAGCCTCCTCAGTATGCCTGAGTCCAGGCAGGTAAACCGGGGAAGGTCAGCGACGGATGTTAAGGGGGCATGGCTCCGATGACGCGCTGGCTGGCGGAGCTTCCGTAGTAGTCCGCGATGGGGAAAGCCCATTACATGGCGAAGGGAAGCAGTTTGAATGTGTTTGCGACGTGAATTAACTGACCTAACGAGGTGAAGACCTTTGATAATCAGCGAAATGCAACGCAAGCTTGCCACATGGGCAGTCACCGATCCGTCCCTACGGATTCAACGGCTGCTGCGTCTGATAACACAACCAGAATGGCTGGCTGAAGCGGCGCGGATCACGCTTTCATCAAAGGGGGCCCATACCCCCGGCGTTGATGGCGTGAACAAAACAATGCTACAGGCCAGACTGGCTGTTGAGCTGCAAATCCTCAGGGATGAATTACTCTCAGGCCACTACCAGCCCTTGCCCGCCAGACGGGTTTACATCCCTAAAAGCAACGGCAAACTGCGACCACTGGGTATCCCCGCGTTGCGGGATCGTATTGTTCAGCGGGCCATGCTGATGGCGATGGAGCCGATATGGGAGAGTGATTTTCATACGCTCTCATATGGCTTCCGGCCTGAGCGCAGTGTCCACCACGCGATCCGCACGGTGAAATTACAGCTCACAGACTGTGGTGAAACCCGGGGACGCTGGGTGATTGAAGGCGACCTGTCCAGTTACTTCGACACCGTACATCATCGACTGCTGATGAAGGCTGTACGCCGCAGGATCAGTGACGCACGTTTCATGACTCTGCTGTGGAAAACCATCAAGGCGGGACATATCGATGTCGGTCTCTTTCGGGCGGCCAGTGAAGGTGTGCCACAGGGCGGTGTTATATCGCCGCTATTATCGAACATCATGCTGAATGAGTTCGATCAATACCTGCATGAGCGCTACCTGAGCGGGAAAGCCAGAAAAGATCGGTGGTACTGGAATAACAGTATCCAACGGGGCCGAAGTACGGCGGTCAGAGAAAACTGGCAGTGGAAACCCGCGGTGGCGTACTGCCGCTATGCCGATGATTTTGTCCTCATCGTCAAAGGCACCAAAGCACAGGCGGAAGCCATCAGGGAGGAGTGTCGGGGTGTGCTCGAAGGCAGTCTGAAACTCAGGCTGAACATGGATAAGACTAAAATCACCCATGTTAATGACGGCTTTATCTTTCTGGGGCACAGGATCATTCGCAAACGCAGTCGTTATGGCGAGATGCGAGTGGTCTCAACGATCCCGCAGGAGAAAGCCAGAAACTTCGCCGCATCGCTGACAGCACTGTTATCAGGCAACTACAGTGAAAGCAAAGTCGATATGGCTGAACAACTCAACCGAAAACTGAAAGGCTGGGCCATGTTCTATCAGTTCGTTGATTTTAAGGCCAAAGTCTTCAGTTATATCGACCGTGTCGTGTTCTGGAAGCTGGCTCACTGGCTGGCCCGCAAATACCGTACAGGTATCGCTTCCCTGATGAGGTGGTGGTGTAAATCACCGAAACCGGGTCAGAGCAAAACGTGGGTTTTATTTGGTAAAACCAATCACGGCAAGCTCAGCGGCGAAATACTGTACCGGTTGGTGGGGCAAGGCAAGAAGCTGTTCCGCTGGCGGCTACCCGAAGGTAATCCCTATCTGAGGACGGAGACCAGAAACACGTATACATCGCGCTTTACAGAAGTGGCAATGGCGTTCGCCAGCATTTAAATGGAGAGCCGGATGCGCTGAAAGGTGCACGTCCGGTTCGGGGAGGAGAGGCAGGGAAATAGTCCGACTACGCCCTGCCTCTTACTCTACTCAGCACATGGCGGGGCTTCGTCTATGTGGCGTTCATCATTGATGTGTTTGCCGGATACATCGTGGGGTGGCGGGTCTCATCGTCCATGGAAACGACATTCGTGCTGGATGCACTGGAGCAGGCGTTATGGGCCCGTCGACCGTCCGGCACGGTCCATCACAGTGATAAAGGTTCTCAGTATGTATCGCTGGCCTACACACAGCGGCTTAAGGAAGCCGGATTACTGGCATCAACAGGAAGTACAGGCGACTCGTATGACAACGCGATGGCGGAGAGCATCAATGGTCTTTACAAAGCGGAGGTAATACACCGTAAGAGCTGGAAAAACCGTGCAGAAGTGGAACTGGCCACACTCACGTGGGTGGACTGGTATAACAATCGACGATTGCTGGAAAGGCTGGGCCATACTCCTCCGGCAGAAGCAGAAAAAGCTTATTATGCTTCCATCGGAAACGATGATCTGGCAGCCTGAGTTCACAGATAAAACACTCTCCAGGAAACCCGGGGCGGTTCACTT
>NZ_JAHZSO010000096.1:0-956 GCF_028421345.1 Escherichia sp. S10b
GCTCTGCGGTTTCGCCATTCACGGTGCGGTGCGTGAGGCGGTCTGCTTCGTCATAGTGCCAGTGGGTGACCAGCCCCTCATCCTCGCTGCGGATAAGTTTGCCGGTCAGGTCGTGGTGATAACGCTGTGTGCGGCCGTCAAAGCCGGTTTCCTGTATCAGCCGGTCGAGTACATCGTAACGGAAGGTGGTGTGGCTGCCGTTTTCACTGGTCAGGCGGATGACCCGTCCGGCAGCATCGTATTCCATACTGCGCGTCAGACCGCCCTGCGTGGTACAGATGGCTTTTCCCCACGCATCGTACTGTGTCCCGTTTCTGCTGCCGTCCGGGGCAATGACGGTGGTCAGGTCACCGGCGGCGTTGTATTCATACCGCGTTTCATGGCCCTGCGTGTCTTTCACGGCAATTAACTGTCCACGGCTGTCGTATGCGCGGTACTGACTCAGCCCTTCCTCGCGGTGCACCGCCGTCACCTGACCAAAACGGTCATGGTCATAGCGGGTTACATAACCGGAACAGTCAGTGAAGCTCAGCAACTGACCGTAACGGCTCCACGTCATGGTTTTCCGGCTGCCGGTGGCATCGTCCGTTGCGCAGGGGAGGTCACTGTGTGGATTATCATAACGGTAGCGGGTGATATCGCCGTCAGGGGCGGTTTCCTGAATCAGACGTCCGTACTCATCATATTTGCGGCGCATTTCCAGCCCGTCTGGCCCGGTGGCTGACGTTAACTGGCTGTGGTGGTTATAGTAAAACGCCGATGCCCTGCCATCCGGCGTGGTGATGCGCGTGATGAGGCCCGTCACCACATCCGGGCTGTACTCTGTTGTCCGGCCTGCGGCATCCGTCTGTGCCTTAAGCCTGCCCACCGCATCAAACTGACTCTGCGTGACGCTGCCGTCCGCGTGTTCCTTTTTCACCACCCGCTTCAGCCCGGCTTCGCCCTGCGTGTGCAGC
>NZ_JAHZSO010000097.1:0-122884 GCF_028421345.1 Escherichia sp. S10b
GCGCCTGACGGCGCTGTGTCTGGCATGCCTGCAATCCGGGAAACCGGACCAGGAAAAAACTTGCAGGCCATAACAGTATCTACACCGCTCCTGCAATACATTGAATTCTTGCGGTTTCGTAGGCCGGATAAGGCGGTCACGCCGCATCCGGCATGAACAACGCGCACTTTGTCAGTAATCTCGGGGCAACTAAATGTCGCCCCCTGTGGTTATTACCCTACCGCTGGCGTCGGGTCATCGCCTTTGTAGTCGCGTTTGACTTCCGTCACCTCATCGCCCTTCTCGTTGTGCAGATGCACTTCAAGCTGGTTAAAGGCAATGTTGATGTCGTTTTCACGGCACAGCTGATCGATAGTACGGTTCAGCTCATCGACAGTACGACTACGGTCACGCAGTTCACGCACATACAGACGCAGCTCATGATCCAACGTGCTGGCACCAAACGCCGTAAAGAAGACTTCCGGCATTGGTTCGTGCATCACCCTTGGGTGCTCAGTCGCCGCCTTCAGTAACACTTTACGCACTTTTTCCAGATCGGAGCCATAGGCCACGCCGAGACGGATCACCAGACGCGTAGTAGTGTCAGTCAACGACCAGTTGATCAGACGCTCGGTAACAAACGCTTTGTTCGGGATGATCACTTCTTTGCGATCGAAATCGGTAATCGTTGTCGCACGAATACGGATCTTACTTACCGTCCCCGAGAAGCTACCAATGGTTACCGTATCGCCAATACGCACCGGACGTTCGAACAGAATGATCAAACCGGAGACGAAGTTACCGAAAATTTCTTGTAAACCAAAACCAAGACCTACGGATAATGCTGCGGCCAGCCACTGGAGTTTATCCCAAGAGACGCCCAGCGATCCGAACACCGTCATCGCACCAACGGCAATAATGATGTAGTTAAGGATGGTAGTAATGGCATACGACGCGCCCTGACGCATATTCAGTCGCGAGAGCACCAGCACTTCCAGTAAACCAGGCAGGTTGCGAATCAACGCCCAGGCCACCATTGAGGCGATAATCGCAAACAACAGACTGCCCATGGTGACGTTTTTCACCACCGCAGCGCCAGCTTCAGTGCCGTTGTAATGCCAGAGCGTGATGCTGTCGAGATAGCTGAACACGGTGATCAAATCGGACCAAATTGCCCAGAACATGACACCGAACAGCGCAAACATCAGCAACATGGTAATACGCAGCGTCTGCTGGTTAACCTGTTCCAGTGCAATGGTGGGTTCTTCCGGCGGTTCGGCACCTTCTGCGCCCTCTTTCACCAGATTCTGCCGACGCGCCAGCGCACGACGCCAGGCGATACGCCGCGCCGCTACGCTTAAGCCGCGCAATACCGTCTGGTAGAGCAAGTTCCAGATGATCACCAGATAAACGGTTTCAATCCAACGCCCGGAGAGGCGCAGCGTGGTGTAGAAATAACCCGTGGCAGTCAGCACCATCAATGCAATCGGGATAATCGACAGCACGGTAATGGTGACCAGTCGCATGGTGTGCGACTCTTTATCACGCCAGCTTTCGCGGCACATTGGCCATACCAGGAAGGCAATCAGCAGCAGGTTGAAGAAAATCATCGCCTGCCCCAGCACATCATCCATCAGATGCAGCGGGGAAAGTTCTGCCACCACAGACCAGAAATGGATAGGCAGCAACGCGAGACTGATGCGGACAATTTGCCGACGCCAGTGGCTGGTCTGCTGCTCCGGCATGCCGAAGTGACGCACGGCAACGCCATTTTTCTCCAGTACCTTCCAGCACAGGCCAAACACCAGCCAGAAAATCGCCAGTTTTTTACTGAACGACCATAGCAGTTCGCTGATGTTGAGCTGCATGGTCAACAGAATCAGGCCAACCGCGAGAATAATCAGGCACACCGGCAGCGCGCGGATCAGGTCGATAAGGATCGCTTTTGGTGTGTTGAGCTGGCTATCGTTACGCAGGGAACCCACAGCGGAAGCCAGTTTCTGTTGATACGCTTTCAGCCAGCCCAGACGCCAGTGGATCAGCCCGGCAATCAACAGCAGCGGCAAACCGGCGAGGAAAGCGATAAAAACGGCAGGCCAGGCTTTTTCCCAGTTCACCGTGATTTTCATCGACTTAAATTCATCTTTCAGGCTTTGCGGGAACGCTTTGATCCAGTCCCAGTCCATTGGACGGTTACTGTTCACCCAAAAGATTTGCTGAGTCAGGATGGATTTCAGGTTTTTCGATACGCTCATTAACTGCTGCTGGTTGATTTGCAGGTTAATGGCCATCATCAGCTGGTTACCCAACTGTTTGTTGAGTTGATCCAGCAATTCGCGACGCATATCAACCACTTGCAATAACGCATCGTGAACTTCGCTGTTGACTTCGTTGGTGTGACCTTCTTCCAGTTTGTTGACGAATGCATCGCTCTGGAAGAGTGCATCACGCTGCTGGTTAACTTCAAACTGTTCGAGACGCAAATCCGCAATGCGGTTGGTCATGTTTTCCAGTTCATCCGCCGAGGGCAGCGTTTGTTGTTGCTGGTAAAGGATACGAGACAACAGCAGGCTGCCCTTCAGGACGGCAATCTGCTCTTTAATATTGCGTTCCGATTGCAGCGCCCGCTCCAGCCAGTTTTTGACTTTAATGTTTTGCTGCATCAACTGATTACCGTTTTCAGTCGCGGTAATCAGACGCTGACTTAACTGCTGGTTAATTTCCAGTTCCTGTTTCACCAGCGGATTAGCCTGAATACGCGCGGCTTCATCCGGGGAGACGGCTTCCTGCGCCGTTTTTTCAGTTAAAGTCAGGCGCTTGCTGTTTACCGCTTCTTGCAACAGCTGCAACTGGTGCTCCAGACGGGCGCTGTTCGCCGTCACGTAATCACGTTGCTTTTGCAAGGTATCCTGCAAGACGGTGTTCCCTTCCAGGCTTTTACGCTGCTGGTCAATCTCCGCATTCAGCAACGCCTGCTGAGCCTGCATTAACACTTTCTGGCTGGGACGTAAGGCAGTCTCGCCGACATCAGTCCCATCCAGACGACTGCGAATTTGTTGCAGCTGCTGCGAAGCATTATACATCGCATTTTGCACGCGTTCGGGCTGCGTCTGTAACGAAACCAGCTGGCTGTTATAAGACGCCAGATCGTTTTGTGCGTTTTGCAAATCGTCCAGCGCCTGGGCAACGCGAGTTTCCAGCTGGCGCAACGACAGCGTACTCAGAATTTTGCGCGTTTCTTCGTCATTATCGATATCGCTAAGTGCAGTTAACGCCGCGGTCGCCTGGCGCATTTTTTCCGGCGCTTCAGCAACCTTTTGCCGTAGCTGAACTGTCTCTTCTTTTATGCGATCGATTTTATCGAGGGTGGCTAATGTATCTGTCAGATCCTGCTGCACCAGTTTGTCCTGAGCAGAAAGATCTTTTTGTTTATTCAGTGAGTCAAGTTGTGCCTGCAGGTCCGCTTTTGTCGGCAGATCACCATTCGATGACGCCCGCGCAAACGCCGTGTTCTGGCATAACAAGACAAAAACAAAAGCAATAAATGCTGAAAAAACAAAATGCCGTGATCGTTTGTAATACTGGAACATAGTCATGATGAATGAAGGTTTCTGAACCTGAAGAACGACCTGAAAAAGTCAAACCGCAAGAATATCACGACGCAGTGAACCAGAATAGCAACGACGAAAATGTCCAGGAAAAATCCTGGAGTCAGATTCAGGGTTATTCGTTAGTGGCAGGATTACGAAGCGTGGGGCACAGGAGATACATCTCCAGTAAGATGGCGACGTAATCGCGTGCTTCTTTTTTAAGATCAAAAGATTGCGGGGCAAAGAGCCAGTTTTCCATCAGGCCGGAAATATAGCCGCGCATAATAATTGCTGCCCGACGCGTCATTAAATCCGCAGGCAACATTTTCGCTTCAATACAATGTTTTAACGTTTGTTCTATACGGTCATAACTTTCCAGACAGAGATTACGTTGTGCCTGTTGCACAACAGCCATTTCTCCGACAAATTCGCATTTGTGGAATATAATCTCCATCAATAATCGACGCCGTTCTTCTGTCACCGTGGATTCAAGAACATGAATTAATATCTCTCTTAATACTGAGAGTGGATCGCCAGGGAATTTTGCCTGATACTCAAGCTCTAGTTCACCAATATTGGATTCTGACAGTTCCCAGATCTCACTGAACAAATCCGACTTGTCTTTAAAATGCCAGTAGATTGCACCGCGCGTAACGCCAGCTGCTTTTGCAATCTCACCCAGCGAGGTGGATGATACCCCCTGCTGTGAGAAAAGACGTAGAGCCACATCGAGGATGTGTTGGCGCGTTTCTTGCGCTTCTTGTTTGGTTTTTCGTGCCATATGTTCGTGAATTTACAGGCGTTAGATTTACATACATTTGTGAATGTATGTACCATAGCACGACGATAATATAAACGCAGCAATGGGTTTATTAACTTTTGACCATTGACCAATTTGAAATCGGACACTCGAGGTTTACATATGAACAAAAACAGAGGGTTTACGCCTCTGGCGGTCGTTCTGATGCTCTCAGGCAGCTTAGCCCTAACAGGATGTGACGACAAACAGGCCCAACAAGGTGGCCAGCAGATGCCCGCCGTTGGCGTAGTAACAGTCAAAACTGAACCTCTGCAGATCACAACCGAGCTTCCGGGTCGCACCAGTGCCTACCGGATCGCAGAAGTTCGTCCTCAAGTTAGCGGGATTATCCTGAAGCGTAATTTCAAAGAAGGTAGCGACATCGAAGCTGGTGTCTCTCTCTATCAGATTGATCCTGCGACCTATCAGGCGACATACGACAGTGCGAAAGGTGATCTGGCGAAAGCCCAGGCTGCAGCCAATATCGCGCAATTGACGGTGAATCGTTATCAGAAACTGCTCGGTACTCAGTACATCAGTAAGCAAGAGTACGATCAGGCTCTGGCTGATGCGCAACAGGCGAATGCTGCGGTAACTGCGGCGAAAGCTGCCGTTGAAACTGCGCGGATCAATCTGGCTTACACCAAAGTCACCTCTCCGATTAGCGGTCGCATTGGTAAGTCGAACGTGACGGAAGGCGCATTGGTACAGAACGGTCAGGCGACTGCGCTGGCAACCGTGCAGCAACTTGATCCGATCTACGTTGATGTGACCCAGTCCAGCAACGACTTCCTGCGCCTGAAACAGGAACTGGCGAATGGCACGCTGAAACAAGAGAACGGCAAAGCCAAAGTGTCGCTGATCACCAGTGACGGCATTAAGTTCCCGCAGGACGGTACGCTGGAATTCTCTGACGTTACCGTTGATCAGACCACTGGGTCTATCACCCTACGCGCTATCTTCCCGAACCCGGATCACACTCTGCTGCCGGGTATGTTCGTGCGCGCACGTCTGGAAGAAGGGCTTAATCCAAACGCTATTTTAGTCCCGCAACAGGGCGTAACCCGTACGCCGCGTGGTGATGCCACCGTACTGGTAGTTGGCGCGGATGACAAAGTGGAAACCCGTCCGATCGTTGCAAGCCAGGCTATTGGCGATAAGTGGCTGGTGACAGAAGGTCTGAAAGCAGGCGATCGCGTAGTAATAAGTGGGCTGCAGAAAGTGCGTCCTGGTGTCCAGGTAAAAGCACAAGAAGTTACCGCTGATAATAACCAGCAAGCCGCAAGCGGTGCTCAGCCTGAACAGTCCAAGTCTTAACTTAAACAGGAGCCGTTAAGACATGCCTAATTTCTTTATCGATCGCCCGATTTTTGCGTGGGTGATCGCCATTATCATCATGTTGGCAGGGGGGCTGGCGATCCTCAAACTGCCGGTGGCGCAATATCCTACGATTGCACCGCCGGCAGTAACGATCTCCGCCTCCTACCCCGGCGCTGATGCGAAAACAGTGCAGGACACGGTGACACAGGTTATCGAACAGAATATGAACGGTATCGATAACCTGATGTACATGTCCTCTAACAGTGACTCCACGGGTACCGTGCAGATCACCCTGACCTTTGAGTCTGGTACTGATGCGGATATCGCGCAGGTTCAGGTGCAGAACAAACTGCAGCTGGCGATGCCGTTGCTGCCGCAAGAAGTTCAGCAGCAAGGGGTGAGCGTTGAGAAATCATCCAGCAGCTTCCTGATGGTTGTCGGCGTTATCAACACCGATGGCACCATGACGCAGGAGGATATCTCTGACTACGTAGCGGCGAATATGAAAGATGCCATCAGCCGTACGTCGGGCGTGGGTGATGTTCAGTTGTTCGGTTCACAGTACGCGATGCGTATCTGGATGAACCCGAATGAGCTGAACAAATTCCAGCTAACGCCGGTTGATGTCATTACCGCCATCAAAGCGCAGAACGCCCAGGTTGCGGCGGGTCAGCTCGGTGGTACGCCGCCGGTGAAAGGCCAACAGCTTAACGCCTCTATTATTGCTCAGACGCGTCTGACCTCTACTGAAGAGTTCGGCAAAATCCTGCTGAAAGTGAATCAGGATGGTTCCCGCGTACTGCTGCGTGATGTGGCGAAGATTGAGCTGGGTGGTGAGAACTACGACATCATCGCAGAGTTTAACGGCCAACCGGCTTCCGGTCTGGGGATCAAGCTGGCGACCGGTGCAAACGCGCTGGATACCGCTGCGGCAATCCGTGCTGAACTGGCGAAGATGGAACCGTTCTTCCCGTCAGGTCTGAAAATTGTTTACCCGTACGACACCACGCCGTTCGTGAAAATCTCTATTCACGAAGTGGTTAAAACGCTGGTCGAAGCGATCATCCTCGTGTTCCTGGTGATGTATCTGTTCCTGCAGAACTTCCGCGCGACGTTGATTCCGACCATTGCCGTACCGGTGGTATTGCTCGGGACCTTTGCCGTCCTTGCCGCCTTTGGCTTCTCGATAAACACGCTAACAATGTTCGGGATGGTGCTCGCCATCGGCTTGTTGGTGGATGACGCTATCGTTGTGGTAGAAAACGTGGAGCGTGTTATGGCGGAAGAAGGTTTGCCGCCAAAAGAAGCTACCCGTAAGTCGATGGGGCAGATTCAGGGCGCTCTGGTCGGTATCGCGATGGTACTGTCAGCGGTATTCGTACCGATGGCCTTCTTTGGCGGTTCTACTGGTGCTATCTATCGTCAGTTCTCTATTACCATTGTTTCAGCAATGGCGCTGTCGGTACTGGTAGCGTTGATCCTGACTCCGGCTCTTTGTGCCACCATGCTGAAACCGATTGCCAAAGGCGATCACGGGGAAGGTAAAAAAGGCTTCTTCGGCTGGTTTAACCGCATGTTCGAGAAGAGCACGCACCACTACACCGACAGCGTAGGCGGTATTCTGCGCAGTACGGGGCGTTACCTGGTGCTGTATCTGATCATCGTGGTCGGCATGGCCTATCTGTTCGTGCGTCTGCCAAGCTCCTTCTTGCCAGATGAGGACCAGGGCGTATTTATGACCATGGTTCAGCTGCCAGCAGGTGCAACGCAGGAACGTACGCAGAAAGTGCTCAATGAGGTAACGCATTACTATCTGACCAAAGAAAAGAACAACGTTGAGTCGGTGTTCGCCGTTAACGGCTTCGGCTTTGCGGGACGTGGTCAGAATACCGGTATTGCGTTCGTTTCCTTGAAGGACTGGGCCGATCGTCCGGGCGAAGAAAACAAAGTTGAAGCGATTACCATGCGTGCAACACGCGCTTTCTCGCAAATCAAAGATGCGATGGTTTTCGCCTTTAACCTGCCCGCAATCGTGGAACTGGGTACTGCAACCGGCTTTGACTTTGAGCTGATTGACCAGGCTGGCCTTGGTCACGAAAAACTGACTCAGGCGCGTAACCAGTTGCTTGCAGAAGCAGCGAAGCACCCTGATATGTTGACCAGCGTACGTCCAAACGGTCTGGAAGATACCCCGCAGTTTAAGATTGATATCGACCAGGAAAAAGCGCAG
The DNA here is from genome assembly GCF_028421345.1 of Escherichia sp. S10b. Classification (NCBI taxonomy): domain Bacteria; kingdom Pseudomonadati; phylum Pseudomonadota; class Gammaproteobacteria; order Enterobacterales; family Enterobacteriaceae; genus Escherichia; species Escherichia sp. S10b. The sequence continues at coordinate 7,919 of NZ_JAHZSO010000097.1, forward strand.
GCGCTGGGTGTTTCTATCAATGACATTAACACCACTCTGGGCGCTGCATGGGGCGGTAGCTATGTGAACGACTTTATCGACCGCGGTCGTGTGAAGAAAGTTTACGTCATGTCAGAAGCGAAATACCGTATGCTGCCGGATGATATCGGCGACTGGTATGTTCGTGCTGCTGATGGTCAGATGGTGCCGTTCTCGGCATTCTCCTCTTCTCGTTGGGAGTACGGTTCGCCGCGTCTGGAACGTTACAATGGCCTGCCATCCATGGAAATCTTAGGCCAGGCGGCACCGGGTAAAAGTACCGGTGAAGCAATGGAGCTAATGGAACAACTGGCGAGCAAACTGCCTACCGGTGTTGGCTATGACTGGACGGGGATGTCCTATCAGGAACGCCTCTCCGGCAACCAGGCACCTTCACTGTACGCGATTTCGTTGATTGTCGTATTCCTGTGTCTGGCGGCGCTGTACGAGAGCTGGTCGATTCCGTTCTCCGTTATGCTGGTCGTTCCGCTGGGGGTTATCGGTGCGTTGCTGGCTGCCACCTTCCGTGGCCTGACCAATGACGTTTACTTCCAGGTAGGCCTGCTCACAACCATTGGGTTGTCGGCGAAGAACGCGATACTTATCGTCGAATTCGCCAAAGACTTGATGGATAAAGAAGGTAAAGGTCTGATTGAAGCGACGCTTGATGCAGTGCGGATGCGTTTACGTCCGATCCTGATGACCTCGCTGGCGTTTATCCTCGGCGTTATGCCGCTGGTTATCAGTACTGGTGCTGGTTCCGGCGCGCAGAACGCAGTAGGTACCGGTGTAATGGGCGGGATGGTGACCGCAACGGTACTGGCAATCTTCTTCGTTCCGGTATTCTTTGTGGTGGTTCGCCGCCGCTTTAGCCGCAAGAATGAAGATATCGAGCACAGCCATACTGTCGATCATCATTGATACAACGTGTAATCACTAAGGCCGCGCAAGCGGCCTTTTTTATGCATAACCTACGAACATTAAGGAGTAATTGAACCACCAACTCAGGATCTCATACGAAAACCAGTATTAACCACGGATAAAATTCATAAAAAATACTGATTGTTAGTTAATTTATATTAAGTAGCGCTAATAGATTTAATAATCCATAATCATTTAGAGGCTATTCTTAATTATTTGCGGTAATTCTTTATTCATTCCTCGGTTATTACGTCATATTCAGAGCAATCCTGGTATTAGTGTCACCAATTTCATCTGGCGATAATCCTGAAATGTTATGAACAGTTCGAGCAAACTGCTTTTACCTGCTGCGGGTTAGTGCTAGTATGAAAAAGTGAGTCCTGTCCCGATTCCTTCCTAATTGTAATTTTTCGTAATAATGCGATGAAAACCTGCAAAGAGTGGCTTATAGTTAAGCTAACAAACGAGAGGGCAAGTCCAGGTCAGTAAGTTTTTTCCATCCCGAAAGGTGTCCGTTAGTTCAACCGCTAAGAAGGGGACGCGTTATGGATGAATACTCACCCAAAAGACATGATATCGCACAGCTTAAGTTTCTCTGTGAAACCCTGTATCATGACTGTCTTGCAAACCTTGAAGAAAGCAATCATGGCTGGGTTAACGACCCAACCTCGGCGATCAACCTCCAGTTGAATGAACTGATTGAGCATATTGCGACCTTCGCACTTAATTACAAAATTAAGTATAATGAAGACAATAAGCTCATTGAGCAGATCGACGAATATCTGGATGACACCTTTATGTTGTTCAGCAGTTATGGTATTAATATGCAGGATCTTCAGAAATGGCGGAAGTCAGGTAATCGACTATTCCGTTGTTTTGTCAATGCGACGAAAGAGAATCCTGCGAGTTTATCTTGTTAGAATTATTACAACCATGGGTAGAAGTATGTCCGAAAAACCTTTAACGAAAACCGATTATTTAATGCGTTTACGTCGTTGCCAGACAATTGACACGCTGGAGCGTGTTATCGAGAAAAATAAATACGAATTATCAGATAATGAACTGGCGGTATTTTACTCAGCCGCAGATCACCGCCTCGCCGAATTGACCATGAATAAACTATACGACAAGATCCCTTCCTCAGTATGGAAATTTATTCGCTAATAAATAATTCGCTTTCGGAGCTATAACCGGCTGTTTATTAAGAATTTTATACTTTTTCACCATGAAGACATACCCTATGTGATCTTTATCACACAGATGTAATGGGAACGTTCTCTTCACTGACTTTTCGTCTTACTGTGTTGCCGCATTTTCAGCAACCGGAGGTCAGTAATGAGCACAGAAAAAGAAAAGATGATTGCTGGTGAGTTGTATCGCTCGGCAGATGAGACGTTATCTCGCGATCGCCTGCGCGCTCGTCAGCTTATTCACCGATACAATCATTCCCTGGCGGAAGAGCACACATTACGCCAGCAAATTCTCGCTGATCTATTCGGTCAGGTGACAGAGGCTTATATTGAGCCAACGTTTCGCTGTGACTATGGCTATAACATTTTTCTCGGTAATAATTTTTTCGCCAACTTCGATTGCGTGATGCTTGATGTCTGCCCTATTCGCATCGGTGATAACTGTATGTTGGCACCAGGCGTTCATATCTACACGGCAACACATCCCATCGACCCTGTAGCACGTAATAGCGGTGCTGAACTGGGGAAACCCGTCACCATCGGTAATAACGTCTGGATTGGCGGACGCGCGGTCATTAACCCTGGTGTGACCATTGGTGATAACGTCGTGGTAGCCTCAGGTGCAGTTGTCACAAAAGATGTCCCGGACAACGTTGTCGTGGGCGGTAATCCAGCCAGAATAATTAAAAAATTGTAATCGGTTTTTCGCAACTGTTATGCAAAATTGTGGTAAATCTGTTACTTCCCCTCTACTATTCCCACGTTAAAATAGGGTGTTCCCTGGAAAGTTGCAGATACCACGAAGGCAAACGATGACCGAAATACAACGCCTGCTGACCGAAACGATTGAGTCTCTGAATACCCGCGAAAAACGCGACAACAAACCCCGCTTTAGTATCAGTTTTATCCGTAAACATCCGGGGCTGTTTATCGGTATGTACGTTGCTTTTTTTGCCACCCTGGCGGTGATGTTGCAGTCCGAAACGCTGTCAGGCTCTGTCTGGCTACTGGTTGTATTATTTATCCTGCTTAATGGTTTCTTCTTTTTCGATGTCTACCCACGCTACCGCTATGAAGATATCGACGTGCTGGATTTCCGCGTTTGCTATAACGGCGAATGGTACAACACGCGCTTTGTACCTGCCGCGCTGGTTGAAGCCATCTTGAACTCTCCGCGTGTCGCGGATGTTCATAAGGAACAACTGCAAAAAATGATCGTCCGTAAAGGTGAACTGTCTTTTTACGATATTTTTACCCTCGCTCGCGCCGAATCAACATCTTAAGTTAGGGTTACATACCAGGCGTAAAGCTCTGCGCCTGGTCAAATGACAATGATCGTTTCCACCCATCACTTCATGAAATACCAGCTCTACCTCCTTATCTCCTGCCAGCCTTTTTCCACAATCAGATATACTTTCCCTACACTGTGTTAATAAGGATATGCTGGTGAGAACACGACATCTGGTCGGCCTTATTTCGGGAGTACTGATTCTTTCAGTATTGCTGCCTGTCGGCTTAAGCATCTGGCTGGCCCATCAGCAGGTAGAAACATCGTTTATTGAAGAGCTGGATACCTATTCCTCCCGCGTCGCTATTCGGGCCAATAAGGTGGCGACACAAGGGAAAGATGCGCTGCAAGAGCTGGAAAGATGGCAAGGCGCTGCCTGTAGCGAAGCCCATCTCATGGAAATGCGTCGGGTATCTTACAGTTATCGCTATATTCAGGAAGTGGTTTATATCGATAACAACGTTCCCCAGTGTTCGTCTCTGGAGCATGAAAGTCCGCCCGATACCTTCCCCGAGCCAGGTAAAATTTCGAAAGATGGTTATCGTGTCTGGTTAACATCGCATAACGATTTAGGCATTATCCGTTACATGGTCGCCATGGGAACGGCACATTATGTCGTCATGATCGACCCCGCTTCCTTTATTGATGTCATTCCCTATAGCTCATGGCAAATTGATGCCGCCATTATTGGCAATGCCCATAACGTTGTCATAACCAGCAGCGATGAAATTGCTCAGGGAATTATTACCAGGCTACAAAAAACACCCGGTGAGCATATCGAAAATAATGGAATCATTTACGATATCCTGCCCTTCCCGGAGATGAATATTTCGATCATCACCTGGGCTTCAACGAAAATGTTGCAGAAAGGCTGGCATCGGCAAGTCTTTATTTGGTTACCGCTCGGGTTGGTGATTGGCCTGCTGGCAGCGATGTTTGTGCTGCGTATTTTGCGCCGTATCCAGTCACCGCATCATCGGCTGCAGGATGCTATCGAAAATCGTGATATTTGCGTGCACTATCAGCCGATTGTCTCCTTAGCCAATGGCAAAATTGTCGGTGCTGAGGCACTGGCGCGCTGGCCGCAGACAGACGGTAGTTGGTTGTCACCAGATAGTTTTATTCCGCTGGCACAGCAAACGGGCCTTTCTGAGCCATTGACGCTACTGATTATAAGAAGCGTCTTTGAAGATATGGGCGACTGGCTGCGTCAGCATCCACAGCAGCATATTTCGATCAATCTTGAATCCACCGTGCTCACCTCGGAAAAAATCCCGCAATTGCTGCGTGAAATGATCAATCACTATCAGGTTAATCCCAGACAGATCGCGCTTGAACTCACTGAACGCGAGTTTGCCGATCCGAAAACCAGCGCCCCGATAATTTCTCGCTACCGGGAGGCGGGCCATGAAATTTATCTTGATGATTTTGGTACGGGATATTCAAGTTTAAGTTATTTACAGGATCTGGATGTCGACATTCTGAAGATCGATAAATCTTTCGTTGATGCGCTGGAATATAAAAATGTCACGCCGCATATCATCGAAATGGCAAAAACACTGAAACTGAAAATGGTAGCGGAGGGAATCGAAACCAGTAAACAAGAAGAGTGGCTACGCCAGCATGGCGTGCACTACGGTCAGGGCTGGCTCTACAGCAAGGCATTACCGAAAGAAGATTTCTTACGCTGGGCCGAGCAACATTTGTGAATTTTTGGGCTGACGGCACGCCGCACAGCCCGTCACGCTACCTATTCGTCGATGATTGACTCGAATCCGCCATAGATCATTCGCTTGCCGTCAAACGGCATGGACTCGCCGAACTCTTTCATCCGTGGGTCCGACATCATCTTTTGAGTAGCAGCGTCGCGGACCTCTTTTGAAGGGTATTCAATCCAGCTAAAGACAACCTCTTCATTCTCTTCCGCTTTCACCGCCATACGAAAATCGGTCACTTTGCCATCCGGTACATCGCTGGCCCAGCATTCGACAATACGAAGCGCGCCAAACTCTTTAAACAATGGCGCAGCCTTAGCGGCCATTTCCCGATAGGCATCCTTTTTATCGGCAGGAACGGCAACCACAAAACCATCAACATACTTCATCAGACATACCTCCGAAGCGTACTGCGCAGCCAGACAATTCTTGCGACGTCAGTTGTGGTTAAAGTTTAGCCATGTTGGGGTTTTTTGACGAAACGGTGGGAGGCAGAAATGGGTGGGGGCCCTGCCAGCTACATCCCGGCACACGCGTCATCTGCCTTGGCTGCTTCCTTCCGGACCTGACCTGGTAAACAGAGTAGCGTTGCGGGAGAACCAACAGAGCCCCCATTGAGAGCGTTGAGAACCAACGCGCAGGCGCATTATCACTGCTGCCCCGGCTAATTGCAACCCATCGCGTGCCAGATGCTGGTTTCTTGCGCAATGCGACTTCACTCGGGCGTTTTTCCAGATTATGCTGAAAAATTACCTCAGGAAGAAAAGATGGAAAAAGAAGATTCATTTCCCCAACGCGTCTGGCAAATCGTCGCCGCTATTCCCGAAGGCTATGTCACCACTTACGGTGATGTGGCGAAACTGGCGGGATCGCCCCGCGCCGCGCGCCAGGTGGGCGGTGTGTTAAAGCGTCTCCCTGAAGGCAGCACCTTACCCTGGCACCGGGTGGTTAATCGCCACGGCACAATTTCGCTAACCGGACCGGATTTACAGCGTCAGCGACAGGCATTACTGGCAGAAGGTGTGATGGTATCGGGAAGCGGGCAAATCGACTTGCAGCGTTATCGCTGGAACTACTAACCCTCTCCGGGCGGAGAGGGTTAACGTCGCTTAATATTGCGTAGGAGCTGGAACTGCCGAAGACGGATTCACCTGAGTTGGTGAAGTCGAAGGTACGGTAGTCGTTGCACCACCGCTGGCCTGAACCGGCACGGCGGTTTGCTGCACCGGCACCAATGTCAGGTCGGCTTTAGTTCCGCCCTTGTTGATCACCGGCTGAACGGTATCGGTAATAAATACCACTTTGTCATTCACGGTAATCGCCGCACTCAACAGAATACGCGCGTTCGGCTGAACATCTGCCGGGTTAAATGGCAGAACAAAGCTGAATGGTGACTGTTTACCTTCAGTACGCACCGCTTTCTGCGCCAGCACTTTTGACGGTGCATCGGCTAACGACGCGTCAGAAAGTGTCACGGTCAGCACAGCATCAGGCGGCAGTGCGACTTTCTGACGGATCCAGACGGTACCGGAGACATTCGGTTGCTGGATAGCAGGTTGTTGTGTTGCTGAAATAGACGTATTTGCAGCCGGGGCTGGCGTCTGAATATCCGCGCTTTTATCTGCGCAAGCCGCCAACGCAATCGCAACCGCTAAACCACTGGCCATGTGCACGAGTTTCATTCATTTCTCCTTATTATCAATGCACCAGCGGGCTAACTTTCCTCGCCGGAAGAGTGGTTAACAAAATAGTAACGTCAACAAGTGTGGCACACATCACGCATTTCTGCCTGTAATTAGCCCGTAATTCAGACCATTGCACCCATCGGACCAGTAGCAAATTTGCGTTATACTCAACTCACTTTGGCTTGCTGCGGCAGCTTTGTTACTGGAGAGTTATATGAGTCAGGCGCTAAAAAATTTACTGACATTGTTAAATCTGGAAAAAATTGAGGAAGGACTCTTTCGCGGCCAGAGTGAAGATTTAGGTTTACGCCAGGTGTTTGGCGGCCAGGTCGTGGGTCAGGCCTTGTATGCTGCAAAAGAGACCGTCCCTGAAGAGCGGCTGGTACATTCGTTTCACAGCTACTTTCTTCGCCCTGGCGATAGTAAGAAGCCGATTATTTATGATGTCGAAACGCTGCGTGACGGTAACAGCTTCAGCGCCCGCCGGGTTGCTGCTATTCAAAACGGCAAACCGATTTTTTATATGACGGCCTCTTTCCAGGCACCAGAAGCGGGTTTCGAACATCAAAAAACAATGCCGTCCGCGCCAGCGCCTGATGGCCTGCCTTCGGAAACGCAAATCGCCCAATCGCTGGCGCACCTGCTGCCGCCAGTGCTTAAAGATAAATTCATCTGCGATCGTCCGCTGGAAGTCCGTCCGGTGGAGTTTCATAACCCACTGAAAGGTCACGTCGCAGAACCACATCGTCAGGTGTGGATCCGCGCAAATGGTAGCGTGCCGGATGACCTGCGCGTTCATCAGTATCTGCTCGGTTACGCTTCTGATCTTAACTTCCTGCCGGTAGCTCTACAGCCGCACGGCATCGGTTTTCTCGAACCGGGGATTCAGATTGCCACCATTGACCATTCCATGTGGTTCCATCGCCCGTTTAATTTGAATGAATGGCTGCTGTATAGCGTGGAGAGCACCTCGGCGTCCAGCGCACGCGGCTTTGTGCGCGGTGAGTTTTATACCCAGGACGGCGTGCTGGTTGCCTCGACCGTTCAGGAAGGGGTGATGCGTAATCACAATTAAAAAAATAGCCGGAGGTAAAACCGTCCGGCTATTTTTTGCAGTGCTTGTTACGCGTTATAGGCATTCTCGCCGTGACTGTTGACATCCAGCCCTTCTCGCTCCTGCTCTTCCGGTACACGCAGACCAACCGTCAGATCCGCCAGTTTGTAGCCAATAAATGCCACCACACCGGACCAGACGATCGTAATGGCGATGCTTTCCAGCTGTACCAGCAACTGATGGCCCATCGTCACACCTTCAGCGAAGCCCACGCCACCCAGCGAACTGGCGGCAAAAATCCCAGTCATGATACAGCCGACAATGCCACAAACGCCGTGCACACCGAAGACATCGCAGGGATCATCCACCCGCAGCAAGCGTTTGAGCATAGTAACGCCCCACAAGCCCGCCAGACCAGCTACCACGCCGATAATCAACGCGCCGCCAACCCCAATGTAGCCACACGCTGGCGTCACGCCGACCAGACCGGCAATCGCGCCAGAACACGCTCCCAGCAGAGAAGGCTTACCACGCAGCGCCCATTCACCGAAGATCCAGCCAAGAATTGCCGCCGCCGTTGCGACCACAGTATTCACAAATGCCAGTGCCGCGATTTCATTCGCCGTGCCCGCTGACCCGGCGTTAAAGCCAAACCAACCAATATAGAGAATGGCAGTACCGGTGAAGACCATTGGCAGGTTGTGCGGTTTAAACGCCTCTTTGCCGAAGCCCACGCGTTTGCCTATCAGATACGCGCCCACCAGACCGGCGATTGCGGCGTTAATATGCACCACCGTGCCACCCGCGAAATCCAGCGCACCGTGAGAAGCCAGCAAACCACCGCCCCACACCATATGCGCAATCGGAATGTAAGAGAGCGTCAGCCATACCACCACGAAAATCAACACAGCTGAGAAGCGGATTCGTTCCGCCAGCGCCCCAACGATCAAGCCGACGGTAATGCAGGCAAACGAGCCCTGAAACGCCACGTGGATATACTGATAAATGCTGCCCATCACCGCCGTCAGTTCGATGTTTTTTAGCATCAACCAGTTAATGTTGCCGAAGAAGTTGTTGCCCTCACCAAACGCCAGCGAGTAACCGTAAACCACCCAGAGAATACAGACCAGTGCAAACGTCACCGTCACCTGCGTCAGCATCGACAGCACGTTTTTGCCGCGAATCAACCCACCGTAAAACAGGGCAATCCCCGGAATAGTCATAAACAGCACCAGCGCAGTACAAATCATCATAAACGCATTGTCGGCTTTATCGGCCACCGCAGGTGCAGCCATTACCAGTCCCGGCAGCATCGCCAGTGAAGCAAGCCCAGTTTTTATCGTCGCTATCTTCATTTTTCGTTCCTGTTGCTGTGTGCCAGAGATTACAGCGCCGCTTCGTCGGCTTCGCCGGTACGAATACGAATGACGCGTTGCAATTCAGCGACGAAGATTTTGCCGTCGCCAATTTTTCCGGTGTAAGCCGCCTTACTGACGATATCGATCACTTCATCGAGTTGGTCATCAGCAATTGCCACATCAATTTTTACTTTTGGCAGGAAGTTGACGCTGTATTCCGCCCCCCGGTACAGCTCGGCATGCCCTTTCTGACGCCCGAAACCTTTCACTTCGGTGACGGTCAGGCCCTGAATACCAATGGAAGATAACGCTTCACGAACGTCTTCCAGCTTGAATGGTTTGATTATCACGGTCACCAGCTTCATAGATCCCCTCCGGTCAGAATTCGGTAATGGTTCTGCTACACGAAGAAGGTATTGCAAGCGGTGTGCCAGAAATGAAAAACGAGAAAGAGAGCAGGAAGTTAAGAAGATTGAAAATGAAAACGCACTATGACAGTGCACAGTGCGTTACATTTTTGCACCAACGATGAAATATTGCGCTATTCAGGCGCTCAATGATTCTTCTTCACGCACGCTGGCTGCCAGCTCTTCGCCCGCAAGTTGCAGTTGATACATCTGCCAGTAGCGTCCCTGGGCCGCCAGCAGTTGCTGGTGAGTGCCCTGCTCCACGGCTTGCCCACGATGAAGCACCAGAATGGTGTCGGCATCAACAATGGTCGATAAGCGGTGAGCAATCACCACCAGCGTGGTATGTTCACGCACAGCCGCCAGAGCATGTTGAATCGCCTGTTCAGTACCGGAGTCAATGCTGGCGGTTGCCTCATCAAGGATCAGGATTTGCGGCGTCTCCACCAACACGCGTGCCAGTGCCAGCAGTTGCTTTTGCCCGACGGAGAGATTATTCCCCTGCTCGCCCAGCGGCGTATAAATACCATCACTCATGCTGCGCGCCAGCTCCGCCAGTTGCACGGTTTCCAGCGCCTGCCAGACGCGTTCTTCGGAGATATCACGCCCCAGCGTCACGTTGGCGAGGAAGGTATCCGCCAGCACCACCGGATCTTGCTGCACCATTGCCACGCCCTGGCGCAGCGCGCTGTGACTTAGCGAACTTAATGGACGACCATCAAGGCGAATCTCACCTTCCGTTAGCGGGTAATAGCCCATCAATAAACTGGCGAGGGTGCTTTTGCCACTGCCGGTATGCCCGACCAGTGCCACAAAGTTACGCGAAGGCACAGAGAGATTAATGTTCTTTAGCACCAGATTGTCATCGCGATAAGCAAATGACACGTTATCGACTTCGATGGTGCCACTCTGTAACGGGCGATCATCATTGCCATATTGCTGGCGCGGTCCGTCCATCAGTTCAAACACGCGCTCACCAGCAACAACAGCCTGTTGCAGCATCGCCTGTTGCGTGGTCAGTTCGATTAATGGTTCGTTAAGTCGCCCAAGATAGCTGATAAACGCATACAGCACGCCCACTTCAATGGTGCCGCTAGCGGAGAAGCCAAACAGCATCAACAAGCCACAAAGAATGAGCGATGAAAACAGACTCAGCAGCGGACGCAGCAGAAAACCGTCGAGGCGCAGGGTTTGCATCCTGGCCATATAGTGTGAACGACTGGCCTCCCCCATACGTTCGCCAAATCGCGCCTGCTGACGGAACTGCTGGATAACGCTCATGCCATTGATGATTTCGTTAAAGCCGTCGTTGATATCCGCTAGATAGGCGCGCACACGACGGACAATCGGCGTGCTGTAACGCTGGTATATCACCATTACCACCAGCACCACCGGGAAAATCATTATCGCCACCAGCGCCATTCGCCAGTCGAGGCTGAACATCGCCACCAGCATCGCGCCCACCAGTGCGGCGCTACGCAGGACAGTTGCCACTACGGTAACGTAGAGATCGCGGATCACTTCAGTGTCATTAGTGACGCGGGAAATCACCTGCCCGACGGGTTGGGTATCAAACTCGCTTAATGGCTGGCGCAATGCGGCATCCATCACGTCGGTACGCAACTGTTGCACTACGCCTACTGCCGCCCGATTAAACAGCAGCGACTGCGCGTAATGTAGCCCGGCGGCAAACAGTTGTAGCCCAACATACGCCGCAGCCAGCCCTGCAACCATTTTCAACGGCAGGTTATTTTTCGCTACCATATTGTCGATAAAATAGCTGATAAGCAGCGGCCCACTGACTTCTGCCGCTGCCGCAACCCACATCATCAGGACCGCAATCCCCAGCGGTTTACGCCACGGCGAACCGTACGCTAACAGACGCTTGAGAGTCGGCCACAGTTGGCTAAAACTACGCATCGACGGCCTCCTCGCGAATTTCCGGAGCGTCGTCGAGCGCCGCCTCCAGTTGTTGATAGCGATACATATCGCGATACCAGCCGCTTTGTTGCGCCAGCTCATCATGATTGCCACGCTGGGCGATATGTCCGTGCTGCATCACAATAATTTCACTGGCTTCCGTCAGTGCCGAAAGGCGATGGGCACTGATGATTACCGTTCTTCCCTGTCCCCACTGACGCAGGTTATGCAGGATCTGGTGCTCTGTGCGTCCGTCCACCGCCGAAAGCGCATCATCAAGGATGAGGATTTCCGCGTTGACTAATAACGCACGAGCAATAGAGATACGCTGTTTTTGCCCGCCGGAAAGCATCACGCCGCGCTCGCCCACCTCTGTATCGTAACCTTGCGGTAAACGCAAAATATCGTCATGTACGCTGGCTAACCGCGCGACATGCTCAATCTCTTGCTGGGTGGCATTCGGGCAACCCAACGCGATGTTGTTCGCTACGGTGTCGGAAAAAAGGAACGGTGTCTGGCTAACTACCGCCAGGCGGCTACGCCAGCTATCGAGTTGTAACTTCGTCAGAGGAATATCATGAAAGCGAATATCCCCCTCGCTGACGTCGAAATGACGCTGAATGAGCGACAACAGGGTACTTTTGCCGGAACCAGTCGGCCCGCAGATACCCAGCATCTGACCGGGTTTCAGGGCGAAATTGACGTTTTCCAGCGCAGGATGGTCAGTCTGCGGATACGTGAACTGGTGAATATTTACATCAAGTTCGCCACGCCCTTCCGGCACGGGTTCGCTACCATCGTTCACCACCGGCGCTTCCGCCAGCATCGCACGAATACGGCTGTACGCAGCACTACCACGTTCCACAATGTTAAACATCCATGCCAGCGCCAGCATTGGCCAAATCATCAGACCTAAATACATCATAAAACTGGTGAGCTGGCCCAGCGTTAAACTGCCCTGCACCACCATCCAACTACCGCCGCCAATCGCCAGCAAGTTCGCCATACCAATCGCGATATAGATTGTCGGGTCGAAACGAGCATCAATACGCGCCACCCGCATGTTTTTTTTGCCGGTATCTTCGGCATCCGCGGCAAATAACGCCGACTGGCGATCTTCCAGACCAAAGGCTTTGATCATGCGGATACTGGTGAGGCTTTCCTGGGTGCGGTCATTAAGACTGGAAAACGCCGCCTGTGCCAGCTTAAAGCGTTCATGCAAGGCATCGCCGTTGCGCTTAATCATGATCGCCATCACTGGCATCGGCAACAGGGCAAATAAGGTCAACTGCCAGCTAATTTGCGTAGACATCATAATCAACACAGCGCAGCCCATCACCAGTGAATCCACCAGCGTCAGCACCCCTTCTCCGGCGGCAAACACGACGCGATCGACGTCATTGGTCGCACGAGCCATGAGGTCACCCGTGCGATGACGCAGGTAAAACTCAGGATGCTGCCGGCTTAGCTGACGGTAATAATCTTCACGCAGTTCAACAGCCAGTTGATAAGACGCACCAAACAGCAATACCCGCCAGACGTAACGCAGGAAATAAACCACAACGGCAATCAGCACCATGGTGGCGATCCACATCAGGATCTGCCCGGTAGTAAAGTGTTGTTCTGTCACGCCATCGACAACAATACCAACCACTTTTGGCGGAACCAGTTGCAGCATCGCGATAATGACAAGCAAGGCGACAGCCCCGAGATAGCGACGCCATTCCCGACGGAAATACCAGCTTAATTGAGCAAATAATCGCACGCGTTGTGTCCTGACCTGATTCTGGATATTTATTCGATGGGTAAAGAAGTGGTGTATTTAATCTGTTCCATCGCGAAGCTGGAAGTGACGTCCGACAGCCCCGGCACGCTGTTTACCAGACGCTTATAAAACTCGTCGTAGCGTTTCATGTCGGCAACCTGGACGCGCATCAGATAATCGTATTCACCAGCCATGCGCCAGAACCCCAGCACTTCTGGCATTTCGGTAACCACCGTGACAAAGCGGCAATACCATTCGCTGCTGTGATGTTGCGTTTTTATCAGCACAAAGGCGGTCAGGCCGAGGCCTATTTTTTCCGGATCCAGCAGGGCGACTTTGCCGATAAGGATACCGTCATCCTCCAGCCGTTTCAGGCGCTTCCAGCAAGGGGTGGTTGTCAGATTAACGGCTTCAGCCAGTGCCTGCAAAGAGAGGGTGCAATCCTGCTGCAGTAAGGCCAGCAGCTTACGGTCAATTTTATCTAACATAGCCCTTCCACGGAGAATTTTTTTCTCTTTTAATTCTATTTTAAAGGTGAAATCGCGACAATTTATTCTGTGCGGTTTAAACACCACGGCACAAAATGACAAATTCAACGCAAAAAAAACCGGGCAATTGCCCGGTGCTGGAAGGGATCTCGTTATTCGGGGGAATAAGGTAGATGTGGATAGTCCAGCCAGTGCGTCAAATAGTGAGAGACAGCCTGATTTCGGCAATGTCCAATCACCGGTAAATGCGGGAGCTCCGCGCGCAGTTGCGGCATCGCATTGCCCATAATAAACCCGCTACCGACGCTGCCTAACATTTCGCGATCGTTCATCGCATCACCAAAGGCCATGCAATCGCGCAACGATAAACCTAAATGTTGGGTCAGCACCGTCAATGCAGCGCCTTTATTGCAGCCCACCGGCAGCACTTCGAGGCAATCCGTGGCGGAAAAACACAAATGTGCACGCTCGCCTAATGCTTCGTATAGCTGGATCTGCAAGCGTGTAAGATCGTCGTGATCGCCACAGAAGCAGATCTTGGTGACGCTGCCGAGTGGCATTTTTTTGACATCGATTATCTGATAACGAAAACCGCTATAGACAAATGCCTGCAACAACGCAGGGATCTCTTTCCCGGTAAACCAACCGTCGTCATTGAAGATATGCATGCTGGCTCGGGTATCCCATTGCTGATACAGCACCAGCTCCGCGACATCCGCAGGTAAATCATCACGATGTAAAAGTTCACCTTCCAGAGAATGCACGCGCGTTCCGTTGCCGGTAATCAAATATGCATCCAGCGATAGCGCCCCGAGAATATGCTGCATCTCCAGCGCATGACGCCCCGTGGCAAAAGTGAGGGTAATGTCGCGTTCACGCAGTCGCGCCAAAGTAGAGAGGGTTTTCTCACCTAAATGATGGTCAGGCATCAATAAAGTGCCATCCATATCAAATGCTGCCAGACGAGCCATTTCTTTCTCCACTCTGTGACACGGTTAATGGTGATTGAGTATCACCTGATATATACGGAAGTAATAGTGAATAGTTAAATAATATTGTTCCGGGTTTATATGCGATTGCTCAACCGTCTTAACCAGTATCAACGTCTGTGGCAACCTTCAGCCGGAAAGCCGCAAACCGTCACCGTCAGCGAACTGGCCGAACGCTGTTTTTGCAGCGAACGCCATGTTCGTACGCTGTTGCGTCAGGCACAGGAGGCGGGATGGCTGGAGTGGCAGGCGCAGTCAGGACGCGGAAAGCGCGGACAATTACGCTTTCTGGTCACGCCGGAATCGCTACGCAATGCGATGATGGAACAGGCACTGGAAACCGGAAAGCAGCAAGATGTGCTGGAGCTGGCGCAACTGGCCCCAGGTGAGCTGCGCACTCTGTTACAGCCGTTTATGGGCGGACAATGGCAAAACTATACACCCACGTTGCGTATTCCCTACTATCGCCCGCTCGAACCGCTACAACCAGGCTTTTTGCCCGGCCGTGCCGAGCAGCATCTCGCCGGGCAGATATTTTCCGGCCTGACCCGCTTCGATAATAATACTCAGCGCCCGATTGGCGATTTAGCGCATCACTGGGAAACCTCTACTGACGGGTTACGCTGGGACTTTTATCTTCGTTCAACCCTACACTGGCATAACGGCGATGCAGTAAAAGCCTCACACTTACACCAGCGATTATTGATGCTGTTACAACTGCCAGCACTGGATCAATTATTTATTAGCGTGAAGCGTATTGAAGTCACCCATCCGCAGTGTCTGACCTTCTTTTTACATCGCCCCGATTACTGGCTTGCGCACCGGCTGGCGAGCTATTGCAGCCATCTGGCGCATCCGCAATTCCCACTGATCGGCACTGGTCCTTTTCGCTTAACACAATTCACAGCGGAGCTGGTGCGCCTGGAGAGCCATGATTATTACCATTTGCGTCATCCGCTGCTTAAAGCGGTTGAGTACTGGATAACTCCGCCGCTTTTCGAAAAAGATTTGGGAACCAGTTGTCGGCATCCCGTGCAAATCACCATCGGCAAACCGGAGGAGCTGCAACGGGTCAGCCAGGTCAGTAGTGGCATCAGTTTAGGTTTTTGCTATTTAACGTTGCGCAAAAGTCCCCGACTCTCCCTCTGGCAGGCGCGAAAAGTGATCTCCATTATTCATCAATCCGGTTTATTACAAACGTTAGAAGTCGGAGAAAACCTGATCACCGCCAGTCATGCATTACTGCCAGGCTGGACTATTCCGCACTGGCAAGTACCGGATGAAGTCAAACTACCGAAAACCTTGACGCTGGTTTATCACCTACCGATAGAACTTCATACCATGGCAGAACGCCTACAGGCGACACTGACAGCGGAAGGCTGTGAACTCACAATTATTTTTCATAACGCAAAAAACTGGGACGACACGACCCTACTGGCACACGCAGACCTCATGATGGGCGACAGATTAATTGGCGAAGCACCGGAATATACTCTGGAGCAATGGCTACGTTGCGATCCACTATGGCCACATGTTTTCGACGCTCCAGCATATGCACATCTGCAATCGACGCTGGACGCGGTGCAAGTAATGCCTGATGAGGAAAACCGATTTAATGCCCTGAAAGCGGTTTTTAGCCAGTTAATGGCAGACGCGACGCTGACGCCGCTGTTCAACTATCACTATCGCATTAGTGCCCCTCCCGGCGTGAACGGTGTGCGACTGACACCGCGCGGCTGGTTTGAATTTACCGAAGCCTGGCTTCCCGCGCCGTCGCAATGAATAGCTGGTCCGGGTTAATCGCAGGCGTTACCATAACGCTTTTATTGTTCAAGCAGGATTATCTATGAAACGTGCTGTCGTTGTGTTCAGTGGAGGCCAGGATTCCACCACCTGTCTGGTGCAGGCATTACAACAATATGATGAAGTCCATTGCGTGACGTTCGATTACGGTCAGCGACATCGCGCAGAAATCGACGTGGCACGCGAACTGGCGCTGAAACTGGGAGCACGCGCGCATAAGGTTCTTGATGTAACGCTGCTCAACGAGCTGGCGGTCAGCAGCCTGACACGTGACAGCATTCCGGTGCCTGATTATGAACCTGAAGCCGATGGCATCCCGAATACGTTTGTCCCAGGGCGTAATATTTTGTTCCTGACGCTGGCGGCAATATATGCGTATCAGGTAAAAGCAGAAGCCGTAATTACCGGCGTCTGTGAAACGGATTTCTCCGGCTACCCGGATTGCCGCGATGAGTTTGTGAAAGCACTAAACCATGCCGTCAGTTTGGGCATGGCGAAAGATATTCGTTTTGAAACGCCGCTGATGTGGATTGATAAAGCGGAAACCTGGGCGCTGGCAGATTATTACGGCAAACTGGATTTAGTCCGTAACGAAACGTTGACCTGCTATAACGGCATTAAAGGCGACGGTTGCGGTCATTGTGCGGCATGTAATTTACGCGCCAACGGTTTGAATCATTATCTGGCCGATAAACCGACGGTGATGGCAGCGATGAAGCAGAAAACCGGGTTGAGGTAATTATTCCGGGTGTCGCCGGATGCGGCTTGAGCATCCGGCACCACAAAACGTTTACTTAACCATCTGCTCCAGCTTTTCGCGCAATTCCCCTTCCAGAGCTAATGCTTTCTGCGTTTTAAGATCAATACAAACAAACGTAATAAGCGCATCCGCTACCACCTGCCCTTCCGGCTCCAGTGTAATGACCTGGCTTAAGATGCCGCTTTTACCGTTTAATTGCTGCAACTGACTGGTAATAGTTAACAGGTCGCTTAATACCGCTGGGCGACGATAGTTAATATTGATATTGACCACGACGAAGGCGATGTTATGGGCCGTCATCCACTGAAAACTGTCGCTATTTTCCAACCCATCCCAGCGGGCTTCTTCGAGAAATTCAAGGTAGCGGGCGTTGTTGACGTGCTGGTAAACGTCGAGATGATATCCACGAACTTTGATTTGTGTTTGCATAGCGCAATAACCTTACGTTGTTGTTATAAGTACAGAGGTCATAACTGGTATGACCTCTTCAGTCTGGCAAAAAATTGCCACTATGCAAATTAATTACAGGGTTAATACCGCCAGATTACGTTCCACCAGCGAATTGCCCATCCCCGGCACCTGCTTTAGATCCTCCACCGTTTTAAACGGACCGTACTCTTCGCGATAACTGACAATCGCCTGCGCTTTCTTCAGGCCAACGCCATTCATCGCGCGGGCTAGCTCTTCCGCGCTGGCATTATTAATGCTGACCCGGGTGCCTTCTTCGTCACTGGCTTTCGCCGGTACTGCTGCTTTACTTTGTGCTGCAGGAGCTTCCGCTTTGGTTTCTACCGTTGTCGGTTTCGCCACAGAAGCTGCCGCCAGCGCGCTATGAGACATTCCGGCACAGGCCAGGGACAGGGTAATGAGCAGTGCTTTAATTCCGTGTTTCATACTGTTTTCTCCTTGTTTGTTAACAGTGGAATCACCTTAACGGCAGTGAAAACAGTAAACAAATGGCAATGTTCAGAAATGGAAAAGGCCGCGAAAGCGACCTTTTCTTGTTACAGTTGCAACGCATTTTTTTGCGAGGCGGCTTCAGGATTATTGCTGTTCCAGCGCATCGCCAATTTTGATTTTCGCCTCTTTACGCAGGTTACTCATCAGAGCTTCAAAGACGATTTGTGCGTTGTTCTGGGTGATACCCTGCACCATCGCTTTTTTCTGATCTTCCGGCATTGAACCTTGTTTCACTTCATCCAGCGCCAGCAGAACCACATTACCTTGCATATCGGTCGCCATACCGTAGCTCGGTTTGTCTTTCGCTGGCAGTGGCAGTGCAAACGCCGCCTGGCTAATCGGGTCACGACCGGAACGGCTTAAGGTTTTCGGCTCGCCAAATTTCAGACCGGCAGCCTGCATAGCTTCCGCACCTTTGCCGGCTTTCAAATCAACCAGCAGTTTCTCAGCATCCACTTTCGCCTGTTGTTCAGCTTTGTTGTGCTGAACCAATGCCTTAACTTGTTCCTGAACATCTGCCAACGGTTTCACCGCTTCCGGTTTGTGCTCGCTGATGCGCAGCACGAATGCGCGGTCGCCGTCTACGGTGATGATGTCAGAGTTGATGCCCGGCGCGCCGTTTTCACCTACCAGACCGCCGTTAAAGATAGCGTCGGCAACCGGCTTGAAGTTCAACTCTTCCGGCAGGTTATCTTTGCTGAACCAACCCGTCTGAGTGGCTTTAACGCCGGCAGCTTGCTCTGCACCGGCCAGAGACTCGGTGTCGTTGCTTGCCGCATCGCTCACTTTCTGCTGCAGCGCATAGTACGCATCGAGGGCTTTTTCGTGTTTTACTTTCGCCGCAATGTCGTCACGTACTTCGTCTAACGATTTCACTTTCGCTGGCTGAATGTCGTCCAGACGTACAATCAGGAAACCGACCGAAGATTTGATGACACCAGACAGTTGCCCTTTTTCTTTCAGACCAGCATTTTTCAGTTCGTCGGGGATAGTGGCATCTTCTAACCAACCCATATCGCCGCCGTTACGGGCAGAGATAATATCGGCAGATTTTTCTTTGGCTAATGCAGCAAAATCACCGCCTTTATTCAGCTCATCAAGTACCGCTTTCGCTTCATCTTCAGTTTTGGTCTGGATGATGCTGTAGCGGGTACGCTGCGGCTGGGTGAATTGATCCTGATGCTGATCGTAGTAGCTCTGGATATCCGCATCGCTAACCGGTTGCTGCATCGTTGCGGCATCCAGCTTGATGTAACTCACGCGGAATTGTTCCGGCGTCATGAAATTGTTTTTGTTTTGTTCGTAGTAGCTGGCAATCTCCTGTTCGGTCACAGGCTGCTTCGCCGCCAGCGCGTTAACATCGATAGTCGCCTCACGCACCACGCGTTGTTGCGCGACCAGTGCCGCCAGCTCGTCGGTTTCACCTTTCAGCATAAAATCGGTACCGGCAACACCGTTAATCAGCTGTTGGGTAGTGAGCTGGTTACGCAGCGCCTGGGCGTACTGATCGGCGGTCATCCCCATCTGGTTGAGGATACCGTTATAGCGGCTGTTATCAAATTTGCCGTCAACCTGGAAGGCTGGGGTCGCGAAAATCGCCTGTTTAACCTGCTCATCACTGATACCCAGTTTCAGCTCACGAGCGTACTGATCCAACAGCGCCTCGTCGATCAGACGATTCAGCACCTGTTGACGCAGGGTTTTCATATAGCCTTCGTTCGCTGCCAGCTCGGAGTATTGATCGCCCAGCTGTTGCTGCATGCGATTACGCTCGCTGTTAAAGGCGTTCTCGAACTGCCCACGGCTGATTTCCTGGTCATTCACTTTTGCGGCGTAGTTATTGCCTCCGCCAATCAGGTAACCACTCACGCCGGTCAATATGAACGACACGATAATGATACCGAAAATAATCTTGAGCACGAGACTGTTTGCAGCCGTGCGTAAGCTGTCCATCATGGTGTAACAACACTCCGCTGTAGATGACTGTGTACCTCACGCAACGTATCGATGCGCGCAAAGGCCTATTGTGACAAGAAACGGGGGCAATTGTCAGCCCACAAGACGCAGAAAGTCACCGAATACAAATAAAAAAGGCACATCAGTAGATGCGCCCTTGAACTTCGTCACATCCCCACCGGGGACAACGCTTAGTTTACCGCGTCTTTCAGTGCTTTACCTGCACGGAAGCTCGGTACTTTAGCAGCAGCGATGGTGATCTCTTTACCGGTCTGCGGGTTGCGGCCAGTACGGGCAGCACGCTCTTTAACGGCAAAAGTACCAAAACCTACCAGTGCTACATCATCCCCTTCTTTCAGAGATTCAGTTACGGAAGCAATAATAGCATCTAACGCACGGCCAGCCGCAGCTTTAGAGATATCAGCCCCTGCAGCAATCTTGTCGATCAATTGAGATTTATTCACTCTTCTCTTCCTCTTTATAATTTATATCGCACTTGAATCCTTCAAGGTACGAACGCGCAGCAGTTATATCAGGCCAGCCATCCCCTTACAACACCCCTTAATAAGGGCAAGCCCGATCCGCCATCTAACTTAGCGAGACAAAAAAAGGCTGGCAAGCCCGAATTAGCCTGCCAGCCCTGTTTTTATTAGTGCATTTTGCGCGAGGTCACTATTTTGCAGTCACAACCTGCATGCCAGACGGTTCATTTTGCAGCGCCAGAGTCAGAACTTCCTCAATGCGCTTCACAGGATGAATGTCCAGATCGGCAATTACGTTGTCAGGAATCTCTTCCAGATCGCGTTTATTTTCGAACGGAATTAGCACTGTTTTAATCCCGCCGCGATGCGCTGCCAGGAGTTTTTCTTTCAAACCACCGATCGGCAGTACCTGACCACGCAGAGTGATCTCACCGGTCATTGCCACATCGGCACGAACCGGGTTACCGGTCAGGCAAGAAACCAGCGCGGTGCACATAGCAATACCGGCACTCGGACCATCTTTCGGCGTCGCACCTTCCGGTACGTGGACGTGGATGTCACGTTTTTCGTAAAAATCAGGGTTGATCCCCAGTTTTTCCGCACGCGCACGAACCACCGTTAACGCCGCCTGAATAGACTCCTGCATCACTTCGCCGAGCGAACCGGTATAGGTCAGTTTGCCTTTACCCGGAACACATGCGGTTTCAATGGTCAGCAAGTCACCGCCCACTTCCGTCCACGCCAGACCGGTTACCTGACCGACACGGTTTTCGTTATCAGCGCGACCATAGTCGAAACGCTGAACACCGAGGTAGTCATGCAGGTTATCGCCGTTAATTTCGATATGTTTTAATGACTTATCGAGCAGTAACTGCTTAACCGCTTTGCGGCACAGTTTGGAGATTTCACGCTCCAGACCACGCACGCCCGCCTCACGGGTGTAGTAACGAATAATACCGATAATGGCGCTATCGTCGACGGTCAGCTCACCTTTTTTCAGTGCATTACGTTCAATCTGCTTCGGCAGCAGGTGACGTTTGGCGATGTTCAGTTTTTCATCTTCGGTATAACCGGAGAGGCGAATCACTTCCATACGATCCAGCAGCGGTGCCGGAATGTTCATGGAGTTCGACGTCGCGACAAACATCACGTCGCTGAGATCGTAATCCACTTCCAGGTAGTGGTCGCTGAACGCTACGTTCTGCTCTGGATCCAGCACTTCAAGCAGTGCAGAGGCCGGATCGCCTCGCATGTCAGAAGACATTTTGTCGATCTCATCGAGCAGGAACAGCGGGTTTTTCACGCCCACTTTCGCCATTTTCTGGATCAGTTTACCCGGCATAGAACCGATGTAAGTACGGCGGTGACCACGGATTTCCGCTTCATCACGCACGCCGCCCAGCGCCATACGGACATATTTACGCCCGGTGGCTTTGGCAATGGACTGACCAAGAGAGGTTTTACCTACCCCCGGCGGCCCTACCAGGCAGAGGATCGGTCCCTTGATTTTGTTGACACGGCTTTGAACCGCAAGGTACTCAAGGATGCGATCTTTCACGCGCTCCAGACCATAATGGTCGGTATCAAGGATTTCCTGCGCCTGACGCAGGTCTTTTTTGACCTTGCTGCGCGCATTCCACGGTACCTGTACCATCCAGTCGATATAACCACGCACTACGGTCGCTTCTGCCGACATCGGAGACATCATTTTCAGCTTCTGCAACTCTGCTTCCGCTTTCTCTTTTGCCTCTTTCGGCATCTTCGCCGCGTCGATTTTGCGCTTCAGGGCTTCGTTTTCGTCCGGCGCGTCGTCCATTTCACCGAGTTCTTTCTGAATAGCTTTCATTTGCTCGTTCAGATAGTACTCACGCTGGGATTTCTCCATCTGCTTTTTAACGCGGTTGCGAATGCGTTTCTCAACCTGCAGCAGATCGATTTCCGATTCCATCATTGCCATCAGATATTCCAGACGTTCGTTAACGTCGGACATCTCCAGAACGGACTGTTTGTCAGCCAGTTTCAGCGGCATATGTGCAGCAATGGTATCCGCCAGACGCGCCGGATCGTCGATGCTATTCAGCGACGTCAGCACTTCTGGTGGGATTTTTTTGTTCAGCTTGATGTAGCCTTCGAACTGGCTGATTGCAGTACGCACCAGCACTTCCTGTTCCCGCTCATCAATGGTCGGCGACTCCAGATACTCCGCCTTCGCAGAAAAGTGTTCGCCATTGTCAGAGAGCGCAGAAATACGCGCGCGCTGTAACCCCTCGACCAGCACTTTGACGGTGCCGTCAGGCAGTTTCAGCATCTGCAATATAGAGGCCACGGTCCCGACGGTGAAAAGATCGTTTACACCCGGCTCATCCGTTGAAGCTTCTTTCTGCGCGACCAGCATAATTTTTTTATCATGGTCCATCGCCGCTTCCAGACAACGGATAGATTTTTCCCGCCCGACAAATAAGGGGATGACCATGTGCGGATAAACCACCACATCGCGCAGCGGCAATACGGGGATTTCAATGCGTTCAGAACGCTCAGGATTCATAGAGCTCTCTCTTAGTTTAATTTCCGCCAGGTAATCAGATGACACGACTGTGCTTCACGCCATCTATTAACATGTACGTCAGTATATGGGGATGTTTCCCCCACATTCAACGCCGAGAATAGAGGAAAAATTAAAGGGGAGATAAAATCCCCCCTTTTTGGTTAACTAATTGTATGGGAATGGTTAATTATTCACCAGATGCCTGTTGCGCTTCCGGCTTACCATAAATCAGCAACGGTTTGCTTTGACCATCAATTACCGACTCGTCGATAACCACTTTTTCGACGTCTTCCATGGACGGCAGATCGTACATGGTATCGAGCAGTGCGGCTTCTACGATGGAACGCAGGCCACGGGCACCGGTTTTACGCGCCATCGCTTTCTTAGCGATAGCATCCAGCGCCTCGTCACGGAATTCCAGATCCACGCCTTCCAGATTAAACAGCGCCTGATACTGCTTGGTCAGGGCGTTTTTCGGCTCTTTGAGGATCTGAATCAGAGCTTCTTCGCTCAGTTCATTCAACGTTGCGACAACCGGCAGACGACCAATGAACTCAGGGATAAGACCAAACTTGATCAGATCTTCCGGTTCAACCTGCGCCAGCAGCTCGCCTTCGCTTGCTTTGTCGGACTTCGCTTTTACCGTCGCGCCAAAACCAATGCCGGAGCCGGTTTCTACACGGTGGGAAATCACTTTATCCAGACCGGCAAACGCACCGCCACAAATAAACAGGATCTTGGAGGTATCAACCTGCAAAAATTCCTGCTGCGGATGCTTACGCCCGCCCTGCGGTGGAACGGCAGCAACAGTACCTTCGATCAGTTTCAACAGTGCCTGCTGTACGCCTTCACCGGAAACGTCACGGGTAATAGACGGGTTGTCCGACTTACGAGAAATCTTGTCGATTTCATCGATGTAGACAATACCACGCTGTGCTTTCTGGACATCGTAGTCGCATTTCTGCAACAGTTTCTGAATGATGTTTTCAACGTCTTCGCCCACATAACCGGCTTCGGTCAGCGTGGTTGCGTCGGCCATGGTGAACGGGACGTCCAGCAGGCGCGCCAGCGTTTCAGCCAGCAGCGTTTTACCGGAACCGGTCGGACCGATCAGCAGAATGTTACTTTTGCCCAACTCGACACCATTGCTGGTATCGCCGTTGCGCAGACGTTTGTAATGGTTGTATACCGCGACCGCCAGCACTTTTTTCGCCTGTTCCTGGCCGATAACGTAATCGTCCAGGTGGTTGCGAATTTCATGCGGCGTCGGTAGCGCACTGCGTTCACGATGCGGTGCAACTTCTTTAATCTCTTCGCGAATGATGTCGTTACATAAATCAACACATTCGTCGCAGATATACACGGATGGACCGGCAATCAGCTTGCGCACTTCATGCTGGCTTTTGCCGCAAAAAGAGCAATACAGCAATTTGCCTGAGCCATCTTTGCGTTTATCTGTCATGGGTCAAAACCTCTTCTTTGTTCTTTGTGCCGCACACGACGACGCAAATGCCATTCTCAGGCGCAAGCCGCTTACAGCGTTGTGCCGCCCTGGATAAGTATAGCGGCACAGTTGCGCCTCTGGCATCAATTACGATGGGTCAGAATCGAATCGACCAGACCGTATTCCACCGCTTCAGGGGCGGAAAGGAAGCGATCGCGCTCGGTATCACGTTCAATCTGTTCTAATGATTGACCCGTATGAAGCGCCATAAGTTCATTCATGCGCCCTTTAACTTTCAGAATTTCACGGGCATGAATTTCGATATCGGTCGCCTGGCCCTGGTAGCCGCCCAACGGTTGGTGAATCATCACGCGCGAATTCGGCAGGCAAAAACGTTTACCTTTTGCCCCTGCGGTCAGCAAGAAAGCGCCCATCGAGGCCGCCTGGCCCATACAGATGGTGCTGACATCAGGCTTGATAAACTGCATGGTGTCATAGATAGACATCCCGGCAGTGATCACCCCGCCTGGGGAGTTAATGTACAGATAGATATCTTTTTCTGGGTTTTCTGCTTCCAGGAACAGCATCTGCGCCACAATCAGGTTAGCCATGTGGTCTTCAACCTGGCCAGTCAGAAAAATGACGCGTTCCTTAAGTAGACGAGAATAGATATCAAAAGAGCGCTCACCACGTGAGGTCTGTTCAATGACCATCGGCACCAGCGCCATATGGGGTGCAAAGTTATCTCGTTCGCCGCTGTATGACATTTCCGTCTCCTGGATAAAATTGAAAAAACCTGCTGTACCGATTGTAACCTTATGGACGGATTATCAGCTAGTCCCTGTGTTATGGGTACGGCATCACCATATTTCAAGCATAACAATCTTTTGTTGTTACGCTAACACCGAAAGAGGCTTTTCGCACGGTTCCATGCAAAATTCATGACAAAAAAAAGCCCACCACCTGGCGGTGACGGGCCTTTGTGCGAATTTAGCGCGTTATGCTGCGTAAATTACGCCTGCTGGTTCATCAGCTCGTTGAAAGTGGTTTCTTTTTCAGTCACTTTCGCTTTCGCCAGTACAGCTTCAACAGCCTGTTCTTCCAGAGCAACATTGCGCATGTTGTCCATCAGTTCTTTGTTTTTGCTGTAGAACTCGATAACTTCTTTCGGATCTTCGTACGCAGAAGCCATCTCTTCGATCAGGCCTTTCACGCGCTCTTCGTCAGCTTTCAGCTCGTTGGTGCGGATAACTTCGCCCAGCAGCAGGCCAACAACTACGCGACGTTTAGCCTGTTCTTCGAACAGTTCGCGCGGCAGTTCCAGAGCTTGTTTTTCGTTGCCACCGAAACGCTGTGCAGCCTGGCGACGCAGAACGTCGATTTCGCTGTCGATCAGCGCAGCCGGTACGTCGATGTCGTTAGCTTTTACCAGACCTTCGATCGCCTGAGACTTAACGCGGTTACGGATGGCGCTCTTCAGCTCGCGCTCCATGTTTTTACGCACTTCAGCGCGCAGACCTTCTACGGAACCATCTTCAACGCCGAAACGTTTGATGAATTCTGCAGTCAGTTCCGGCAGTTCACGCTCTTCAACTTTCTTCAGGTTGATAGCGAATTTCGCTGCTTTACCTTTCAGGTTTTCTGCGTGGTATTCTTCCGGGAAGGTCACGTCGATGGTGAACTCTTCGCCAGCTTTGTGGCCTTTGATACCGTCTTCAAAGCCCGGGATCATACGACCCTGGCCCATCGCCAGTACGAAATCAGACGCTTTACCGCCTTCGAACTCTTCGCCGTCTACAGAACCGGTGAAGTCGATGGTTACGCGGTCTTCTGCTTCAACAGCGCCGTCTTTTTCTTTCCAGGTTGCCTGCTGTTTACGCAGAGTATCCAGCATGCCGTCAACGTCAGCATCGGTCACTTCAACGATCGGTTTTTCAACTTCGATCGCTTCCAGACCCTGCAGTTCAACTTCCGGATAAACTTCAAACTCTACAGAGTAGGTGAAGTCTTCACCCAGCTTGTATTCGCCCGGAACATAAGTCGGTGCGCCAGCCGGATTGATTTTTTCTTTAATGATGGCGTCAATGAAGTTACGGCTCATCAGGTCACCCAGAACGTCCTGGCGTACAGACGCGCCATAACGCTGAGCAACGATATTCATTGGCACTTTGCCTTTGCGGAAGCCGTCAATACGTACTTTTTTCGCAACGTTGACCAGCTCGCTTTTAACAGCGGTCTCGATGCTGTCAGCAGCGATAGTAATCGTTACACGGCGGCCAAGGCCTTGAGTGGTTTCAACTGAAACTTGCATCTTGTTACCTCAAAAAATCACAGTGCTCGGTCAACTCTTACCCCGCAAGCACAGGTTGTTGGCTTCGCGGAACCGGGATGTTCTTATAATCAATCACATTCCCTGTTACCAGAATCATCCCGAAAGCATTCAAATAGGACGCGGCATTATAGCGGCATCACTTTTATGAGTCGAGAACGGTTATTGCGCGCTGTCGCGTATTTTTTCACAATTCCCGGGCAATTTTCGTCTGAATGCTGGGCAAAAAGCGCAAAATCCAGACAAAACAAAACGGCCCGCAGGCCGTTTTTCATAAAATCTTTAGCAACATACTGGAAAAGCGCCGACAGTTGCAAATGCGTTTTTACGCGATGCTTCCTGCTCCACGACAGGGAGGAGAGGCAAAGACGGTGTCCTGCAACCCTTCCCACTCCTTAATAGTGTAAGTATGCAGAGCCAGCGCATGAACGGTAGTAGAGAGTTCCTCCGCTAAAGTACTGTAAATCATTCGATGACGATTCAGAAAACGTTCACCCGTAAAACGATCGCTGACCAGCACAACTTTAAAATGGCTTTCAGAGCCGGCTGGGACATTGTGACGATAGCTTTCATCCACTACTTCGAGGAATACGGGTTGGAACGCCGCCCTTAATTTTTCTTCTATCCGCTCACGTATCATCATGAAATATCTCCTCCGACAACGCTGAGATGTCATCCATCCCTTTAAATACTAGCCGCTTTTACCGTTTCCATTGCAGCTTAACAACAAATATTTAGGTTTCGTCCTGGTTTTTCCGTCAAGCGTATGAAGTTTACTGATTTAAAGATTGAAACACAGGCCTCGCATCAGTGTTTCTTTTGCCAGGGGCGATTATTTCGTCAACATGATGAATTTACATGCCTTACCCACTTCCCCTCGCCGTTGGCAATGTTATGATGGCGGGAATTTTTACCAAACACGCTTAAGAGTCTCTGAGAGCCCGAACATGTTCAAAAAAATCCTCTTCCCGTTAGTTGCTCTGTTTATGCTTGCAGGATGCGCAAAACCGCCAACAACTATTGAAGTTTCCCCGACGATTACACTGCCACAGCAGGATCCAAGCCTGATGGGCGTCACCGTAAGCATTAATGGTGCCGATCAGCGTACCGATCAGGCGCTGGCAAAAGTCACCCGCGATAATCAAATCGTTACCCTGACCGCCTCCCGCGATCTGCGTTTCCTGCTGCAAGAAGTGCTGGAAAAACAGATGACCGCGCGTGGTTACATGGTTGGTCCGAATGGCCCGGTTAATCTGCAAATCATCGTTAGCCAACTGTATGCTGACGTGTCCCAGGGCAACGTGCGCTATAACATCGCTACCAAAGCGGATATCGCCATCATCGCTACCGCGCAGAATGGCAACAAAATGACCAAAAACTATCGTGCCAGCTACAACGTTGAAGGTGCGTTCCAGGCCTCCAACAAAAATATCGCCGATGCGGTTAACAGTGTGCTGACCGATACCATCGCTGATATGTCTCAGGACACCAGCATTCACGAATTTATCAAGCAGAACGCGCGTTAATTTCTGCCCTCTGGCCCGGTGCAAACCGGGCCTGTAGACGCCCATGTCCAGTCAATATTTACGTATTTTTCAACAGCCGCGTTCAGCCATATTGCTGATCCTGGGTTTTGCTTCCGGGCTACCGCTCGCCCTGACATCCGGTACCTTACAGGCCTGGATGACGGTCGAGAATATCGATCTCAAAACCATTGGTTTCTTCTCTCTGGTAGGCCAGGCTTACGTTTTTAAATTCCTCTGGTCACCGCTGATGGACCGCTACACGCCCCCATTTTTTGGGCGGCGGCGCGGTTGGCTGCTCGCCACGCAAATCCTGTTATTAGTCGCCATTGCGGCGATGGGTTTTCTCGAACCTGGCACCCAACTCCGCTGGATGGCGGCACTGGCGGTGGTGATCGCTTTTTGCTCGGCCTCCCAGGATATTGTCTTCGATGCGTGGAAAACCGATGTGCTCCCGGCAGAAGAACGTGGTGCGGGCGCGGCAATCAGCGTGCTGGGTTACCGTTTAGGGATGCTGGTTTCCGGCGGCTTAGCCCTGTGGCTGGCAGATAAATGGCTGGGCTGGCAGGGCATGTACTGGTTGATGGCGGCGCTGTTGATCCCTTGTATTATCGCGACGTTGCTTGCACCAGAACCGACCGACACCATTCCTGTGCCAAAAACGCTGGAACAAGCGGTTGTTGCACCTCTGCGAGATTTCTTTGGTCGCAATAATGCCTGGCTTATTTTGCTTCTTATCGTGCTGTATAAGCTGGGCGACGCATTCGCCATGAGCCTGACAACCACGTTTTTGATTCGCGGCGTCGGGTTTGATGCGGGTGAAGTAGGCGTGGTTAACAAAACGCTTGGCTTACTGGCGACCATTGTGGGCGCATTGTACGGTGGGATTTTGATGCAGCGCCTGTCGCTGTTCCGGGCGCTGCTGATTTTCGGCATTTTACAAGGTGCGTCTAACGCTGGTTACTGGCTGCTGTCGATTACTGATAAGCATCTCTACAGCATGGGCGCAGCCGTCTTTTTCGAAAACCTCTGTGGCGGGATGGGCACATCAGCCTTTGTCGCGCTGTTAATGACGCTGTGTAATAAGTCATTTTCCGCAACTCAATTTGCCCTGCTCTCAGCGCTTTCCGCTGTAGGGCGAGTTTATGTCGGCCCCGTGGCGGGTTGGTTTGTTGAAGCACACGGCTGGTCGACATTCTATCTATTCTCCGTCGCCGCTGCCGTACCGGGGCTTATTTTGCTGCTGGTTTGCCGCCAGACGCTTGAATATACACGAGTAAATGACAACTTTATCTCCCGTACCGAATATCCGGCAGGTTATGCCTTTGCCATGTGGACACTGGCGGCGGGCGTCAGCCTGTTGGCCGTGTGGTTACTGCTGTTGACGATGGACGCGCTGGATTTGACGCACTTCTCTTTCCTGCCTGCTCTGCTGGAAGTCGGGGTTTTAGTCGCCCTTTCTGGCGTCGTGCTTGGTGGTTTGCTGGATTATCTGGCGCTACGAAAAACGCATCTGACGTAATCTGTAAATATTATTTAGCTGTAGTAATCACTCGCCGTAATTATTACGGCTAAATAAACATCAGTATCGCTTAATAATATTTGTTCTTTTGTGCGGCTTAGCGTTTGGAAATTATTGACGCAATTTATGAATTCTATTTTTTCTTACACGATTCAGCTAATGAGTCTTTATTTTCCCCCCCACCCAATTGTCACCATAATGATAATTATTTGTTAAACAATTGTTTTATTCCAGATTGGTTATACCAATTGCCCGTCCAAACTCCTTCTGCACTCCCCTTTCGTTATAACGCCCTTTTGCAACAGCTTCTTAAAATCAACTTGATATGTTTTGCAACATATGTGACCTGACAGCCAAATCCAAGTAACAGG
The DNA here is from genome assembly GCF_028421345.1 of Escherichia sp. S10b. NCBI lineage: Bacteria > Pseudomonadati > Pseudomonadota > Gammaproteobacteria > Enterobacterales > Enterobacteriaceae > Escherichia > Escherichia sp. S10b. The sequence goes on from NZ_JAHZSO010000097.1 coordinate 38,412, forward strand.
AATTTAATCATGTTTACAGTAATGTAACCTTCCCGTAAAATGCCCACACACTTTAAACGCCACCAGATCCCGTGGAATTGAGGTCGTTAAATGAGACTCAGGAAATACAATAAAAGTTTGGGATGGTTGTCATTATTTGCAGGCACTGTATTGCTCAGTGGCTGTAATTCTGCGCTGTTAGATCCCAAAGGACAGATTGGTCTGGAGCAACGTTCACTGATACTGACGGCATTTGGCCTGATGTTGATTGTCGTTATTCCCGCAATCTTGATGGCTGTTGGTTTCGCCTGGAAGTATCGTGCGAGCAATAAAGATGCTAAGTACAGCCCGAACTGGTCACACTCCAATAAAGTGGAAGCTGTGGTCTGGACGGTACCTATCTTAATCATCATCTTCCTTGCGGTACTGACCTGGAAAACCACTCACGCTCTTGAGCCTAGCAAGCCGCTGGCACACGACGAGAAGCCCATTACCATCGAAGTGGTTTCCATGGACTGGAAATGGTTCTTCATCTACCCGGAACAGGGCATTGCTACCGTGAATGAAATCGCTTTCCCGGCGAACACTCCGGTGTACTTCAAAGTGACCTCCAACTCCGTGATGAACTCCTTCTTCATTCCGCGTCTGGGTAGCCAGATTTATGCCATGGCCGGTATGCAGACTCGCCTGCATCTGATCGCCAACGAACCCGGTACTTATGACGGTATCTCCGCCAGCTACAGCGGGCCGGGCTTCTCAGGCATGAAGTTCAAAGCTATTGCAACACCGGATCGCGCCGAATTCGACCAGTGGGTCGCAAAAGCGAAACAGTCGCCGAACTCCATGTCTGACATGGCAGCGTTCGAAAAACTGGCCGCGCCTAGCGAATACAACCAGGTGGAATATTTCTCCAACGTGAAACCAGACTTGTTTGCTGATGTGATTAACAAGTTTATGGCTCACGGTAAGAGCATGGACATGACCCAACCAGAAGGTGAGCACAGCGCACACGAAGGTATGGAAGGCATGGACATGAGCCACGCGGAATCCGCCCATTAAAGGGGTTGAGGAAGAATAAAGATGTTCGGAAAATTATCACTTGATGCAGTCCCGTTCCATGAACCTATCGTCATGGTTACGATCGCTGGCATTATTTTGGGAGGTCTGGCGCTCGTTGGCCTGATCACTTACTTCGGTAAGTGGACCTACCTGTGGAAAGAGTGGCTGACCTCCGTCGACCATAAACGCCTCGGTATCATGTATATCATCGTGGCGATTGTGATGTTGCTGCGTGGTTTTGCTGACGCCATTATGATGCGTAGCCAGCAGGCTCTTGCCTCGGCGGGCGAAGCGGGCTTCCTGCCACCTCACCACTACGATCAGATCTTCACCGCGCACGGCGTGATTATGATCTTCTTCGTGGCGATGCCTTTCGTTATCGGTCTGATGAACCTGGTGGTTCCGCTGCAGATCGGCGCGCGTGACGTTGCGTTCCCGTTCCTCAACAACTTAAGCTTCTGGTTTACTGTTGTTGGTGTGATTCTGGTTAACGTTTCTCTCGGCGTGGGCGAATTTGCGCAGACCGGCTGGCTGGCCTATCCACCGCTATCGGGAATAGAGTACAGTCCGGGAGTCGGTGTCGATTACTGGATATGGAGTCTCCAGCTATCCGGTATAGGTACGACGCTTACCGGTATCAACTTCTTCGTTACCATTCTGAAGATGCGCGCACCGGGCATGACCATGTTCAAGATGCCAGTATTTACCTGGGCATCACTGTGCGCGAACGTACTGATTATTGCTTCCTTCCCAATTCTGACGGTTACCGTCGCGTTGTTGACCCTGGATCGCTATCTGGGCACCCATTTCTTTACCAACGATATGGGTGGCAACATGATGATGTACATCAACCTGATTTGGGCCTGGGGCCACCCGGAAGTTTACATCCTGATCCTGCCTGTTTTCGGTGTGTTCTCCGAAATTGCGGCAACCTTCTCGCGTAAACGTCTGTTTGGTTATACCTCGCTGGTATGGGCAACCGTCTGTATCACCGTGCTGTCGTTCATCGTTTGGCTGCACCACTTCTTTACGATGGGTGCGGGCGCGAACGTAAACGCCTTCTTTGGTATCACCACAATGATTATCGCCATCCCGACCGGGGTGAAGATCTTCAACTGGCTGTTCACCATGTATCAGGGCCGCATCGTGTTCCATTCTGCGATGCTGTGGACCATCGGTTTTATCGTCACTTTCTCGGTGGGCGGGATGACTGGCGTGCTGCTGGCAGTACCGGGCGCGGACTTCGTTCTGCATAACAGCCTGTTCCTGATTGCGCACTTCCATAACGTGATCATCGGCGGCGTGGTCTTCGGCTGCTTCGCAGGGATGACCTACTGGTGGCCTAAAGCCTTCGGTTTCAAACTGAATGAAACCTGGGGTAAACGCGCGTTCTGGTTCTGGATCATCGGCTTCTTCGTTGCCTTTATGCCGCTGTATGCGCTGGGCTTCATGGGCATGACCCGTCGTTTGAGCCAGCAGATTGACCCGCAGTTCCACACCATGCTGATGATTGCAGCTAGCGGTGCAGTACTGATTGCGCTGGGTATTCTCTGCCTCGTTATTCAGATGTACGTTTCTATTCGCGACCGCGACCAGAACCGTGACCTGACTGGCGACCCGTGGGGTGGCCGTACGCTGGAGTGGGCAACCTCTTCCCCGCCTCCGTTCTATAACTTTGCCGTTGTGCCGCACGTTCACGAGCGTGATGCATTCTGGGAAATGAAAGAGAAAGGCGAAGCGTATAAAAAGCCTGACCACTATGAAGAAATTCATATGCCGAAAAACAGCGGTGCAGGTATCGTCATTGCAGCTTTCTCCACCATCTTCGGTTTCGCCATGATCTGGCATATCTGGTGGCTGGCGATTGTTGGCTTCGCAGGCATGATCATCACCTGGATCGTGAAAAGCTTCGACGAGGACGTGGATTACTACGTGCCGGTGGCAGAAATCGAAAAACTGGAAAACCAGCATTTCGATGAGATTACTAAGGCAGGGCTGAAAAATGGCAACTGATACTTTGACGCACGCGACTGCCCACGCGCACGAACACGGGCACCACGATGCAGGCGGAACCAAAATCTTCGGATTTTGGATCTACCTGATGAGCGACTGCATTCTGTTCTCAATCTTGTTTGCTACCTATGCCGTTCTGGTGAACGGCACCGCAGGCGGTCCGACAGGTAAGGACATTTTCGAACTGCCGTTCGTTCTGGTTGAAACTTTCTTGCTGTTGTTCAGCTCCATCACCTACGGCATGGCGGCTATCGCCATGTACAAAAACAACAAAAGCCAGGTTATCTCCTGGCTGGCGTTGACCTGGTTGTTTGGTGCCGGATTTATCGGGATGGAAATCTACGAATTCCATCACCTGATTGTTAACGGCATGGGTCCGGATCACAGCGGCTTCCTGTCAGCGTTCTTTGCGCTGGTCGGCACGCACGGTCTGCACGTCACTTCCGGTCTTATCTGGATGGCGGTGCTGATGGTACAAATCGCTCGTCGCGGCCTGACCAGCACTAACCGTACCCGCATCATGTGCCTGAGCCTGTTCTGGCACTTCCTGGATGTGGTTTGGATCTGTGTGTTCACTGTTGTTTATCTGATGGGGGCGATGTAATGAGTCATTCTACCGATCACAGCGGCGCGTCCCATGGCAGCGTAAAAACCTACATGACAGGCTTTATCCTGTCGATCATTCTGACGGTGATTCCGTTCTGGATGGTGATGACAGGGGCTGCCTCTCCGGCCGTAATTCTGGGAACAATCCTGGCAATGGCAGTGGTACAGGTTCTGGTGCATCTGGTGTGCTTCCTGCACATGAATACCAAATCAGATGAAGGCTGGAACATGACAGCGTTTGTCTTCACCGTGCTAATCATCGCTATCCTGGTTGTAGGCTCCATCTGGATTATGTGGAACCTCAACTACAACATGATGATGCACTAAGAGCGGCGGTTATGATGTTTAAGCAATACCTGCAAGTAACGAAACCAGGCATCATCTTTGGCAACCTGATCTCGGTGATTGGGGGATTCCTGCTGGCCTCAAAGGGCAGCATTGATTATCCCCTGTTTATCTACACGCTGGTTGGGGTGTCACTGGTTGTGGCGTCGGGTTGTGTGTTTAACAACTACATCGACAGGGATATCGACAGAAAGATGGAAAGGACGAAGAATCGGGTGCTGGTTAAAGGCCTGATCTCTCCTGCTGTCTCGCTGGTGTACGCCACCTTGCTGGGTATTGCTGGCTTTATGCTGCTGTGGTTTGGCGCGAATCCGCTGGCCTGCTGGCTGGGGGTGATGGGCTTTGTGGTTTATGTCGGCGTCTATAGCCTGTACATGAAACGCCACTCAGTCTACGGCACATTGATTGGTTCGCTCTCCGGCGCTGCGCCGCCGGTGATTGGCTACTGTGCAGTAACCGGCGAGTTCGATAGCGGCGCAGCGATCCTGCTGGCTATCTTCAGCCTGTGGCAGATGCCTCACTCCTATGCCATCGCCATTTTCCGCTTTAAGGATTACCAGGCGGCAAACATTCCGGTATTGCCAGTGGTAAAAGGCATTTCGGTGGCGAAGAATCACATCACGCTGTATATCATCGCCTTTGCCGTTGCCACGCTGATGCTCTCTCTTGGCGGTTACGCTGGATATAAATATCTGGTGGTCGCCGCGGCGGTTAGCGTCTGGTGGTTAGGTATGGCTCTGCGCGGTTATAAAGTTGCTGATGACAGAATCTGGGCGCGCAAGCTGTTCGGCTTCTCTATCATCGCCATCACTGCCCTCTCGGTGATGATGTCCGTTGATTTTATGGTACCGGACTCGCATACGCTGCTGGCTGCTGTGTGGTAACAAAACCTCTCTATTAAAAAGGTGCTACGGCACCTTTTTTATTGTCTGAGATCAGAGATACGGCTAATAACCGTATGTCTTGACAGAGTGAGCAGATGAACATAAATTAATCATACGGTTGATAGCCGTATTATGTATGAGATCGACTCCCTACGATTTCATTCAGTTAATCAAAGAGGTCATAATGCCTGGAAAAACAGCCACTCTACCCGATGTCGATAAAACGCTGAAAAATGCGCGGGTCGAACTCAAAACCAGTCCCGACGCCAAAAACAAACTTCGTGAAGCTGCGCAAGCCGTTGGGGTAGATTTAAGCGCTTTTATTTTGAGCGCTGCTATGGAACGCGCCGAAAGTGTGCTTGATAACCAACGTCGCCGTGAGCTTTCGAATCAAAGCTGGGAACTGATGAACCAACTCATCGCTGAACCTGCTCAACCGACGCTCGCCCTCAAGGCGTTAATGAAAAGGAAAAACAGCGATGGTCGACAAGCATGAAGAGATTACTCTGCCCATAGTCCTCTCCTGTAATTATCAGTCTGATATTACTTATCCTGGGCAAAAACAGTTTGATTGCGGTAACCCTGTTATCGATAAATTTGTACGCGCATCGCTAAAGAAAAGTGTGCGTAATAGCGACTGTGCGGCTAAAGCACTTATTGACAGACAAAGTGGTGAACTGATCGGCATCTGTACTTTTACGGCATATTCGCTGGAAAAACAACGCGTTTCTGGCGTCCTTCAGGGTTCACAACCTTCAGAAATTGGTGTTGTCAGATTAGTCATGTTGGGGGTAGCACGGAAGTATCAAAAGCGGGGCTTTGGTCAGGACCTACTATGTGATTTTTTTGAACATGTAAAAATAATTCACCAGGCATTACCAATTAAAGGGGTTTATCTTGATGCTGACCCTGCCGCCATTAATTTTTATGCTCGTCTCGGCTTTGTTCAGCTTTCAGCGACACCAAATGCTTTTGGTGCTGTACCTATGTTTTTGGCGATTCAGCATATTCTCGCGGCTTAGATTATTATCGCCACCCGCCAGGGCAAGTTTTGCCTCAGCCGGGGGCTGAGCAGCGTTACCACTTTTGTTCAATTGCCCCCGCTTTCAGCAACTCCACATCCTTGCCGTTAATGGTTGCCGTTGCGGCAACGATTGTGGTCCTTACAGTTGCACAAGATTTTCGCTCAAATTCCGGTTTATAAAGAATAAGAGACGAATTACTGGTAAATGAACCAAATAGGTAATCAGTAAAGCTAATATTCAGCCGGTTTAAACCGAAAGGCGCGAAGCCAACCGTTTGGTTAATCTCCTTACCGGATGGGCGACGAATGCTGAATGTCACGCGAAGATTGGCCACTTCGCCTAATTTATTGGTGGTGGCGAAGAGGCTATCCATGCAGGAAAAACCTTTATCTAAAAAATTATCTCGCATCCCAGAACGGGTAACCGTAATCACGGGTAACGTATCGTCAACCGTTTTTCTGTCAATCATGTCTTTTCGACAAGTAGCCAGAAAGTCTTCCGGGCCACCATAAATGTGGACACCTTTATCAAGATATTCCTTCGCTTTCTTACAATCTACCTCAACATACTGACCATTGGCGTACATAATGCCCAACCTGGACCATGCTAAATTCACACCGTGCTGCGCGGCCTGATTAAATAGTGCATACGCTTTGGCATAATCCACCCGCACCTGCTCACCGTCGTAGTAGATACCCCCCAGCGCTAACGGAGCTTCTCTGTCACCTTGTTTAGCCGCTAACTCGAACCATTTAATCGCTTCCTGAACATCAGGTTTGGTATCATAACGAGGCTGATAATATTCCCAGCCTAACAGGCTCTGCGCGTCGATATCTCCCGATTCAGCCATTTTATGCAGTGTATTTATAACATCGGGAGCAGGTTTACCACCGTATATGCTGTCATACAATTCATGCGCTTTCTCGCTGGCCACCACGCTTGGTGAAACTATCAGCATTACAGAAAATAATATTCTTTTAGTTAACATGTATACCTTTATGTCCTCACTGTCATATATTTCCATAATAATTAACCACCAAATATCCATTTAATGAATAAATACAGTGCCATAAAGGTCCAAGTAATAAGCACACATTTAGCCTGAAACATTATCATCCATGTCACCAAATCGTTTATTTAGTGAGATAAAACTAGCATATTCGTAAGATAAAAAATGCACATGGCAATCAAGAAATGATATTATTACTTTTTTGATGTAAAACTATTTAGTTTTAAAATTCATTTTTTCAACATATAGAGCATTCATTTTATGAATGCAAAAAAACATACCTGACACACAAATTACTCTCCTCTGTAATATTTTCTCATTAACACTCTGTTTACCCAACATGCGCTCCGCACTACACTATGTGGGCATTTTTTTAAGGGGTGGTAATGAACGATTATAAAATGACGCCAGGTGAGAGGCGCGCGACCTGGGGTTTAGGGACCGTATTCTCGTTGCGCATGCTGGGCATGTTTATGGTTCTGCCGGTTCTGACCACGTACGGCATGGCTCTGCAAGGTGCCAGCGAAGCATTAATCGGTATTGCCATTGGTATTTATGGTCTGACTCAGGCCGTTTTTCAGATTCCGTTTGGCCTGCTTTCCGACCGCATTGGTCGCAAACCATTAATTGTCGGTGGGCTGGCGGTGTTTGCCGCCGGTAGCGTTATCGCTGCGCTTTCCGACTCCATCTGGGGAATTATTCTGGGCCGGGCGCTACAAGGCTCTGGAGCAATTGCCGCCGCCGTTATGGCGCTGCTTTCCGATCTCACGCGCGAACAAAACCGCACCAAAGCGATGGCGTTTATCGGCGTGAGCTTTGGCATTACCTTTGCCATTGCGATGGTGCTTGGCCCGATCATCACTCACAAACTTGGGCTGCACGCGCTGTTCTGGATGATCGCTATTCTGGCAACAACCGGCATTGCGTTGACCATTTGGGTTGTGCCCAACAGTAGCACTCACGTACTTAATCGTGAGTCCGGAATGGTGAAAGGCAGTTTCAGTAAAGTGCTGGCGGAACCGCGGCTGCTGAAACTCAACTTTGGCATTATGTGTCTGCACATGCTTCTGATGTCTACGTTTGTTGCCCTGCCCGGACAGCTAGCTGATGCGGGGTTCCCGGCGGCTGAACACTGGAAGGTCTATCTGGCGACGATGTTAATCGCCTTTGGCTCGGTCGTGCCTTTCATTATCTACGCTGAAGTTAAGCGCAAAATGAAGCAAGTCTTTGTCTTCTGCGTCGGGTTGATCGTGGTTGCGGAAATTGTGTTGTGGAACGCACAAACGCAGTTCTGGCAACTGGTGGTCGGCGTGCAGCTTTTCTTTGTGGCGTTTAATTTGATGGAAGCCCTTCTGCCCTCACTTATCAGTAAAGAGTCGCCAGCAGGTTACAAAGGTACGGCGATGGGTGTCTACTCCACCAGCCAGTTTCTTGGCGTGGCGATTGGCGGTTCGCTGGGCGGCTGGATTGACGGCATGTTTGACGGTCAGGGGGTATTTCTCGCTGGCGCAATGCTGGCCGCAGTGTGGCTGGCAGTCGCCAGTACCATGAAAGAACCGCCGTATGTCAGCAGTTTGCGCATTGAAATCCCGGCGGACATTGCCGCAAACGAAGCGTTAAAAGTGCGTTTGCTGGAAACTGAAGGCGTCAAAGAAGTGTTGATTGCAGAAGAAGAGCATTCAGCTTATGTGAAAATCGACAGCAAAGTGACAAATCGCTTTGAGGTTGAACAGGCAATTCGTCAGGCATAAAAAACGCGGCGAATTGCCTGCTGCGCTACGCTTACCAGGCCTACAAAGTTCTTGAGTTACAAACCGTTGTAGGCCGAATCAGGCGTTCATGCCGCATCTGACATGAACAAAACGCACATTGTCGCGATTAATCGCGGAAGTTTTTGAACTGGAACGGCTGGCCGAGATCGCCACCACGTACCATCGCCATGACAGCCTGCAAATCATCACGAGATTTGCCAGTCACACGGATCTCATCGCCCTGAATTTGCGCCTGCACTTTCAGTTTGCTGTCTTTAATCATCTTGACGATTTTCTTCTGGGTCGCGCTCTCAATGCCCTGTTTCAGTTTCGCTTCCACAAACCAGGTTTTACCGCTATGAACGATATTTTCCGGTACATCCAGTGAACTGCCTTCAATGCCGCGCTTCAGCAGCTTGGCACGCAGAATATCCAGCAACTGATTGACCTGGAAGTCGGACTCGCTCAACACTTTGATGGTTTTGCTGGCGTCGTTCAGCTCAAATGAGGCTTCAACGTTACGGAAGTCAAAACGGGACTCCACTTCGCGACTCGCGTTATCGACCGCGTTACGTGCTTCCTGAAGATCAACTTCAGAGACAATATCGAAAGATGGCATCTTTTCCTCTCCCTTCATTTTTGATGCGAAGCATAATACCTGCAAAGTTAAATAACCAACAGTCCTGCACCAGGACGTATCCCTTAATTGTGCATAGTCGCAACAGCATGCACAATTAAGGGATAGCCTTATTGAACACCCGGAGTGGTTGCGGGTGAGGAGGAACAATGAAAATTACCGTATTGGGATGCGGTGCCTTAGGGCAATTATGGCTTACAGCACTTTGTAAACAGGGTCACGAAGTTCAGGGCTGGCTGCGCGTACCGCAACCTTATTGTAGTGTGAATCTGGTTGAGACTGATGGTTCGATATTTAACGAATCGCTGACCGCCAACGATCCCGATTTTCTTGCCACCAGCGATCTGCTCCTGGTGACGCTGAAAGCATGGCAGGTTTACGATGCCGTCAAAAGCCTCGCGTCCACACTGCCTGTAACCACGCCAATACTGTTAATTCACAACGGCATGGGCACCATCGAAGAGTTGCAAAACATTCAGCAGCCATTACTGATGGGCACCACCACCCATGCCGCCCGCCGCGACGGCAATGTCATTATTCATGTGGCAAACGGAATCACGCATATTGGTCCGGCACGGCAACAGGATGGCGATTACAGTTATCTGGCGGATATTTTGCAAACCGTGTTGCCTGACGTTGCCTGGCATAACAATATTCGCGCCGAGCTGTGGCGCAAGCTGGCCGTCAACTGTGTGATTAATCCACTGACCGCCATCTGGAATTGCCCGAATGGTGAATTACGTCATCATCCGCAAGAAATTATGCAGATATGCGAAGAAGTCGCGGCAGTGATCGAGCGCGAAGGGCATCATACTTCAGCAGAAGATTTGCGTGATTACGTGATGCAGGTGATTGATGCCACAGCGGAAAATATCTCGTCGATGTTGCAGGATATCCGCGCGCTGCGCCACACCGAAATCGACTATATCAATGGTTTTCTCTTACGCCGCGCCCGCGCGCATGGGATTGCCGTACCGGAAAACACCCGCCTGTTTGAAATGGTAAAAAGAAAGGAGAGTGAATATGAGCGCATCGGCACTGGTTTGCCTCGCCCCTGGTAGTGAAGAGACTGAAGCCGTCACCACTATCGATCTGCTGGTTCGCGGCGGTATCAAAGTCACCACTGCCAGCGTCGCCAGCGATGGCAACCTGGCCATTACCTGCTCGCGCGGCGTGAAGCTGCTGGCGGATGCGCCGCTGGTCGAGGTGGCTGATGGCGAATATGACGTGATCGTACTGCCTGGTGGCATTAAAGGCGCAGAGTGTTTTCGCGATAGTACCCTGCTGGTTGAAACCGTTAAACAGTTCCACCGTTCCGGGCGTATCGTCGCGGCTATTTGCGCCGCGCCAGCCACCGTGCTGGTGCCGCACGATATCTTCCCGATTGGTAATATGACCGGCTTCCCGACGCTGAAAGACAAAATTCCCGCTGAACAATGGCAGGACAAGCGCGTCGTCTGGGATGCACGGGTAAAATTGCTGACCAGCCAGGGGCCGGGGACAGCTATCGACTTTGGTCTGAAAATTATCGACCTGCTGGTTGGGCGCGAGAAAGCCCATGAAGTGGCATCACAACTGGTGATGGCGGCAGGGATTTATAATTATTACGAGTAGTGTCGGATGCGGTAAGCGTCGCATCTGACCAGATGCGACGTTACAACCACAAATTACGGGCGATATACCTTCACATTGTTAAAGCCCTGCTCGCGCAGATAGAGCGCCTGCAGACGGCTCATCACCCCGCGCTCACACCACAGTAGCCAGGTTCTGTTCTGGTCGAGATCGCCAAACTTGGTGCTCAGTTTATAGAACGGCAGAGAAACTACATCAATCCCTTCGACTTTCAGTGGCTTATCTTCCTGTTCATCGATAGAACGGATATCGAGGATCACGTCGTTCGGGCCGAAGCCATTGACGGTTTCCACTTCCACCACTTCCTGCTCGGTCTGCTGGGCGATTTCGCGGATATCAACGTTATTCGCTTCTTCAACCACTTTATCGAGAATGCTGAAGTCGAATTTCTCTTCTTCCGCTTCAATCTTCGACTTAACCGCTTTCACCGTCGGGCTTTTGGAGATAACACCGCAATATTCCGGCATCGTGCGAGCAAAGTCTTCGGTGCCAATCTGGCGAGCCAGGTTGATGATGTGCTCTTTGTCGTAAGAAATCAGCGGACGCAGGATCAGCGTATCGGAGACGTTATCAATCAGGCGCAGGTTGGTCAGCGTCTGACTGGACACCTGGCCGAGCGCTTCGCCGGTGACCAGCGCCTGTACGCCGTAACGTTCAGCCACTTTAGACGCGGCACGCACCATCATACGTTTGAGGATAACGCCCATCTGACCGTCGTCGATTTTCTCGAGAATTTCCCCGACGACCGGTTCGAAATTAATAGCGACAAAACGCACGCGGTGGGAGCTGCCAAAACGGTTCCACAGATAATGCGCCACCTGACGCACGCCAATTTCATGCGCCGCGCCGCCAAGGTTAAAGAAACAGTAATGCACGCGGCAGCCGCGACGCATCAACATATAACTGGAAACACCGGAGTCGAAACCACCGGAAATGAGCGACAGCACATCTTCCTGGGTGCCGATCGGGAAACCGCCAATACCTTCGTAGCGGCCTTTAATCAGCAGGAGACGATCGTCTTCCACTTCCAGATGGACAGTCACTTCCGGATTGGTCAGCTTCACGCGCGCGGACTCAATATGCTGATTTAAACCGCCGCCGACGTAACGTTCCACATCAATCGAGCTAAAATCATGTTTGCCACGGCGCTTCACGCGTACGCAGAAGGTTTTGCCTTCCAGCTGATCGCGATACTGAACCAACGCTTTCTCAAAAATATCGTGCATGTCGGTAAACGGCACGTCTTCGACTTCGAGAATATGGTGGATACCCGGAATACGGGTCAGGGCGTCGCGAATAGCCAGACGCTGGTTTTCATCTTTTGCGCGAACTTCGATGTTATCCCAGTGGCGGACGACAGCGAGCGTCTCATCATAGTGCTTTAAAACGTTACGAATGTTCCCGGTAAGGATTTTTATAAAGCGCAAGCGCACAGATTGGCTTTTGATGGTGATTTCCGGGAACAATTTAATGATAAACTTCATGGCGGCAATGGTTCGTTGGCAAGCCTTAAGCGACTTGTATAGGGAAAAATACAGCAGCCCACACCTGCGGCTGCATCCAGGCGCGGAAGTATACCACTAACATCGCTTTGCTGCGCACATCACCTTACCATTGCGCGTTATTTGCTATTTGCCCTGAGTCCGTTACCATGACGGGGCGAAAAATATTGAGAGTCAGACATTCATTATGCCGAAGAAAAATGAGGCTCCCGCCAGCTTTGAAAAGGCGCTGAGCGAGCTGGAACAGATTGTAACCCGTCTGGAAAGTGGCGACCTGCCGCTGGAAGAGGCGCTGAACGAGTTCGAACGCGGCGTGCAGCTGGCACGTCAGGGGCAGGCCAAATTACAACAAGCCGAACAGCGCGTACAAATTCTGCTGTCTGACAATGAAGACGCCTCTCTAACCCCTTTTACACCGGACAATGAGTAATGGACTTTCCGCAGCAACTCGAAGCCTGCGTTAAGCAGGCCAACCAGGCGCTGAGCCGTTTTATCGCCCCACTGCCCTTTCAGAACACTCCCGTGGTCGAAACCATGCAGTACGGCGCATTATTAGGTGGTAAGCGCCTGCGACCTTTTCTGGTTTATGCCACCGGTCATATGTTCGGCGTTAGCACAAACACGCTGGACGCACCCGCTGCCGCCGTAGAGTGTATCCACGCTTACTCATTAATTCATGATGATTTACCGGCGATGGATGATGACGATCTGCGTCGCGGTTTGCCGACCTGCCATGTGAAGTTTGGCGAAGCAAACGCGATTCTCGCTGGCGACGCTTTACAAACGCTGGCGTTCTCGATTCTAAGCGATGCTGATATGCCGGAAGTGTCGGATCGCGACAGAATTTCGATGATTTCTGAACTGGCGAGCGCCAGCGGTATTGCCGGAATGTGCGGTGGTCAGGCATTAGATTTAGACGCGGAAGGCAAACACGTACCTCTGGACGCGCTTGAGCGTATTCATCGTCATAAAACCGGCGCATTGATTCGCGCCGCCGTTCGCCTTGGTGCATTAAGCGCCGGAGATAAAGGGCGTCGTGCTCTGCCAGTACTCGACAAGTACGCAGAGAGCATCGGCCTTGCCTTCCAGGTTCAGGATGACATCCTGGATGTGGTAGGAGATACTGCAACGTTGGGAAAACGCCAGGGTGCCGACCAGCAACTTGGTAAAAGTACCTACCCTGCACTTCTGGGTCTTGAGCAAGCCCGGAAGAAAGCCCGGGATCTGATCGACGATGCCCGCCAGTCGCTGAAACAACTGGCTGAACAATCACTCGATACCTCGGCACTGGAAGCGCTAGCGGACTACATCATCCAGCGTAATAAATAAACAATAAGTATTAATAGGCCCCTGATGAGTTTTGATATTGCCAAATACCCGACCCTGGCACTGGTCGACTCCACCCAGGAGTTACGACTGTTGCCGAAAGAGAGTTTACCGAAACTCTGCGACGAACTGCGCCGCTATTTACTCGACAGCGTGAGCCGTTCCAGCGGGCACTTCGCCTCCGGGCTGGGCACGGTCGAACTGACCGTGGCGCTGCACTATGTCTACAACACCCCGTTTGACCAATTGATTTGGGATGTGGGGCATCAGGCTTATCCGCATAAAATTTTGACCGGACGCCGCGACAAAATCGGCACCATCCGTCAGAAAGGCGGCCTGCACCCGTTCCCGTGGCGCGGCGAAAGCGAATATGACGTATTAAGCGTCGGGCATTCATCAACCTCCATCAGTGCCGGAATTGGTATTGCGGTTGCTGCCGAGAAAGAAGGCAAAAATCGCCGCACCGTCTGTGTCATTGGCGATGGCGCGATTACCGCTGGCATGGCGTTTGAAGCGATGAATCACGCGGGCGATATCCGTCCTGATATGCTGGTGGTCCTCAACGACAATGAAATGTCGATTTCCGAAAATGTCGGCGCGCTCAATAACCATCTGGCACAGCTGCTTTCCGGTAAGCTTTACTCTTCGCTGCGCGAAGGCGGGAAAAAAGTTTTCTCTGGCGTTCCGCCCATTAAAGAGCTGCTCAAACGTACCGAAGAACATATTAAAGGCATGGTAGTGCCTGGCACGTTGTTTGAAGAGCTGGGCTTTAACTACATCGGCCCGGTTGACGGTCACGATGTGCTGGGGCTTATCACCACGCTGAAGAACATGCGCGACCTGAAAGGCCCGCAGTTCCTGCATATCATGACCAAAAAAGGTCGTGGTTATGAACCGGCAGAAAAAGACCCCATCACTTTCCACGCCGTGCCTAAATTTGATCCCTCCAGCGGTTGTTTGCCGAAAAGTAGCGGCGGTTTGCCGAGCTATTCAAAAATCTTTGGCGACTGGTTGTGCGAAACGGCAGCGAAAGACAACAAGCTGATGGCGATTACTCCGGCGATGCGTGAAGGTTCCGGCATGGTCGAGTTTTCACGTAAATTCCCGGATCGTTACTTCGACGTGGCAATCGCCGAGCAACACGCGGTGACCTTTGCCGCCGGTCTGGCGATTGGTGGGTACAAACCCATTGTCGCGATTTACTCCACTTTCCTGCAACGCGCCTATGATCAGGTGCTGCATGACGTGGCGATTCAAAAGCTCCCGGTCCTGTTCGCCATCGACCGCGCGGGCATTGTTGGTGCTGACGGTCAAACCCATCAGGGCGCTTTTGACCTCTCTTACCTGCGCTGTATACCGGAAATGGTCATTATGACCCCGAGCGATGAAAACGAATGTCGCCAGATGCTCTATACCGGCTATCACTATAACGACGGCCCGTCCGCGGTGCGCTACCCGCGCGGTAACGCGGTTGGCGTGGAACTGACGCCGCTGGAAAAACTGCCAATTGGCAAAGGCATTGTGAAGCGTCGTGGCGAGAAACTGGCGATCCTTAACTTTGGTACGCTGATGCCAGACGCGGCGAAAGTCGCTGAATCGCTGAACGCTACGCTGGTCGATATGCGTTTTGTGAAACCGCTTGATGAAGCGTTAATTCTGGAAATGGCCGCCAGCCATGAAGCGCTGGTCACCGTAGAAGAAAACGCCATTATGGGCGGCGCAGGCAGCGGCGTGAACGAAGTGCTAATGGCCCATCGTAAACCAGTACCCGTGCTGAACATTGGCCTGCCTGACTTCTTTATTCCACAAGGAACTCAGGAAGAAATGCGCGCCGAACTCGGCCTCGATGCCACCGGTATGGAAGCCAAAATCAAGGCCTGGCTGGCATAATCCCTACTCCACTCCTGCTATGCTTAACAAATTATTCATAGACTCTAAATAATTCGAGTTGCAGGAAGGCGGCAAACGAGTGAAGCCCCAGGAGCTTACATAAGTAAGTGACTGGGGTGAACGAATGCAGCCGCAGCACATGCAACTTGAAGTATGACGAGTATGGCAGGAGTGGCAGCATGCAATACAACCCCTTAGGAAAAACCGACCTTCGCGTTTCCCGACTTTGCCTCGGCTGTATGACCTTTGGCGAGCCAGATCGTGGTAATCACGCATGGACACTGCCGGAAGAGAGTAGCCGTCCCATCATTAAACGCGCGCTGGAAGGCGGCATAAATTTCTTTGATACCGCCAATAGCTATTCCGATGGCAGCAGCGAAGAGATCGTTGGTCGCGCACTGCGGGATTTCGCCCGTCGTGAAGACGTGGTCGTTGCCACCAAAGTGTTCCATCGCGTTGGTGATTTACCGGAAGGATTATCCCGTGCACAAATTTTGCGCTCTATCGACGGCAGCCTGCGACGTCTCGGCATGGATTATGTCGATATCCTGCAAATTCATCGCTGGGATTACAACACGCCGATCGAAGAGACGCTGGAAGCTCTGAACGACGTGGTAAAAGCCGGGAAAGCGCGTTATATCGGCGCGTCATCCATGCACGCTTCGCAGTTTGCTCAGGCCCTGAAGCTACAAAAACAGCACGGCTGGGCGCAGTTTGTCAGTATGCAGGATCACTACAATCTGATTTATCGCGAAGAAGAGCGCGAGATGCTGCCACTGTGTTATCAGGAGGGCGTGGCGGTGATTCCGTGGAGCCCGCTGGCGCGGGGGCGACTGACGCGTCCGTGGGGAGAAACTACCGCACGACTGGTGTCTGATGAGGTGGGGAAAAATCTCTATAAAGAAAGCGATGAAAATGACGCGCAGATCGCAGAGCGGTTAACGGGCGTCAGTGAAGAACTCGGTGCAACACGAGCACAAGTTGCGCTGGCCTGGTTGTTGAGTAAACCGGGCATTGCCGCACCGATTATCGGTACATCGCGGGAAGAACAGCTTGATGAGCTATTGAACGCGGTGGATATCACTTTGAAGCCGGAACAGATTGCCGAACTGGAAACGCCGTATAAACCGCATCCGGTAGTAGGATTTAAATAAGAGTCCAGGCCTGATGAGACGCAACAAGCGTCACATCAGGCATCGGTGCACAACTACGACAGAATGCCCAGCGGCCAGTGATGACCAATAAAGTACAGGATGCCAGCGGAGATCACCCCGGCGACAATATCATCTATCATGATCCCCATGCCGCCATGCACATTGCGATCAAACCAGCGGATCGGCCACGGTTTCCACATATCCAGAATACGGAAAATCACAAACCCGGCGGCAACCCACTGCCAGTCATTGGTCGGCAGCGCCATGAGCGTGATCCACATACCAATAAATTCGTCCCAGACAATGCTGCCGTGATCGTGCACGCCCATATCTTTTGCGGTCTGATGACAAAGATAGACGCCGATACAGATCCCCAGCATCACCACCAGCGAGTAGAGCTGCCAGGGCAAAAAGGTCATCAGATACCAGAACGGAATCGCTGCCAGCGAGCCCATCGTCCCAGGAACGATCGGGCTTAATCCACTTCCGAATCCGACAGCAAGCAGATGCCACGGATTACTCATCTTCAGGCGACTTTTCGCGACATCTTTATGGCGTGGCAAAATGGTCATATCCTTTCCAGTCAAACGTGACAGGTTCGCCGTCACGAATAAAACAAAGCCCTTCGATATCGGCGGTCATTTGCCCGATACAGGTAAACGGTACGCCAAGGTGTCCGAGAGCAACATCCAGCGCGCCACGGTTCAGTTCCGGCACCGTGAAACACAACTCGTAATCTTCACCGCCAGAGAGCGCCCAGCGCAGCGCCTGTTCCGGTTCAACATGGCGAGAAAGCGCATCAGAAAACGGCAGCAATGCCAGGTCAATACGTGCGCCGCAGTCGCTGGCTTTCACGATATGCCCGAGATCGGAAATCAGACCGTCAGAGAAATCGATAGCTGAATTTGCCAGATCGCGCAGTGCCTGCCCCTGTAAAATACGCGGCGATGGACGGAGATGACGTTTGATCAAGTAGTCAGCATCTTTAGCATCGGCAACCTGCAAACGGTTTTGCAAAATCGCCAGCCCGGCGGCGCTATCGCCCGGTGTACCGGTCACATAGATCCAGTCACCCGGTTTCGCCCCAGAGCGCGTTAAGGCTCGTCCCATCGGAACAAAGCCGTGGATACCCAACGTCATTGATAATGGCCCACGCGTGGTATCGCCGCCAATGAGTTGCATATCGTAATAATTGAGAAGATCAAACAAACTGTCGCTGAAGGACTCAAGCCACGCTTCGTCTACGTCCGGTAAGGTTAATGCCAGCGTCAGCCAGGCCGGATCGGCCCCCATCGCTGCCAGATCGCTTAGGTTCACCGCCAGTGCTTTATAAGCCAGATCAGCAGGATCGATATCAGGGAGGAAATGGTTACCCGCCACCAGCGTATCAGTGCTGATCGCCAGGGTCTGTTTCTCGGGGATATTGAGAAGTGCGCAATCGTCGCCGATGCCCAGTTCGACATCAAGACGAGAACTTCTTACACGGTCAAAATAACGGGCAATCAGGGAGAACTCGCCACATGCCATACGTTATGCCTCAGCAGGTAAAAAAGAAAAGGCCGGCGATCATGGAACGGTCTTCCGTGAATCTACCGGCCTGGATATCACTTTTTGTTAGGGCGAATCACAGGTGCTGCTTTATCGAGTACGCCGTTGACGAACTTATGGCTGTCTTCTGCGCCGAACGATTTCGCCAGTTCGATCGCTTCGTTAATGGCCACTTTGTATGGCACATCGCTACGTTTAGACAGTTCGTACAGCGCAATGCGCAGTACTGCTTTTTCTACCTGTCCCAGTTCTTCCAGCAGGCGGGACAGGTATGGCTTCATCAGTCCGTCGAGGTATGCGGTATTAGTCGCCACCCCGGCCAGCAGCTCACGGAAGTACAGGACGTCAACGTCTTTTACATCCTGTTCAGCCAGGAACTGGTATTCAACATCAGCGATGTCGTTCTGGGACAACTGCCAGGAGTAGAGCGCCTGGACGGCACACTCACGAGCGCGGCGACGAGCAGCAGGTTTCACGGATTTCCCCTTACTAATTTCAGGCCTTGATGGCTTTCAATACATTAATCATTTCAAGCGCGGTCAGTGCAGCTTCTGCACCTTTGTTGCCAGCTTTGGTGCCAGCACGTTCGATCGCTTGTTCAATGCTTTCAGTGGTCAGAACCCCAAAAGCAACCGGAATTTCGCTGTCCTGGGCAACATGCGCCAGGCCGTTGCTTGCACCACCAGCGACATATTCAAAGTGGGCAGTGCCACCACGAATAACCGTACCCAGCGCAATCACCGCGTCGTATTTACCGGTTTTAGCCAGTGCACCCGCCGCCAGCGGCAGCTCATAGGCACCAGGCACCCAAACAACGGTAATGTTTTCATCTTTTACCTGACCGATACGTTTCAGTGCGTCAATTGCACCTTCCAGCAGGCTGTCATTGATAAAGTTGTTGAAACGCGCGATGGTGATGGCGACGCGAGCGTCCGGGGTAGCAACGTTAGCTTCAATAATGTTCATTTTCTTCCTTCGGGTTCGAGTATGGCCCCGCAGGGGGGCGGATTTTAGCATAATATTTCGTGCGCTGCTTCCCTTTCGAGCCGGGAGATCATGCACCCACTAAATGCAGGCAAACATCCGGGCCTACATGACGTATCTCTTTGAATTTAAATTGGGGGGCGTCGGCTAATTTCTCAAGCCCTGGCAGCGTGCATAATCCGCGGGCGTCGCTGCCTAATAGTTTAGGTGCGATATAGACAATCAGCTCATCGACTAAACCCGCCTGCAGCAATGCGCCAGCGAGCGTTGGCCCCGCTTCCACCCAGATGCTGTTAATTTGCTGTTTACCCAGTTGCATCATCAGTATAACCAGATCCAGATGACCTTTATGCTCTGGAATCAGCAAGGTACGCACCGTTTCCGGCCACTCACTAGAATCTTCCTGCGTACGCGCGAACCAGGTTTCGCCGGGCTGCTGCACAATGCGATGTTCCGGCGTCACGCGATTTTGGCTATCAATCACAATACGTACTGGCTGGCGGAGATTTTGTTGCGGGTAGAGCGCCTGAGTTTGTTCATCCAGTTCAGACCAACGCACTGTTAAGGCTGGATCATCCGCCAGCACCGTGGCGCTGCTGGTTAAAATGGCATGACTTTGTGCGCGCTGTCGTTGTACGTCGCGCCGCGCCTGAGGCGAAGTGATCCACTGGCTTTCGCCGCTCGCCATCGCCGTGCGGCCATCAAGCGATGCGCCAAGTTTTAACTGAATATAAGGAAAGCCGGTGCGCATCCGCTTGAGAAAGCCTTTATTCAATTGCTCGGCTTCACTCATCATCAGCCCGTGGCTGACGTCAATGCCAGCCTGTTGCAGACGGTAAAGTCCACGCCCAGCGACCTGCGGGTTAGGATCTTGCATCGAGGCAACCACGCGCGCTACGCCAGCGGCGATGAGTGCGTCACAGCACGGTGGCGTACGACCATGATGGCTACAGGGTTCGAGTGTGACATAGGCGGTCGCACCTTTGGCTTTTTCACCCGCCATACGCAACGCGTGTACTTCGGCATGTGGTTCACCCGCACGTTGGTGGTAACCTTCACCGACAATTTCGCCATCTTTGACAATGACGCACCCGACATTCGGGTTGGGATGCGTGGTAAAACGTCCTCGTTGCGCCAGCTTTAGCGCCCGCGCCATGTAATACTCGTCCTGCACGGCTTAGTCCTCCAGGCGCGCGATCTCTTCGCCAAATTCTTTGATATCTTCGAAACTGCGGTAGACAGAGGCAAAACGGATATAGGCGACTTTATCGAGCTTTTTCAATTGCTCCATCACCAGATTGCCAATCATCTTGCTCGGCACTTCGCGCTCACCGGTGGCGCGCAGCTGCGATTTAATATGATTGATTGCCATTTCGACGTCATCGGAACTCACCGGACGTTTTTCCAGCGCCCGCAGCATTCCGCTACGCAATTTCTCTTCATTAAACGGTTCACGCACGTCGTTGCTTTTTACAACACGCGGCATAACCAGCTCCGCCACTTCAAAGGTGGTGAAACGTTCATTACACACCAGACACTGCCGACGGCGGCGTACGGATGAACCCTCGCCCACGAGACGAGAGTCAATTACCTTAGTGTCCACGGCGAAACAGAATGGGCAATGCATACGGCGTCCTGACCAGGTGGTTAACAGAAATCTATTTTACCCTGAACTGACGATACAACAAAGGCGCAACGCTTTTGAGATAAAGGATCGATGCTTTCGCTGCTTTTACCCTCTACCATTAGGCTAATTGCGACGAGAAAGGGACGACCTATGAATACTAACGTTTTTCGACTGCTCCTGCTGGGAAGCCTGTTCAGCCTTAGCGCCTGTGTGCAGCAGAGCGAAGTGCGACAGATGAAACACAGCGTCAGCACGCTGAACCAGGAGATGACGCAACTCAATAAAGAAACGGTCAAAATCACTCAGCAAAACAGGCTGAATGCAAAATCCAGCAGTGGGGTTTACCTTCTGCCTGGAGCGAAAACACCGGCAAGACTGGAAAGCCAGATCGGTACTTTACGTATGTCGCTGGTGAATATTACGCCTGATGCAGATGGCACCACCCTGACGCTACGTATTCAGGGCGAGTCGAATGATCCCTTGCCCGCATTCAGCGGAACTGTTGAATATGGGCAAATTCAGGGAACAATAGACAACTTTCAGGAAATCAATGTGCAGAATCAATTGATTAATGCCCCTGCCAGCGTCCTCGCCCCCAGCGATGTTGATATTCCGTTACAATTAAAGGGGATTTCTGTGGATCAGTTAGGCTTTGTACGTATCCACGACATTCAACCTGTTATGCAGTAAACGTATTTCGGGACGATTTTGTGCGTCCCGCAACATATTTACCCGTCATTTTGTTACTCTGCTTACATCACCTGGATTGATAGTAAAAGTTTGCAACAAGGGCGAAAGTCAGTACAATCCCCGCCCGAATGTGTGTAAACGTGAACGCAATCGATTACGTAAATGATAGAACTGTGAAACGAAACATATTTTTGTGAGCAATGATTTTTATAATAGGCTCCTCTGTATACGAAATATTTAGAAACGCAATTTGCGCCTTTTTCACTCCCGCAAGGGATTTTCAAACAGTGGCATACATATGAAAAAAACATTACTGGCAGCCGGTGCGGTACTGGCGCTCTCTTCGTCTTTTACTGTCAACGCAGCTGAAAACGACAAACCGCAGTATCTTTCCGACTGGTGGCACCAGAGCGTTAACGTTGTCGGAAGCTATCACACCCGTTTTGGACCGCAGATCCGCAACGATACCTACCTTGAGTACGAAGCATTCGCTAAAAAAGACTGGTTCGACTTCTATGGTTATGCGGATGCGCCGGTATTCTTCGGCGGTAACTCCGATGCCAAAGGTATCTGGAACCACGGCTCTCCGCTGTTTATGGAAATCGAACCACGTTTCTCCATCGACAAGCTGACCAATACTGACCTTAGCTTCGGTCCGTTCAAAGAGTGGTACTTCGCGAACAACTACATTTACGACATGGGTCGTAATAAAGATGGTCGCCAGAGCACCTGGTATATGGGTCTGGGTACCGACATCGATACTGGTCTGCCGATGAGCCTGTCCATGAACGTCTATGCGAAATACCAGTGGCAGAACTATGGCGCAGCGAACGAAAACGAGTGGGACGGTTACCGTTTCAAAATTAAATACTTTGTGCCGATTACCGATCTGTGGGGCGGTCAGCTGAGCTACATCGGCTTCACCAACTTCGACTGGGGTTCCGATTTAGGGGATGACAGCGGTAACGCAATCAACGGTATTAAGACCCGTACTAATAACTCTATCGCTTCCAGCCATATTCTGGCTCTGAACTACGATCACTGGCACTACTCTGTCGTAGCTCGTTACTGGCACGACGGTGGTCAGTGGAACGACGATGCAGAACTGAACTTCGGCAACGGCAACTTCAACGTTCGCTCTACCGGCTGGGGTGGTTACCTGGTTGTAGGTTACAACTTCTGATTATGAAAATGCCGGGATTTATTCCCGGCATTTCAGATTGTTAACAACGTGCGCTTTGTTCATGCCGGATGCGGCGTAAACGCTTTGTCCGACCCACAAAAGCACGTAAATTCAATATATTGCTGAAATAACGTAGTCCTGATAAGCGTAGCGCATCAGGCAATTTTACGTTTTAATCACTTCTTCTTGTTCATCATCGCTTTCAGGTCAGCGAATGGGTTGTACTTCGCTTCACCGACATCTTTCTGCGCATCTTCCCCTGCGATAACGGTCGTACCATACTGATCCGCTTCGGTATATTTCGAATGCTCATGATCGTGGCAATAGAGACAAAGCAATTCCCAGTTACTGCCATCTTCCGGGTTATTGGTATGGTCGTGATCAATGTGGTGAACAGTAAGTTCACGCAGGTTGGAATAGACAAACTCGCGGGAACAGCGACCGCAGACCCACGGATAGATTTTTAATGCTTTTTCGCGATAGCCGCTTTCTAACCGCGCATAGTTTTTTGGGATGATAGCCATGAAAAGTTACCTGGATGAAATGTAGGGTTACGCGCAGTTTCCCAAGATGCGGGGATTTTCGCAATCTCCATACATCAAAAAAAATCCCGATCTTCTGACCGGGATTTTCAACATCAACGGGAACTTGATTAAGGCAGAATTGACGGCTGATCCGCCCCTTCTTTTTCCACTTTCTGCTGCAACATGTGTTCGCGCTTCATACCCAGTTTCAGAGCCAACGCAGATGCCACATAGATGGAAGATGCAGTACCGATGGAAACACCGATAAGCATGGTCAGCGAGAAGCCTTCCAGTACCGGACCACCGAAGAGGTACAGCATCAGGATAACCATCAAGGTAGTACCGGATGTGATCAAGGTACGGTGCAGCGTCTGGGTCAAGGACACGTTAAAGATTTCGTAAGGCGTACCGCGACGGATCTTGCGGAAGTTTTCACGAATACGGTCCGATACCACGATACTGTCGTTAAGCGAGTAACCGATAACCGACATCAACGATGCCACAATGGTCAGGTCAATCTCGATATGGAATAACGACAAAATACCCAGCGTAATGATAACGTCGTGCGCCAGCGCAATAACCACCCCTGCCGCCAGTCGCCACTCAAAGCGGAAACCTACGTACACGAGGATAGACAGCAGCGCTGCCATCAACGCCATCGCACCGGTTTGCGCAAGGTCTGCCCCCACGCTCGGACCGACGAACTCAATACGCTTCACTGCTGCATTCTGATTGGTGGATTCGTTAATCACCTTCAGAACCTGGCTGCCCAGCACCTGACCGCCGGTTTCGCCTTCAGCAGGCGGCATACGGACCATGATGTCGTGGCTGCTACCAAAGTTTTGCAGCATTGGCTCTTCAAAACCGGCTTTTTGCAATGCATCACGCATTACGTCAATTTCAGCCGGTTTTTCGAGCGTAATTTCGATAACCGTACCACCGGTGAAATCCAGCCCCCAGTTAAAGCCGCGCACGCCCATAATAACGATAGCGGCGATTAACAGCAGACCAGAGATGCCGAAAGCCCAGTAGTCCCAGCGCATAAAGTCATAGACTTTACGGCCGTGGTTTAGTTGTTCAACAGTATATTCCTGTGCCATATCGCACTCCTCAGATTGACAGCTTCTTGACGCGCTTGCCGCCATATAGCAGGTTTACGATGGCACGCGTACCGACAATCGCGGTAAACATCGACGTCGCCACACCGATACCGGTAGTAATCGCGAACCCTTTAATTGCCCCGGTACCCACTGCGTACAGGATGATGACTTTAATCAGCGTGGTGATGTTCGCATCGAAGATAGAACTGAATGCGCCACGATAACCTTCATCAATTGCCTGTTGAACAGTACGTCCGTTGCTCAACTCTTCTTTAATACGTTCGTTGATCAGTACGTTCGCATCGACCGCCACCGCAAGGGTTAAGACGATACCCGCGATACCTGGCATACTCAGCGTTGCGCCTGGCAACAGCGACATAATGCCGACGATTAAGATCAAGTTGGCAATCAGAGCACTGGTCGCAATCAGACCAAACTTCTTATAGAAGATGATCATGAACAGAATAGAAACCAGCAGACCGGCAAGGCAAGCCTCCAGCCCCTGTTCAATGTTCTGCATACCCAGGGTTGGGCCAATGGTACGTTCTTCAACAATCTGAATCGGCGCGATCAACGCACCGGCACGCAGCAGCAGTGACAGCTGACGGGCTTCGTTCGGGTTGTTGATGCCGGTGATACGGAAGCTGTTACCCAGACGAGACTGGATGTTGGCGATGTTAATCACCTCTTCCTGTTTCACCAGAACCGCACGACCATTTGCATCTTTCTTACCGCTGTCTTTGTACTCCACAAACAGGGTTGCCATCGGTTTGCCGATGTTGTCCTTAGTGAAGTTAGACATGATGTTACCACCAGCGCTATCGAGCGAGATGTTAACCTGCGGTTGGTTGTATTCGTCCTGGCTGGAAGTGGAGTCGGTGATATGGTCACCGGTCAGAATTACGCGTTTGTACAGCACAACTGGCTGACCTTCGCGGGTCTGTTTCACTTCAGAGTCGCCCGGTACGCGACCGGATGCCGCAGCGGCCTGGTCAACGTTGGTGTTTACCAGACGGAATTCCAGCGTTGCCGTCGCACCCAGAATCTCTTTCGCACGCGCAGTGTCCTGAATACCTGGCAGTTCAACAACGATACGGTCAGCACCCTGACGCTGAACCACCGGCTCCGCCACGCCAAGTTGGTTTACACGGTTACGCAGGATATTGATGTTCTGCTGCACCGCATATTCACGCGCTTCACTCAGACGAGCATCGCTCATTACCGCACGCAGCTGGTTGCTGCCCTGGCTACTAATCACCAGGTCCGGATGGCGCTTGCTCAGATACGCAATGGCTTCATCACGAGCTTTAGCATCGCGGAAAGTAATGCTCAGGCCGTAGTTGTTTTCTTTACGAACGGTGGTATACGGGATGCCCTTTTCACGCAGATCGCTGCGCAGGCTATCGATATTTTGTTCCTGGAGTTTGCCAAGCGCGGTGTCCATATCCACTTCCATCAGGAAGTGAACGCCGCCACGCAGGTCAAGGCCGAGCTTCATCGGCTCAGCGTGAATAGCTGCCAGCCAGCGCGGCGTTGCCGGGGCAAGGTTAAGCGCCACGACGTATTTGTCACCCATAACGCCCATTAATGCTTCACGAGCGCGCAGCTGGGTGTCAGTGGAGTCGAAGCGCGCAAGAATAGCGCCCTCTTCCAGTGCCACAGACTTAGCAGTTATTTTTTCTTCTTGTAACGTTTTCTGGACCTGGATCAGCGTTTGCTCACTGGCGGCGACTCCGCGCGCACCAGTGATCTGAACAGCCGGATCCTCACCAAACAGGTTGGGAAGCGCATACAGCAGACCGATGACAATCACCACGATCAGCATGACGTACTTCCACAAAGGATAACGGTTTAACACGGCAATTCCCTTAGGGAAAAATTTTAATTACAGCGCCTTCATGGTGCCTTTCGGCAGGACGGCAGCTACGAAGTCACGTTTAATAACTACTTCAGTGGTGTCATTCAGCGCGATAGCAATGTAGCCGTTTTCCGCTACTTTGGTTACGCGACCAACCAGGCCACCGTTCGTCAGAACTTCATCACCTTTGGCAATGGAGTCCATCAGCTTTTTGTGTTCTTTGGTGCGCTTCTGCTGTGGACGCAGGATCATGAAATAGAAAATCAGACCGAATACCACCAGCATCAAAATCAAAGACATCGGGCTACCTTGCGCCGGTGCACCCGTTGCCGCTACCGCATCAGAAATAAAAAAGCTCATTAAATTTCCCTCATTATTAATATTAATCAACGTTCAAAGGTGGTACTTCTCGCCCCTGACGCTGGTAAAAATCAGTTACGAAGCTCTCTAATTTACCCTCTTCAATAGCCTTGCGTAAACCCGCCATCAAACGCTGGTAGTAACGAAGGTTATGAATGGTGTTGAGTCGCGCGCCTAATATTTCGTTGCAACGGTCAAGATGATGCAAGTAAGCGCGTGAATAATTGCGACAGGTGTAGCAATCACACTCAGGATCGAGTGGGCCAGTATCGCTCTTATACTTCGCATTGCGGATTTTCACCACGCCATCGGTCACGAACAAATGACCATTTCGGGCGTTGCGGGTTGGCATTACGCAGTCAAACATATCGATACCACGACGTACGCCTTCAACCAGGTCTTCTGGTTTACCAACGCCCATCAGGTAACGCGGTTTGTCTGCCGGAATTTGCGGGCATACATGCTCCAGAATGCGGTGCATATCTGCTTTCGGCTCACCCACAGCCAGACCGCCGACAGCGTAGCCATCAAAACCGATATCTACCAGGCCTTTAACAGAAATATCACGTAAATCTTCGTAAACGCTGCCCTGAATGATACCAAACAGCGCATTTTTGTTTCCGAGACTGTCAAAACGCTCACGGCTACGCTTCGCCCAACGCAGAGACATCTCCATGGAGCGTTTTGCGTAATCCCAGTCAGCAGGATACGGCGTACACTCATCAAAGATCATGACGATATCCGAACCAAGATCGTACTGAATCTCCATTGATTTTTCAGGATCGAGGAAAATCGGATCGCCGTTGATCGGGTTACGGAAGTGCACGCCCTGTTCGGTGATTTTACGAATATCGCCAAGGCTGAAGACCTGGAAGCCGCCGGAGTCGGTGAGGATCGGCCCCTTCCACTGCATAAAATCGTGCAGATCGCCGTGCAGTTTCATGATTTCCTGGCCCGGGCGCAGCCACAGGTGGAAGGTGTTGCCGAGGATAATTTGCGCGCCAGTGGCTTCAACTTCTTCCGGCGTCATCCCTTTTACGGTGCCGTAGGTGCCAACAGGCATAAAACAAGGCGTTTCCACTACGCCACGATCAAAGACCAGGCGGCCACGGCGTGCGCGACCGTCGGTGGTGTCCAGTTCAAATTTCATTTTTTCTCCACTACGTCAGAAAAACAGTCCAACGTTTTAAACCAGCGCCGCGGAATTACTCCCCGACGCGCTCATTAATTGCCTGCGGATTGTACGTGATAAACATCGCATCACCGTAACTAAAAAAGCGATATTTCTCTTCTACCGCTGCTTTATAGGCGTTCATGGTGTGTTGATAACCGGCAAAGGCCGAAACCAGCATAATCAGCGTCGACTCTGGCAAGTGGAAGTTCGTCACCAGCGCATCGACCACTTTGTACTGGAAGCCCGGATAGATAAAGATTTGGGTATCGTCGAAGAACGGTTCAATGAGATCGTTTTTCGCTGCCTGAGCCGCGCTTTCCAGCGAACGTACTGAAGTGGTGCCAACCGCAATCACCCGGTTACCGCGCGCTTTCGCCGCCAGTACCGCGTCTACCACATCCTGCGGTACTTCAGCGTATTCCGAGTGCATGATGTGATCTTCAATGGTGTCGACGCGCACCGGCTGGAAGGTGCCCGCACCAACGTGCAACGTCACAAACGCCATCTCCACGCCTTTGGCGCGCAATTTTTCCAGCAAAGGCTCGTCAAAATGCAGACCAGCGGTCGGGGCTGCAACCGCGCCCGGTTTTTCGCTATAAACGGTTTGATAAAGTTCGCGGTCAGCGTCTTCGTCCGGACGGTCGATATACGGCGGCAGCGGCATATGGCCGATACTGTTGAGGATATCCAGTACCGAACGATCATCATTGAATTCGACTTCAAACAGTGCGCCGTGGCGCGCGGTCATTGTTGCGTTAATACTTTCGTCATCGCCCAGCAGCAGTTCTGCGCCAGGTTTTGGCGCTTTCGAGGCGCGAATATGCGCAAGAATGCGTTTGTCGTCGAGCATCCGTTCAACCAGCACTTCAATCTTGCCGCCGCTGGCTTTACGCCCAAACAGGCGCGCCGGGATCACGCGGGTATTATTAAAAACCAGAAGATCGCCGGGGTTGAGCTTATCAAGTAAATCGGTGAAAGTACCGTGCGTCAGCGCGCCCGTCGGCCCGTCCAGCGACAGTAAACGACAGCTACTGCGTTCAGGCATGGGATAGTGGGCAATCAGGGATTCGGGCAATTCAAAGGAGAAATCGGTAACGCGCATGACACTGACTCAGACTAAAATAAGAGGCGGGTAGTCTAGTGCCGGGGCGCTCTCCCTGCAACCTTTACCCCCTTTTGGATAGAATATAATCGATGAATTTTTTAGCTCACCTGCATTTAGCCCATCTCGCGGAAAGCTCGCTTTCCGGCAATTTACTGGCTGATTTCGTACGCGGAAATCCTGAAGAAAGTTTTCCGCCCGACGTCGTGACTGGCATTCATATGCATCGACGTATCGACGTATTAACCGACAATCTGCCGGAAGTCCGCGAAGCACGGGAATGGTTTCGTAGTGAAACTCGCCGCGTTGCGCCTATTACGCTGGATGTCATGTGGGATCACTTTCTTTCCCGCCACTGGTCGCAGCTGTCGCCGGACTTTCCGCTACAGGAATTTGTCTGTTATGCCCGCGAGCAAGTGATGACGATTTTGCCGGACTCACCGCCACGTTTTATCAATCTGAACAATTACTTGTGGTCAGAGCAGTGGCTGGTGCGCTATCGCGATATGGATTTCATCCAGAACGTGTTAAACGGCATGGCAAGCCGCCGCCCACGTCTGGATGCCCTGCGTGACTCCTGGTACGATTTAGACGCTCATTATGACGCCCTCGAAACCCGCTTCTGGCAGTTTTATCCGCGGATGATGGCGCAGGCGTCACACAAGGCGTTATAAAACGTTAGTTCATCCATACCGTAGCCGAAATGGCAGGCAAAGCCAGAATCCCGTCAGTCAGTTGCCCATGCCCTTCTTTGCATTGCCATTGCACGGCATTGAGCAACGGTGACGCGGGTAGCACGACTTCACAAGCTTCGCCACGGTTGATTGCCACCAGTACACGCTGCTGATTCAGCACGCGGACAAATACCACCACGTTATCTTCCGCATACAGCACCTGACAGCCGCCATGACGTAGCGCCTGACTTTTCTTACGCAGCGCAATCATTCGCTGGTACAGCGCGAATAACGCCGTATCCTGCTTTTCCACCTGCCAAGGGAACGGTTTACGGCAAAACGGATCGTTTTTGCCATCCAGTCCTACTTCATCACCGTAATAAATGCACGGTACACCAGGCCAGGTGAACAGCCAGACCACCGCCAGCGGCAGGCGCGCAATATCCCGACCGAGCAGCGTTTTAAATCGCGCAGTATCGTGGCTGTCGAGCTGATTAAACATACGTAATTGTTGTTGATGAGAAAGCCCTGCGCGGTAATTATCCATCCAGGCCATACAGGTTTGGGCATCAATTTGCTGCGGATCGTAAGAGATATCGGTATTGGCAAGAAATCCCCACAACGGGAATGTGAAGCCACGATAGTTCATGGCGGCATCTTCCACATCGGCCTGTAACCATTGCCGTGCATCGCCAAAATGTTCGCCGACAATATACGCTTCCGGCTGGGTTTCTTTCGCCGCTTCGGTGATCCCAGCAACGTGCTGCATATTATTGCGCGCCCCACCCGCCTCCCCCAGCATATGCACCACATCCAGCCGCCAGCCGTCCATACTCCACGGCGCTTTCAGCCAATGGCGGACAATACTGTCTTCCCCGCGATAAATTTCATTCACCAGACTTTCCGACTGATAATCCAGCTTCGGCAAGCTGGCATAGCCAAGCCAGTCGAGCGCCGTGCCATCATCACTAAACGAGTACCAGTCGCGCCAGGGCGATTCAGGGTTGTGACAAGCTCCCCCCGTGCCACGATTGTGCCTGTCAAACCAGGCATGGGAATCGCCACTGTGGTTAAACACGCCGTCCAGCACCAGCCGCATTCCCAGCTGCTGCGTATTGTGTCGCAAACGCAGCAACGCCCCATCACCGCCAAACTGCGGATCGACATGGCGATAATCCTCGGTATCGTATTTATGTACGCTGGGAGCTTTAAACACCGGATTGAGATACAGCGCCGTCACGCCAAGCTTTTTCAGATACGGCAGTTTTTCGCTTATCCCGTCCAGATCGCCGCCATAGAACGTTGATCCGCCCGCCTGCGCCGTGACCGGTTCATCCCAGTCACGCAAGATGATCTCTTGTCCGGCTGCATGATGGTAATAGACATGATCCTGTTCAGCTTCACGAGGAAGACTACGCGCAAAACGATCAGGGAAGATCTGATAAAAAATCTGATCCGCAGCCCATTGTGGGCCGATATCCGGTACATCGACGGCAAACTGCTCCAGTCGTGCCGGCGGCATTCGGCTGAAGCCCTGCGGTGTAAACCAACGCTGGCGATCGTGCCACAGCAGTTTGAAACTGTAACGCCGCCGGGGTTGTCCGCTGGAGAGATCAATCGCCGCACGCCATGCGGTGACGCCAGGCTGCTGCTGACTGCGCTGCTTATGCATCGATACTGACATTTCTTCGTTATCGTGTTCTGTACGCAGCATAATGCGCTGCGGTGGGTCTTCGCCCGTCAGCCACAGTGTAATGAGCAGTTGATCTTTGCTTTGTTTAACAA
Source organism: Escherichia sp. S10b (assembly GCF_028421345.1). NCBI lineage: Bacteria > Pseudomonadati > Pseudomonadota > Gammaproteobacteria > Enterobacterales > Enterobacteriaceae > Escherichia > Escherichia sp. S10b. The sequence goes on from NZ_JAHZSO010000097.1 coordinate 69,833, forward strand.
ATGGGGGCACCGGCAGGTGCCATGCATTTAACATCATAATTCCCCTGTGATGAAAATCTGATCACCTTGCCATAGCCTAATGCAGGATCACTCATCATCTGAAGGATATTTGGGGGAGGAGGACGGGGGCGGATAACTTTCGGAATAGCCGGATCAGGATTTCCTCCTGAACCGGCTTACAGAACGCAAGTATTATTGGTTTTCAGCCAGCTGACGATCGTGGCGGCGTTTAAACATCCAGCCAATCAACAGCACAACAATCCACGCGAAACCGACATACAGCGAGATACGCGTATCCGGGTGATAACCAATCAACCCGATAATAAAGAGCAGGAAAATCAGCCCGCCGATGGTCGTTGCTACCCCACCCGGCACTTTAAATTTCAGCGCCTTAACTTCTTCTGGCGGCAAACGGCGACGGAAGGCAATTTGCGACAGCAGGATCATAATCCACACCCACACCGTGGCGAAGGTTGCCAGCGAAGCGATCACCAGGAAGACGTTTTCCGGCATGATGTAGTTCAGATACACCGCAAACAGCAGCGCGGTAGTCATCACCAGCACCGTAACCCACGGAATACCGCGACGCGACGTTTTGCTGAAAATTTTCGGCGCGCTGCCCTGCTCTGCCATACCGTGGAGCATACGGCCTACGCCAAATACATCACTGTTAATTGCCGACAGCGAAGCAGTCAGCACAACAAAGTTAAGAATGCTGGCGGCAAAGGTAATGCCCATATGCTGGAACGTCAGCACGAACGGGCTACCGGCAGTGCCAACCTGATTCCACGGGTAGATAGACATAATGACGAACAGCGTACCGACGTAGAACACCAGAATACGCATCGGCACGGAGTTAATCGCACGCGGTATCGATTTCTCAGGATCTTTCGCTTCACCGGCGGTAATCCCGATAATTTCGATCCCACCGTAAGCAAACATCACCATTTGCAACGACATTACCATGCCAAGCCAGCCGTTACTGAAGAAGCCGCCGTTGCTCCACAGGTTATGAATACCAGTCGGTTGCCCGCCGTTGCCAATCCCCCAGATGATGATGCCGAAACCGGCGACAATCATGATGATGATGGTGGCGACTTTAAAGAACGAGAACCAGAATTCCAGCTCACCGAATACCTTCACGCTCATCAGGTTTACGGCGCAAATGATCAGCACCACGCTCAGTACCCAAATCCAGTGCGGCACCGTCGGGAACCAGACACCCATATAGATACCAAAAGCGGTCACATCGGCGATGGCGACAATAAGGATTTCAAAGCAGTAGGTCCAGCCGGTAATGTAACCTGCCAGCGGGCCGAGGTTTTCCTGCGCATAACGCGAGAAAGAGCTGGCGGCCGGGTTATGTACCGACATTTCCCCCAGCGCACGCATAATGATATACGCCGCGATACCACCGATAATATAGGCCAACAACACGCTCGGACCGGCCATTTTGATGGCGTCTGCCGAACCGTAAAACAGCCCGGTACCAATTGCTGAACCCAGTGCCATAAAGCGTATGTGGCGGGTACTTAGCCCACGCTTTAGCTTGTTCTTACTTTCCATCAATTCCTAACCCATCAACACAATAAAAAACCACGGGGCATCGCAGCCCCGTGGTTAAAACAAATGTTCAGTGATTTAGTGAGCGCTGGAGGTCACCTGACGACCTGCCGCGCGATCCCAGATAATGGCCAGAACCACCATCACCACTGTTGGCATTAACCACGCCAGACCTTGTTCGGCCAGCGGTAAACGCTGCGCCCAGGACGGTAAGATATCGCTGAATGCAGATGCTTTGATCCCGTCGAGAATACCAAAAAGCAGGCTGATAAACATCGGCGGAGCAATCACGCGGGACGAATTATGCCACCATGAGCGTGTAAAACTTAATACAACCAGTGCGATACACGGCGGATAAATAGCGGTCAGCACCGGTACGGAGATCTGGATCAGCTGGCTTAAGCCGAGGTTAGAAACCACCATCGAGAAGCCGCCGAGGATAAACACCAGCGTACGATAAGAGAGCGGTACGTACTGGGCAAAGAATTCTGCACAAGCACAGGTCAGGCCAACTGCCGTTACCAGGCAGGCGATGAAGATTAACGCCGCCAGCAGGAAGCTACCGCCGCCGCCAAAGGTGTGCTGAACGTAAGCATGCAGAATAGCAGCGCCGTTTGCAGACTGATCGACCAGCGACGCGCTGTCTGAACCCAGACGGAACAGCGCCAGGTACAGCAGAGTCAGACCAACACCCGCCATCAGGCCAGCCCAGACGGTATAACGGGTCAGCAGACGCGCTTCGGTAACGCCACGAGAACGCGCCGCGTTAACAATAACGATACCAAACACCATTGCGCCCAGCGTATCCATGGTCAGATAGCCGTTAACGAAGCCGTTAGAAAACGCAGCGTTTTGATAAGCCTCAGTCGCCGTGCTGATAGAACCCGCCGGCCAGACAATCGCGGCAACAGACAGGATGACCAGCGCGATAATTTTCAGCGGCGCAAGGAAGTTGCCCACGGTATCCAGCAGCTTGCCCGGATAGAGCGAAACCAGAATAACGATAGCGAAATAGACCAGGCTGTAGATAAACAGCGGCAGCGCGGAATCACCCGTCAGCGGCGCAATCCCCACTTCAAAGGAAACGGTAGCTGTACGCGGCGTAGCGAAAAGCGGCCCCACCGCCAGGTAACAAACCGTTGCCAGCAGCACGCCAGCGACTTTACCGATTGGCGTGCTGAGGCTGTCAACACCGCCGCCAACTTTTGCCAGCGCCACTACCGTTAATACCGGCAGGCCAACGGCAGTAATGAGGAAGCCGAATGCCGCAGTCCAGACGTGTTCGCCTGCCTGCAAGCCGACCATTGGAGGGAAAATAATGTTACCTGCGCCGACGAACAACGCAAATGTCATAAAGCCCAGAGCGATGATATCGCGCGATCTTAATTGATGGGTCATAAATCATACTGCCTGTGGATGTGGTGTTGTAACGTTAAATTTTTGTGCCAATCCCTGGGGATGATACAGCGGTATATTTAAACAATTTTAGCGGGAAATACTCCCAACCAGGCGCGGCGAAGAATAGTTTTTCGATTTACCGCGTTAATGCAGTCAGTATGACAGCACCTGAAGCGCAATTTAAACGCTTATAACGTTTTAAAGCAAGGAGGGATCTAAAAACCAGAGGTATATAGCGATAAGAAATCACCAACCAGTATAAAACACTATTTCCGTGAAAAAGACATGGCTAATCATGCGAACAAAAAATCACCAACCGTTGTAAAATCTAACGCCCGTATTTTGACTGCAAAGAAAATAAGCCAGCATCGACTGGCTTATGGCAATAAAAGATGACAAAGGCGGATTAATCGCTGTTTTTGGCAATTAAACGTTCCGGGATAACAAAACTGAAACGTGTTCCTTTTCCTACTGTACTCTCAATATTCAGGCGACTTTCGTGATGATTCACAGCATGTTTCACGATCGCTAACCCTAATCCGCTACCGCCGGTTTGCCGGGAACGCGCTTTATCAACGCGATAAAAACGCTCGGTCAGGCGCGGAATATGCTCCGGTGCAATGCCCGGTCCGTTATCTTCAACGCTAAATTCGGCACCGTGCGGCACTCGCTGCCAGCGTACGGTGATATGCGTGCCTTCTGGAGTATGATTCACGGCGTTATAGACCAGGTTCGAAATCGCACTGCGTAGCTGATCTTCGTTGCCAGACACTTTGAGGCCGTTATCTATCTCAAAGGTAAATGTCTGTTTTTTCTGACTCAGAGTCTGAGCCTCACGCTCAACAACGCGCAGCATCATCGGCACATCAACCTTTTCATTGAGCAAATGCGTCGGTGCGGCTTCTATTTTCGACAGCGTCAGCAACTGCTTCACCAGCCCTTCCATCCGCTGGGTCTGCTCGCGCATGGTGTGCAACGCTTTTTCGCGTACCGCGCCTTCCAGCGGCTGCTCATCCATCATCTCCAGGTAACCCTGTAACACGGTCAATGGCGTGCGTAACTCATGGCTCACGTTGGCAAAAAAGTTACGCCGCGCCCCTTCCAGTTGATGCATTTGCGTGACATCACGCGCCACCATCAGCAACTGTTTGTGGGTATAAGGCATGACGCGAATTTCCAGATGCCGCCCGGTGTTGAGCACCAGATTGAGCGGGCGAGAAAAATCACGCGTTTTCAGATATTGCGTAAACTCCGGGTAACGCAGTAGGTTAAGGATGTTCTGCCCGTTATCTTCCGGCCAGCGCAAACCAAGAATCTGTTGCGCCAGACCGTTACACCAGAAAATACCGCCCTCTTCCGTGGTCAGCACCACCGCGTCGGGCAGCGACTCCGCGCCGCTACGAAAGCGTTTAATCAGATTGCCCAGTTCGCGGCGGCGTTTTTTATTTCGCAGCTGCATCTGGTGTAAGCCGTATAGTAGCGGTTCCCAGCTACCACGCCCCGGTGGCGGGGTCATACTGCGATCCACCCACAGCCACCATGAAAGGCGCAATAAATTCCAGAAATGCCAGATAAGCAGTCCTGTTACCGATGCCAGCAAAAACCAGGGCAGGTAACCAAAAAATGCACCCAGGATGAAAGCCGGGAGGCAGCAAAGTAGCAGCTCCAGCACCAGCCTTTTCCACGACAGCCGTTCCAGCACGTAAGATACTCCAGTTAAGAAATCATAAGCCCTGCTCTGCGTCCGATGAGCAAGGCGTTAAAAGCGGGTTGAAAAACGATATCCTGTACCGCGCACGGTCTGCACCATGCGATCATGCCCGCCTGGCTCCAGTGCTTTACGCAGGCGACGAATGTGGACATCGACCGTACGATCTTCCACATACACGTTGGTTCCCCAGACGTGGTTTAACAGCTGCTCGCGGCTGTATACGCGCTCAGGATGCGTCATAAAAAAGTGCAGCAGTTTAAATTCTGTCGGCCCCATCTCCAGCGGCTCTTCACCCGCCATCACCCGGTGAGATGTCGGGTCGAGACTTAGCCCCTGCATCTCGATCACCTCTTCCACCGCCATTGGCGAAATACGGCGCATTACCGCTTTGATTCGCGCCACCAGCTCCTTCGGCGAAAACGGCTTGGTGATATAGTCATCCGCCCCGGTTTCAAGGCCGCGCACGCGATCTTCTTCTTCCCCTCTGGCGGTCAACATCACCACTGGAATATCCCGGGTCATCGACTCGCGCTTGAGGTGTTTGATGAACTGGATACCGGAGCCGCCAGGTAACATCCAGTCAAGGAGAATTAAATCCGGCCAGGGTTCATTCAGTTGATTCACAGCACTGTCATAATCTTCCGCTTCGACCGGCTGAAAGCCATTTTGTTCGAGCACGAAGCAGACCATTTCGCGAATTGGAGCTTCATCTTCTACGACCAGAATACGTCTCGCCATGATTTGCCCTGTTGTAATAAATAGGTTGCGATCATTAATGCGACGTCATTATGCGTCAGATTTATGACAGATTTATGAAAAGCTCGTCGCACATATCTTCAGGTTATTGATTTCCGTGGCGCAGAAAAAAGCAAATGGCACATCTGTTTGGGTATAATCGCGCCCATGCTTTTTCGCCAGGGAACCGTTATGCGCATCCTTCACACCTCAGACTGGCATCTCGGCCAGAACTTCTACAGTAAAAGCCGCGAAGCTGAACATCAGGCTTTTCTTGACTGGCTGCTGGAGACAGCACAAACCCATCAGGTGGATGCGATTATTGTTGCTGGTGATGTTTTCGATACCGGCTCGCCGCCCAGTTACGCCCGCACGTTATACAACCGTTTTGTTGTCAATTTACAGCAAACTGGCTGTCATCTGGTGGTACTGGCAGGAAACCATGACTCGGTCGCCACGCTGAATGAATCGCGCGATATCATGGCGTTCCTCAATACTACCGTGGTCGCCAGCGCCGGACATGCGCCGCAAATCTTGCCTCGTCGCAACGGGACGCCAGGCGCAGTGCTGTGCCCCATACCGTTTTTACGCCCGCGTGACATTATTACCAGCCAGGCGGGGCTTAACGGTATTGAAAAACAGCAGCATTTGCTGGCGGCTATTACTGATTATTATCAACAACACTATGCCGATGCCTGCAAACTGCGCGGCGATCAGCCTCTGCCCATCATCGCCACGGGACATTTAACGACCGTGGGTGCCAGTAAAAGTGACGCCGTGCGTGACATTTATATTGGCACGCTGGACGCGTTTCCGGCACAAAACTTTCCACCAGCCGACTACATCGCGCTCGGGCATATTCACCGCACACAGATTATTGGCGGCATGGAACATGTTCGCTATTGCGGTTCCCCCATTCCACTGAGTTTTGATGAATGCGGAAAGAGTAAATATGTCCATCTGGTGACATTTTCAAACGGCAAATTAGAGAGCGTGGAAAACCTGAACGTACCGATAACGCAACCCATGGCGGTGCTGAAAGGCGATCTGGCGTCGATTACCGCACAGCTGGAACAGTGGCGCGATGTATCGCAGGAGCCACCTGTCTGGCTGGATATCGAAATCACTACTGATGAGTATCTGCATGATATTCAGCGCAAAATCCAGGCATTAACCGAATCATTGCCTGTTGAAGTATTGCTGGTACGCCGGAGTCGTGAACAGCGCGAGCGTGTGTTAGCCAGCCAACAGCGTGAAACCCTCAGCGAACTCAGCGTCGAAGAGGTGTTCAATCGCCGTCTGGCACTGGAAGAACTGGATGAATCGCAGCAGCAACGTCTGCAGCATCTTTTCACCACGACGTTGCATACCCTCGCCGGAGAACACGAAGCATGAAAATTCTCAGCCTGCGCCTGAAAAACCTGAACTCATTAAAAGGCGAATGGAAGATTGATTTCACCCGCGAGCCGTTCGCCAGCAACGGGCTATTTGCCATTACCGGCCCAACCGGTGCGGGGAAAACCACCCTGCTGGACGCCATTTGTCTGGCGCTGTATCACGAAACTCCGCGTCTCTCTAACGTTTCACAATCGCAAAATGATCTCATGACCCGCGATACCGCCGAATGTCTGGCGGAGGTGGAGTTTGAAGTGAAAGGTGAAGCGTACCGTGCGTTCTGGAGCCAGAATCGGGCGCGTAACCAACCCGGCGGTAATTTGCAGGTGCCACGCGTAGAGCTGGCGCGCTGCGCCGACGGCAAAATTCTCGCCGACAAAGTGAAAGATAAGCTGGAACTGACGGCGACGTTAACCGGACTGGATTACGGGCGCTTCACCCGTTCGATGCTGCTTTCGCAGGGGCAATTTGCTGCCTTCCTGAATGCCAAACCCAAAGAACGCGCGGAATTGCTCGAGGAGTTAACCGGCACTGAAATCTACGGGCAAATCTCGGCGATGGTTTTTGAGCAGCACAAATCGGCCCGCACTGAGCTGGAGAAGCTGCAAGCGCAGGCCAGCGGCGTCGCGTTGCTCACGCCGGAACAAGTGCAATCGCTGACAGCGAGTTTGCAGGTACTTACTAACGAAGAAAAACAGTTACTTACCGCGCAGCAGCAAGAACAACAATCACTAAACTGGTTAACGCGTCTGGACGAATTGCAGCAAGAAGCCAGCCGCCGTCAGCAGGCCTTGCAACAGGCGTTAGCCGAAGAAGAAAAAGCGCAACCTCAACTGGCGGCGCTCAGTCTGGCACAACCAGCACGAAATCTTCGTCCGCACTGGGAACGCATCGCAGAACACAGCGCGGCGCTGGCGCATATTCGCCAGCAGATTGAAGAAGTAAATACTCGCTTACAGAGCACAATGGCGCTTCGCGCGAGCATTCGCCACCACGCAGCGAAGCAGTCAGCAGAATTACAGCAGCAGCAACAAAGCCTGAATACCTGGTTACAGGAACACGACCGCTTCCGTCAGTGGAACAACGAACTGGCGGGTTGGCGTGCGCAGTTCTCCCAACAAACCAGCGATCGCGAGCATCTGCGGCAATGGCAGCAACAGTTAACCCATGCTGAGCAAAAACTTAATGCGCTTGCGGCGATCACGTTGACGTTAACCGCCGATGAAGTTGCTAGCGCCCTGGCGCAACATGCTGAGCAACGCCCACTGCGTCAGCACCTGGTCGCGCTACATGGACAGATTGTTCCCCAACAAAAACGTCTGGCGCAGTTACAGGTCGCTATCCAGAATGTCACGCAAGAACAGACGCAACGTAACGCCGCACTTAACGAAATGCGCCAGCGTTATAAAGAAAAGACGCAGCAACTTGCCGATGTGAAAACCATTTGCGAGCAGGAAGCGCGCATCAAAACGCTGGAAGCTCAACGTGCACAGTTACAGGCGGGTCAGCCTTGTCCACTTTGTGGTTCCACCAGCCACCCGGCGGTCGAGGCGTATCAGACGCTGGAGCCTGGTGTTAATCAGTCTCGATTACTGGCGCTGGAAAACGAAGTTAAAAAGCTCGGCGAAGAAGGTGCGGCGCTGCGCGGGCAACTGGATGCATTAACGAAGCAGCTTCAGCGCGATGAAAACGAAGCGCAAAGCCTCCGACAAGATGAGCAAGCACTTACTCAACAATGGCAAGCCGTCACGGCCAGCCTCAATATCACCTTGCAGCCACAGGACGATATTCAACCGTGGCTGGATGCACAAGATGAGCACGAACGCCAGCTGCGGTTACTCAGCCAACGACATGAATTACAAGGGCAGATTGCCGCGCATAATCAGCAAATTATCCAGTATCAACAGCAAATTGAACAACGCCAGCAGCAGCTCTTAACGGCATTGGCGGGTTATGCACTGACATTGCCACAGGAAGATGAAGAAGAGAGCTGGTTGGCGACACGTCAGCAAGAAGCGCAGAGCTGGCAGCAACGCCAGAACGAATTAACCGCGCTGCAAAACCGTATTCAGCAGCTGACGCCGATTCTGGAAACGTTGCCTCAAAGTGATGATCTCCCGCACAGCGAAGAAACTGTGGCGCTGGATAACTGGCGGCAGGTTCATGAACAATGTCTCGCATTACACAGCCAGCAGCAGACGTTACAGCAACAGGATGTTCTGGCGGCGCAAAGTCTGCAAAAAGCCCAGGCGCAGTTTGACACCGCGCTACAGGCCAGCGTCTTTGACGATCAGCAGGCGTTCCTTGCGGCGCTAATGGATGAACAAACACTAACGCAGCTGGAACAGCTCAAGCAGAATCTGGAAAACCAGCGCCGTCAGGCGCAAACGCTGGTCACTCAGACAGCAGAAACGCTGGCACAGCATCAACAACACCGACCTGACGGGTTGGCTCTCACTGTGACGGTGGAGCAGATTCAGCAAGAGTTAGCGCAAACTCACCAAAAGTTGCGTGAAAACACCACGAGTCAAGGCGAGATTCGCCAGCAGCTGAAGCAGGATGCAGATAACCGTCAGCAACAACAAACCTTAATGCAGCAAATTGCTCAAATGACGCAGCAGGTTGAGGACTGGGGATATCTGAATTCGCTAATAGGTTCCAAAGAGGGCGATAAATTCCGCAAGTTTGCCCAGGGGCTGACGCTGGATAATTTAGTCCATCTCGCTAATCAGCAACTTACCCGGCTGCACGGGCGCTATCTGTTACAGCGCAAAGCCAGCGAGGCGCTGGAAGTCGAGGTTGTTGATACCTGGCAGGCAGATGCGGTACGCGATACCCGTACCCTTTCCGGCGGCGAAAGTTTCCTCGTTAGTCTGGCGCTGGCGCTGGCGCTTTCGGATCTGGTCAGCCATAAAACACGTATTGACTCGCTGTTCCTTGATGAAGGTTTTGGCACGCTGGATAGCGAAACGCTGGATACCGCCCTTGATGCGCTGGATGCCCTGAACGCCAGTGGCAAAACCATCGGTGTGATTAGCCACGTAGAAGCGATGAAAGAGCGTATTCCGGTGCAGATCAAAGTGAAAAAGATCAACGGCCTGGGCTACAGCAAACTGGAAAGTACGTTTGCAGTGAAATAACTATTCAGCAGGATAATGAATACAGAGGGGCGAATTATCTCTTGGCCTTGCTGGTCGTTATCCTGCAAGCTATCACTTTATTGGCTACGGTGATTGGTAGCCGTTCTGGTGGTTGTGATGGTGGTATGAAAAAAGTCATTTTATCTTTGGCTCTGGGCACGTTTGGTTTGGGGATGGCCGAATTTGGCATTATGGGCGTGCTCACGGAGCTGGCGCATAACGTAGGAATTTCGATTCCTGCTGCCGGGCATATGATCTCGTATTATGCGCTGGGGGTGGTGGTCGGTGCGCCAATCATCGCCCTCTTTTCCAGCCGCTACTCACTCAAACATATCTTGTTGTTTCTGGTGGCGTTGTGCGTCATTGGCAACGCCATGTTCACGCTCTCTTCGTCTTACCTGATGCTTGCCATTGGTCGGCTGGTATCCGGCTTTCCGCATGGCGCATTTTTTGGCGTCGGAGCGATCGTGTTATCAAAAATTATCAAACCCGGAAAAGTCACCGCCGCCGTGGCGGGGATGGTTTCCGGGATGACAGTCGCCAATTTGCTGGGCATTCCGCTGGGAACGTATTTAAGTCAGGAATTTAGCTGGCGTTACACCTTTTTATTGATCGCTGTTTTTAATATTGCGGTGATGGCATCGGTCTATTTTTGGGTGCCAGATATTCGCGACGAGGCGAAAGGAAAGCTGCGCGAACAATTTCACTTTTTGCGCAGCCCGGCCCCGTGGTTAATTTTCGCCGCCACCATGTTTGGCAACGCAGGTGTGTTTGCCTGGTTCAGCTACGTTAAGCCATACATGATGTTTATTTCCGGTTTTTCGGAAACGGCGATGACCTTTATTATGATGTTAGTGGGGCTAGGGATGGTGCTGGGGAATATGCTAAGTGGCAGGGTTTCAGGACGTTATTCACCACTGCGCATTGCGGCAGTGACTGACTTTATCATTGTACTGGCACTGCTGATGCTCTTTTTCTGCGGCGGCATGAAAATAACGTCGCTTATTTTTGCTTTTATTTGTTGCGCGGGATTATTTGCCCTTTCAGCACCTCTGCAAATATTGTTACTGCAAAATGCCAAAGGCGGAGAGTTATTAGGTGCCGCAGGTGGGCAAATAGCGTTTAACCTCGGTAGCGCCGTCGGCGCATATTGCGGAGGTATGATGCTGACGCTGGGGCTGGCATATAATTACGTGGCGCTGCCTGCCGCCCTGCTTTCGTTTGCTGCGATGTCGTCGTTGCTGCTGTATGGTCGCTATAAGCGCCAGCAAGCGGCGGATACTCCGGTGCTGGCGAAACCACTGGGGTAGGTTATAGTCTCGGTGCTCATTACTTATTGCCGGATGCGGCGTGAACGCCTTATCCGCCCTACGCGGTTCCGGCACATTTTGTAGGCCTGATAAGACGCGGCAAGCGTCGCATCAAGCATGATGCGCCAATTGCCTACGTTTTTTACTCTTGTGGCCATAACCACGCAGCGCCGCGTACGCCGCTGGAATCACCGTGCTTCGCCTTACGCACCGGCGTTTCACATTCGCCACCGAAGACAAATTGTTTAATCAACTGCCCAACCGTTTGATATAAACGGTCTACATTGCTCATCCCGCCCCCCAGGACAATCACATCCGGATCGAGAATATTCACGACATGTGCCAGCGATTTTGCCAGCCGCAGCTCGTAGCGACGCAATGCCAGTTCCGCTACCGGATCGCTTTCTTCAACCAGGCGGATAATTTCACTGCCTTTCAGCGCATGTCCGCTCAAACGACGATAATCAGTCGCGAATCCCGTGCCCGAAATAAAGGTTTCAATACAACCTTGTTTACCGCAATAACAAGGGACTTCCTCGCGATAACGCAGTTCGTCTTCGTCTATCCACGGTAGCGGATTGTGTCCCCACTCACCTGCCGTGCCATTGCCGCCGATATGCGCCCGCCCATTGAATGCCACGCCCGCGCCGCATCCCGTGCCGATAATCACGGCAAATACTGTCTGCGCTCCCGCTGCCGCGCCATCTACTGCTTCTGAAACCGCCAGACAGTTGGCGTCATTTGCCAGCCGCACTTCCCGCTGCAACCTCGCGCTTAAGTCTTTATCGAATGGCTGACCGTTGAGCCAGGTTGAATTGGCATTCTTCACCACACCGGTGTAAGGCGAAATTGAGCCAGGAATGCCCATACCTACCGTTCCGCGCTGCCCTGTCGCCTGCTCCGCCATATCAACCAACGTGGCGATCGTTTCAATAGTTTGCCGGTAATCATCACGCGGCGTGGGCAGACGATGGCGGTACAACTGCTCCCCTGCATCGCCCAGTGCAATCACTTCAGTTTTGGTGCCGCCTAAATCGATACCTATACGCACGGTACTCTCCTTATTTTTTTCAATATCAATAGCGTAGAGACGGACAACCGGATTGGCAATGCAAGGCCGCCGACAATTCGTTATCATGCCCGCTAAATTTAACGACAAGGCCGTGGAAATTATCATGCTGTGGTTCAAAAATTTAATGGTTTACCGTCTTAGCCGCGAGATTTCGCTGCGTGCAGAAGAGATGGAAAAACAGCTAGCCTCGATGGCATTTACCCCATGCGGCAGCCAGGACATGGCGAAGATGGGCTGGGTTCCTCCGATGGGATCGCACAGCGATGCGTTAACGCACGTTGCCAATGGTCAAATTGTTATCTGCGCGCGCAAAGAAGAAAAAATCCTCCCGTCTCCGGTGATTAAACAGGCGCTTGAAGCGAAAATCGCCAAACTGGAAGCGGAACAGGCGCGTAAGCTGAAGAAAACCGAAAAAGATTCGCTGAAAGACGAAGTGCTGCACTCTCTGCTGCCGCGTGCTTTCAGCCGTTTTAGCCAGACAATGATGTGGATCGACACGGTTAACGGTTTGATTATGGTGGACTGCGCCAGTGCCAAAAAAGCGGAAGATACGCTGGCATTACTGCGTAAAAGCCTGGGGTCGTTACCGGTTGTACCATTGAGCATGGAAAACCCGATTGAACTGACGCTGACCGAATGGGTTCGCTCCGGTAGTGCGGCACAGGGCTTCCAGCTGCTTGATGAAGCCGAGCTGAAATCGTTGCTGGAAGATGGCGGCGTGATCCGCGCGAAGAAACAAGATCTGACCAGCGAAGAGATCACCAATCACATTGAAGCCGGAAAAGTGGTGACTAAACTGGCGCTCGACTGGCAGCAGCGCATTCAGTTTGTGATGTGCGACGATGGTTCGCTTAAGCGTCTGAAGTTCTGCGACGAGCTGCGCGATCAAAACGAAGATATCGACCGTGAAGATTTCGCCCAGCGTTTTGATGCCGATTTCATCCTGATGACTGGTGAACTGGCAGCGTTAATTCAAAACCTGATTGAAGGATTAGGTGGCGAAGCACAACGTTAATTGCTGATTTTCCTTTAATGCCGGATGCGACGCCTGCCGCGTCTTATCCGGCGTACGAAGCCACACCAGGCATATAATTATTCGCTACGGCGGGCAATAATTTTTAGCGCAGCAATATTATGCGTTTTATGCTGTAACTGATCTAATCGCCTCATCCCTATTCGCCTGTCAGCAGCACGCAGAATATTCACTAACCCCCATTTATCGCTGGTAAATTGTTTTGTTAACAACTCCGCTTTTGGGGTGTCAATATATTCACGCAATAAATCAGAAATTGAACAAATATCCGTCAGGTAAGGATACCAGCAAGTTTCACCGTGAAAATTACGCACTCCACCGTTACCTGCAATAAAGTCTTTCGGGTAATCCCAGATCACGTTTTTATCCAACGTGATCCAATAACGCGGTAAATCGGTGCTTCCACCATTTTGGCTGCGCATGGGATAACGGGTACAGTGAATTTGCAGGTTGATCGTTGGCGTCAGTAAGTCATAGATCTCCCGCTGTAACTTGCTCCAGGGGGCGTTGTGTCATCAGTTCCGCAAAAAATACCTGGAGATCTTCACTGATATTTATATCAACCTTGATGAATTATGAATATATCGGAAATTGAAAAAATCGAAGCAAAGGAAATATTATTATGGGTTAAAGAGAGGATATTTCAGAAAAATGCCCTCCCGTTCAAGGGGAAGGCGAGGAATTACAGATAGCGGCACAGATAAGAGGTGGGTTCGGCAACTTGCAGATGAAACTCACTGTGACCGGGAACATTAAACACCGAACCGGCTTCATACACTTGCCAGTCGGTCGCGTCAGGCAGTAACACATTCAGCGCGCCACTGATTACCGTCATCTCTTCCGGCTCAGCGGTGCTGAAGGTGTATTCGCCTTCAACCATAACACCCACGCTGGCGCGACCAGTGCTGCTGCTGGAAAAGCCGATTGATTTCACTTTGCCGGAAAAGTACTCATTACTTTGAAGCATAAACTGGCCCTGTTTGGTAGTTGAACATCTACTTCACTATAGGGGCCAGAGGCGCTGACTGTCACGCAAAATTACACCAGTAATTCCGCAGCCAGCCGTGCAATCAATACGTTAGACAGCAAGACAGGAACATCGAGCTGTTTTTGCAGTAAATCGCGATGACGTTGGTGAAATCCTAAACAATCCAGCATGATGACATCAGCCCCTTTTGCCAGTAATTCTTTCCCGGCATCAATGATTTTTTGTTCTGAATCATGAATGGGGTTACCCAATGAAAATACCGGCGATTTCTGCAAAATTTGCCATTTTTGCGCCTGAACGGGCAGCATCTCCTCAACCGGAACGATAACCCCCACCTGATGATCTTCAACAATAGAGGAAACCAGTGGAGGCAATATTCGCGACGGCTCAAGAAAGATCGTATTACGCGCAGTCATACTACTAATGTTTGCTGTACTCATTAATAAAATGACGTCATAACCCTGATTATCGAGCACTTCAACCACACCTTGCAGGTCTCGCTCCACTTTACGACGCGAAACATGGGCCAGCTGGTTGTCATTTAATAATGTGAGAATGGTGTCTTCGCCTGCTTCTGGCGCGTACTCCGCCATCACTTCTTCACGACTTAACTTCCCCAGCAGGCTATGATGGGAAATATTATCTTCGTCAATGTATTCCGTCAGGAGCGGCAAAACCTCCTGCATAGGTACAATGCCGATGGTCAGGATCGCCAACGACGCACTCATTGTTCATCCACCTTACTTTTCTTTCGTCGTTAATTACCGGGCAAGTGTGAAGCACCACTGCTGACACTTACTTGTGCTACAAATGACAAAAAGCGTAGCAGCAGACGTGCACGGCATAATGTAAAGATTCCAAATGATTCCAGTAATGGATTGTTATTGTTTAATATTCTAATTATTAGAAAAACATGAATTATGAAAAATGTGACGCAGATCCCTTGTAGTGGCACTCAGAATCCCTTCCGAGCAGTCTGATGCGGTCACTCTTTGTCAGGGTCCTCATAGCGTTTTTTCGCATCCATCGCTTCCTGAGCCGTCGGATGTTCACTGATCAACGAGTCTGGTTTAGGATGATCGGCTCTGAGTTGGTACCAGGTTACCGTCTGTCCTGGCTTTCCTTTTTCAATCGTCACTATATATGCTTCACGAGGATAAGGCGGTTTCGTTGGCATCGTTCTTCCTTATTTCACGGGATGAACGTTAAGTATAGGCGCTCTAAAATCAACAATTGATCGTCTGTGCCAGGGCGCTACGAATTTCAGAAATCACCTGGCTGGGTTCGTTTGTTGCGTCGATGATAATATGCGCAACTTCGCGATATAGCGCATCGCGTTCTTCCAGCACTTCCTGAACTTCTTCGCTCAGCGGTTTTCCCGTTAAGGTTGGCCGTAAATCTTCTTCCGGTGCAGCTTGCAGTCGGTTAACCAGGACTGATACTGGCGCACACAAATAAACCACGATCCCGTTATTTTGCATAAAGTGACGATTAAATTCCGTCAGAATAATGCCGCCGCCTGTAGCGATAACGGTGGATGGCGCAGTTACCGCTTCCAGCGCCGCCGTTTCTCTGGCGCGAAATCCCGCCCACTCTTCCCTTTCGACGATCTCCGCGACCGTCATATTGAGCTGTGATTGCAACCACTGATCGGTATCGACAAACCGACGGTTAAGCGAATCGGCAAGGGCCATTCCGACCGTTGTTTTACCACAGCCCCGAGGCCCGATCAGAAAAAGAGGTTGTGTCATCGTGGGTTTTCCCCAATAGGTCGCAATGCGGCGAAAGCCGGTGTCATGAGAATAGCGATCATACCATCAAACTAGTACAATTTCGATTGTAAAGAAAAAATTCCACTTAAAGTGAAAATCTCAATACACCCCTTACTATACCAATAAATATTCAAGAATGAAGTGTAAATAATAAATTACATTTAGCCACGACTACGTTGCACTTCCAGCCACCACTTCTCCAGCTCCGCGGCAAAGGCCTGGCGGTCACGTTGTGAAAGGCTATCTGGTCCGCCGGTCTGGATCCCACTGGCACGTAAGGTATCCATAAAATCGCGCATCGTCAGGCGCTCACGAATGGTCGCTGGCGTGTAACGTTCGCCGCGCGGATTAAGCGCCGCTGCGCCTTTCTCGATGGCTTCAGCAGCCAAAGGTATATCTGCGGTGATCACCAAATCGCCCGCTTCACACTGCCGGACAATTTCGTTATCGGCAACGTCGAAACCTGCCGCGACGCGCAGCGTACGAATAAATCGCGATGGCGGCACGCGTAAACTCTGGTTTGCTACCAGTACCAGCGGCATCTGCATACGTTCCGCCGCGCGATACAAAATCTCTTTAATTACATTGGGACACGCGTCGGCATCCACCCAAATTGTCATAAAGTCATCCTTTGTTGGGTAATCCTCTATTGTGTCGCGCTTTTGCCTTCCGGCATAGTTCTGTTTATGCTTCTGCCAGCGATTATCAAAACAATGAATTTCACGGCAGGAGTGAGGCAATGGAAAAGAAAATCGGTTTTATTGGCTGCGGCAATATGGGAAAAGCCATTCTCGGCGGTCTGATTGCCAGCGGTCAGGTGCTTCCAGGGCAAATCTGGGTATACACCCCCTCCCCGGATAAAGTCGCCGCCCTGCATGACCAGTTCGGCATCAACGCCGCAGAATCGGCGCAAGAAGTGGCGCAAATCGCCGACATCATTTTTGCCGCCGTTAAACCTGGCATCATGATTAAAGTGCTTAGCGAAATCACCTCCAGCCTGAATAAAGACTCTCTGGTCGTTTCTATTGCTGCAGGTGTCACGCTCGACCAGCTTGCCCGCGCGCTGGGCCATGACCGGAAAATTATTCGCGCCATGCCGAACACTCCCGCGCTGGTTAATGCCGGGATGACCTCCGTAACGCCAAACGCGCTGGTAACCCCAGAAGATACCGCTGATGTGCTGAATATTTTCCGCTGCTTTGGCGAAGCGGAAGTAATTGCTGAGCCGATGATCCACCCGGTGGTCGGTGTGAGCGGTTCTTCGCCAGCCTACGTATTTATGTTTATCGAAGCGATGGCCGACGCCGCCGTGCTGGGCGGGATGCCACGCGCCCAGGCGTATAAATTTGCCGCTCAGGCGGTAATGGGTTCCGCAAAAATGGTGCTGGAAACGGGAGAACATCCGGGGGCACTGAAAGATATGGTCTGCTCACCGGGAGGCACCACCATTGAAGCGGTACGCGTACTGGAAGAGAAAGGCTTCCGTGCCGCAGTGATCGAAGCGATGACGAAGTGTATGGAAAAATCAGAAAAACTCAGCAAATCCTGATGACTTTCGCCGGACGTCAGGCCGCCACTTCGGTGCGGTTACGTCCGGCTTTCTTTGCTTTGTAAAGCGCCAAATCTGCCGATTTCAACCACTCACGATAGTGACTCATTTGTGGGTTCAGCGGCGCAACCCCCACACTAATCCGTAAAGTTACCTGTGGCGTATTCGGCAAGCGTAACGTGTTTAGCCCTTCACGCACCCGTAACATGGCGGTAATGGCGCTCTCAGCTGGCGTACCGGACATGATTACTGCAAACTCATCGCCGCCAAACCGACCAATCACATCGCTACCGCGCAGGGTAATTTGTAACTGTCGGGTAAGCGCCACAATCGCTTCATCGCCCACATCATGACCCCAGGTATCGTTGATGCTCTTGAAATGGTCGATATCGATAATCAGTAACGTTGCATCGCGATTATGCCGCCGACAGTTATCAAATTCATTACGTAACATAGTTTCCCAATGACGTCGGTTATACACGCCCGTCATGCCGTCGCGGGTACTCATGACCTGCAACCTGCGTTTATGTTCCGCCAGTTTGGTTGCCGTCTGGTAGCTGACCCAGCCAAACAGCAGAGGATAAACGACAATAATGGGAAGGGAGAGCCACCATTCCAGCGGCGCACTATTGAACGACACGGTAATGCCCGTAAGCTCGAGGGTGACAAGGCAGGAAACCACCATCAACACCAGACCCGCGACAAACAGACGGGGGCCGCCTGCCCCCATCAAATTCAGACACATAATCATCAACATAGCGGTGGAAGGCAGCACGTTTACGCCCATTACGCCTACCCACATTCCCGCTAATACTGCATCGGTTTTTAAGTTGTAAATTTCCCGGCTAAGCGGATCGACGGCCCTGCTCGCTATCTGCCAGGCTAAATGCGGCCAGACGAACGCCCAGCCGACCAACACCAGCCACCACCAGCCCGGCGGCGGGTGCGAAACCAGCGTTGAAGCAATCGGTAAGAACATGCCAGCCAGGCCAACCGCACGGGGTAGTCTGACGCGACGGGCGAAGCGCAGCCCGGACCGCTGATGTTCGTTTTGAGGAGTTAAAGGAGGTTCCTCCCCATGCGCCGCCGCTTTTTTGAAAAAGTTTTCATCATTCATTATTTTTGGGAACATTCAGAAACAATTTTCCCAAATTATAGAGACGGGGCTAAAGGCAGAAGTATGAAATTTCGGGTGAGCCACTTTCGTAGCTCACCCGTTAGCACTATCAGGTATCAGGCGGCTTTCTTGAGGCAGGCACTCATAAACTTATTACGATCATCACCTTTCAGAGATTGTTGCGTTGCTTGATTATTACATTCGCGCATCTTTTGCTGCTGTGGCGTCAAACTTTTTTCACCAGGCGCAGACTTGCTGTTCTTCAGGCAATCACTCATGTAGGTCTTACGAGCATCCCCTTTCAACGCCTGCGCCGTCGCCTGCTGATTACAGGATGTCATACGCTGTTGTTGTGGGGTTAAGGTTCTCTCGGCAGCGCCGACGGTGGTTAAAAAAACCAGACCAAAAAGCAAGGTAACCAGTAATGTTATTTTCATAGCACCATCCCTCTTCATGTTTTAACCATGAGCGTATGCGCCCGTGATCTGCCATTAAGTCTGGTTGCTAACAGCAAAAAAACCACCCGGCAGCGAAAATTCACTGCCGGGCGCGGTTTTATTTCAGCCCCAGGGCGGCTTTCATGGTGTAGAAGAGATCGGTCTGGTCGGTCAGTCCAACAACATTGGCGGCATGCGGGCCATACGCCGCAATACGCAACTGACTGCCGGTATGTTCTTGTGAATCCTCTTCGGAGTTCCCGTAGCTCATCACCATCACTGCGCCATCTTTGGTATTTAGCGCCTGGGTGAGGCCCGGAGCTTTGGTATCCGGCGCGACAATCTGGCTGGCGTGGGCGTGATCAGCGGTGACTATGACCAGCGTATTGCCATCCTTTTTAGCGAATTCCAGCGCCCGTTGTACGGCTTCATCGAGATCGACCGTCTCGCCAATTTGCCCACAAGGATTCGCAGCGTGATCCTGTTTATCGATTGACGCACCTTCAACTTGCAGGAAAAATCCTTTCTCATTTTTACTCAACAATTCAATGGCTTTGTCGGTCATCTGCGCCAGGGTTGGTACACTGTCATTACGTTGCGGATTAGGCGTACAGGTGACTGCGGGCTTATCGATATTGCCGTGGTACGTTGCTTTCGGTCCTAGCCAGCGCACTGGCATATTGCCGTCAGCAAACAGTCCAAGCAGAGGTTTTTGCTGATTCGCTTCCGTCACCGAATTCAGTGAGGCAGCATCGCTGACCAACTGATAACCACGCGCCTGTGCCTGTTCACGCAGCGTTTTTCCCTGCCATTCACCGGCGGTTGCCGTTTCAGCAAAGGTTTTTGCGCCACCGCCAAGCGTAACGTCGGCACGAGCGTTAAGCAGCTGTTCGGTAATCGATCCTTTTCCGCCTTTTTCCAGAGCGTTACCCGGACATTTTTCACTGGTCGCGCTCGGACCGTAGCATTTGCGCGAAGTCACATGTGCCACCAGCGCAGCGGGCGTGGCATCCTGCAACTCTGCGGTAGAAACGTTACCGGTCGCCAGACCTGCGGCTTTTGCCATTTCCAGAATCGTTGGGTGATCTTTTTCGTGAATATCGACGCCCAGCGCGCCGTTATAGGTTTTGACACCGGTTGACCAGGCGGTTGCTGATGCAGCCGAATCGGTGACGTAGTCCGGTTTGCCGGTTTTTTTATTCAGCGCATAGTGAGTGTATTGCCCGGTAAGCGGTAAGGCATCGATACCTTTAAAAAAGCCGCCCGCACCTTCGGCATAATTACGTGCGGCTGTAATTTCCGAATCCCCCATCCCATCGCCAATCAGCAAAATAATATTTTTTGCAGGTTTATCGCTAAGAGAATCACGCAGAGCGGCAGTCTGATCACCCGTTAAACGGCGAGCACCGCCGGGTGCAGTAATATCGCCCTGAGCAGCCCGGTTTTCCAGAACAGGCATTTCTGGTGTCCGGGCTTTTGTCACAGGGGTAAACAGTAACGATAAGAGTGCCAGTGCAATAGTGCTTTGTTTCACTTTATTTTCTCCATGTACAAATACATTAAAAAATAAAAACAAAGCGACTATAAGTCTCGGCCGTGACAACTTTATGACAGCTGTTGAAAAGATTAACTTTTTACTGACGAGGATGCTTCAATAACTTCTTTACGTAATCGCGCAGCAGCTCCGTATCGTCGTCAGGAATGCTGGCATCGGGCTTTACCTCGTACAGCGCCCCCTCTACCTGATCAATCAACCGCTGTTGGTCATTTTGCGCCATATTGCGAAGCATTGCAGTGACGATAATCTCCAAAGCTTCTACCTGCGCACACAGTTCTTTCGACTCTTCTTCTTTTTGGGCAAGCTTAAATAACAACTCAGCAATGAGATTTTTCATGTCTGTATTTCCTTATCCAAAGTATGGAGAAGTTAACATTATGTTTCACAACTTCATAGTGTCTGGAAGTATTATTTTTATGACAAAGGAAATACTTTGCGCAAATATTTTTTGTTTGATTACCAGCGAAACGTTTCTCTTATTTAAATAATTACCCACACAAAATATAGGCTTTTAATTATCAACCTTTATTATAAATAAAAGTTATGAAATATATTCTCTTCGTTAACTTATAATTAAGAGAAAAAAACTCACCGCATGGCCATTTAAGCCAGGAATAAATTAGCTTCCCGTTCATCATTTTTGTGATCTTGCGCACATCTTTGAGATAACGCACTTTCTTCACCAGTACGTTGCACGCTTCGTCAGCAGAAGATTGCAACAATCTTTCAGAAGGCCGCGAATCCCCCGTTTTGTCGTGGTAATGTATGCACTTTGTGTTAGACGGGATAGGTTTTTAAGATGGAAAAACTGCGGGTAGGAATCGTTTTTGGTGGTAAATCAGCGGAACATGAAGTGTCTCTGCAATCGGCAAAAAACATTGTCGATGCCATTGATAAAAGTCGCTTCGACGTTGTGCTGCTGGGCATTGATAAACAAGGGCAATGGCACGTCAGCGATGCCAGCAATTATCTGCTAAATGCAGACGATCCTGCCCATATTGCGTTACGCCCTTCGGCGACCAGCCTTGCGCAGGTGCCAGGTAAACATGAGCATCAGCTTATCGACGCGCAAAACGGTCAGCCGTTGCCGACGGTGGATGTCATTTTCCCGATTGTCCACGGTACGCTGGGCGAAGATGGTTCCTTGCAGGGAATGCTGCGGGTCGCCAATTTACCGTTTGTAGGTTCTGATGTTCTGGCTTCAGCAGCCTGTATGGATAAAGATGTCACCAAACGTCTGCTACGCGATGCCGGGCTGAACATTGCGCCATTTATTACTCTGACGCGCGCTAATCGTCACAACATCAGTTTTGCCGAAGTGGAGTCTAAACTGGGGTTACCACTGTTTGTAAAACCGGCTAATCAGGGCTCTTCTGTTGGTGTCAGCAAAGTAACCAGTGAAGAACAGTACGCAATTGCCGTCGATCTGGCGTTCGAGTTCGATCATAAAGTGATCGTTGAGCAAGGGATCAAAGGTCGTGAGATCGAATGCGCAGTTCTGGGCAACGACAATCCGCAAGCCAGCACCTGTGGCGAGATCGTACTCACCAGCGATTTCTATGCCTACGACACCAAGTACATTGACGAAGATGGCGCGAAAGTGGTAGTTCCGGCAGCCATTGCACCAGAGATCAACGATAAGATCCGGGCGATTGCCGTTCAGGCTTATCAGACGTTGGGATGCGCAGGCATGGCGCGTGTAGACGTGTTTTTAACCCCAGAGAACGAAGTGGTGATCAACGAGATCAACACACTGCCGGGCTTCACCAACATCAGTATGTATCCGAAGCTGTGGCAAGCCAGCGGTCTGGGTTACACCGATCTGATCACACGTTTGATTGAGCTGGCGCTGGAGCGTCACGCTGCGGATAACGCATTGAAAACCACAATGTAATATTTTAACGCCCGATAATATTCTTATTGGGCGTTTTCAGTTTCTTCATCGCGACGACGAATAATCAACCCCGCCAGCCAGAAACTAATCACCCACGTCACCAGACCGACGGCATAGGTCTGCCAACCTTTTGCTTCAAATCCCAGTAGCCCCACCACGCCATTAAGAATGAATATAAGGCCAATGGCGAACGCATAGTAGTGCCAGTCACGGCGGATTTTTACAGGCAGATTCATGGCAGCTCCGTTAACGAAAAACAACATCCTTGCATATTCTGTAACAACCGTCTGTGGTGTAGACAACATTTTTGTAATTGTTAATAAATTTAACTTAAGGTTGCCATTTTGTGACTCACAACGAAGATTCACGCTTCGGGAATATTCCCAACATCAATTTACCATGATTCTGATATTGACAATCTAAATGACCTGTCAGACTTGCCATAAGCCGCTGGTATCACACCAGAAGAGAAGCAGATGACTTCCGGAGGTTTTTATGGCTGATTTCACCCTGTCAAAATCGCTGTTTAGCGGAAAATATCGCAATGCCTCTTCAACGCCTGGCAACATTGCCTATGCGTTGTTTGTGCTGTTTTGCTTTTGGGCTGGGGCGCAATTGCTGAACCTGTTAGTGCATGCGCCCGGCGTCTATGAGCGTTTAATGCAGGTCCAGGAAACAGGTCGCCCACGGGTGGAAATTGGTTTAGGTGTCGGCACCATTTTCGGGCTGATCCCGTTTTTAGTAGGCTGCCTCATTTTTGCAGTGGTGGCGCTATGGCTGCACTGGCGACATCGCCGCCAGTAAGATTTACGTTGCCAGATACGGCCTAAAACGCCTTATCTGGCATGACATTCCTGTTTGATCACTGTTTCATACAACGCGCCCGCCGTTCGTCTACGCGCTTCGCAAACCAGGCCGTAGTCAGGTTGCGGGTGATTTTCGGGCTTTCCAGTTGAATGCCAGGCAACATTTCGCGGGGTAGTGATTTACCCGTTTTCGCTTCGGCAAGTTGATAAACTTTCTTGTACAGCGCCGTCTCCTCAAAAGAGAAGCTGTCACCTTTCTCTAACTGACGGCGAATTTCGCTGTCGCTCATCCCCAGTTTTGCCGCCAGTTTGCGCGTTGCCAGTTCGGTTTTCCCGGGTTCTTTACTGTCGTAACGAATTAAATCACCGTCCAGTGCCAGCTTCACGCTGCTGGCCTTACTGACTGCGTTCTGAAACGCGGCATTACGGCTGGCGTACCAGCCAGCGTTAAAATCAGCAAAGCGGTATATCGGTGCGCTATAGCTGGCGGGATAATTCAGTAAATGGTAAGTACCAAACCACAACCCGCCGCGGCGACTGAAGACTTCCTGACGAACTGTACCGTCCATTTTCCACGGATACCCTTTGGTATGCTGTTCGGCAAAAGCAATGCTGACCTGCATCGGCCCACCGGTGCGCACAGGATTAAGCGAACCAAACAGCGTCTGCCCCATTGGTACCATGCTGATCAGATCGTCAAAAATCGCGCTCAATTGCTTTTCTGTACGCACCGAATCTAACCGTTCGCTATAACTTTTGCCGTTTGGCGATTTGATTTTTAGCGCGGTATGAACCAGAAAAGCAGGAATGTGCATCCGTTCAGCACGACGGTCAATCTCTTGCCAGGCGATCTTGCTTAAGCCCGGAACGGCCGGATCTGCCTGATAATTTGACTCCTGCTGCGCCACCGCCAGCACCGAGCAGACGTTTTCCAGCGTCGGTGCCAGCCCCTGACTTTCAAAGGTGGTGGCGAGATCTTTCGCCCAGGCATCGCGGTCTTTCACGCTCGCAGGCATCTTCTGCCGCACGACGCTCGCTACATCTATCGCTTTTTCGCCCTTTTTCAACGGTTGCGGAGCCTGACTACTACACCCCGCTAAAACCAGAACCGCCAACAATGACAGCGAAGATAGATGATTGACGCGCGACATTACTTCTCCTTTTTAGCTCAAGGTATGGGTTACTTCCTGAATTTTGTCACCATCCAGCTCATGTTCAAAGCTGCGCAGACGTTTGTAGATAGACATCAACTCAACCAGTGTGGTCCATGAGTTAATCAGGTACTGGAAAGCACCGCGAACCTGACCAAAAACGTTGGTAATCTGCGTCATCAGGCCGAGCGTAATCGTACCGGCAACAATTGACGGAAACAGCAAGAACAAACCGAAAACGTTATCGACCTGCAAATAGAGAATGCGGGCGATGTTGAAATACATATAGTGAAAATAGAGGCGAAAATAGTTTTTCCGTACGGCGCTAAACAGCTCGCGTACCGTAGGCGGCGTCGCGCGCGTGGCATCGTCTTCACCATAAACCAGCTCTTTACGGTAGGCGGCCTCTACTCGCTGGTTTTTAAACTCCAGCCCCGGCAGTTTGATCCCTACCACTGCCAGCAATCCGGTCCCCATCAGCGACCAGACGATAGCGGCAATCACCAGACCATACGGAATGTGCCCGATAATCGGCAGCTCCGGCACATGCGCGGAGAGCGTTACCAGCACCGGCAGAAAGGCGATCAACGTCATGATGGCGTTGATAAAACTGACGCCCATATTCTCCAGCGTTGAAGCAAAACGCATGGTGTCTTCCTGCACACGCTGTGCGGCACCTTCGATATGACGCAGTTGTTGCCAGTTCGCCATGTAATATTCGTTCATCGCCGTACGCCAGCGGAACACATAGTGACTGACAAAGAAGTTGTTCAGTACACTGATCACCACCGCGATCAGCGCAATCCCCAGAAAGACGCCCACTTCGCGGTAAAATTGTTCGATAGTGACTTTATGCGGCGAACTTAGCGCGGTTTGAATCAGATCATAGAACGGTGCATACCAGGCGTTGACGGCGACCCCGACTTCCACCAAAAACCAGGTGACGAAGATGATCAGTGCAGTACCGAGTATTGACCAGTATTGCCAACGGTGCGGGCTGTAGATAAACCAGAAAAATGCAAAAAGTCCTACGCAAACAATGTAGTAAGCGTAAAAAATCAGGAAATCCAACGACCAGAAACGCGCGGCGCTAATCGGGATCTGCCCGGAAGCGCCGGTGATACGCGCCACCCAGTCACCCCCACCGGCTTGCCAGAAGATAACGGCAATCAATGCCCAAACAAAGGCCGAGAGAAAAAACGCTCCCGGCTTTGGGAAAAAAGACTTAAACATATGCACTCCTGCTAACTTCTTATCGTTTTAACAACTGCTGTGTATTAACCGCATGACCGCTACAAAGCGTCAGCCAAATGAAACCGCCCATTGTGACCCATAGCAAGGCGCTTAGTTCGCCAGCCTGACCATAAGAATTGTTTCGACGGATTTCACAAACCAAAGATTGTTTACATAAGCGGATTAACACGCGCAGGATCACAAATGCAGGCATTGGTGAGCAGGAAAAAGATCGTGTTTACGCGCCGTTACGTTTTTAACACTATTATTGCACTAATTCGCCCTTTGCAATCCATCAATGAGTAGTATAAATACGCTCAGTTACCTTCATTCAATCTATGGACACCACCGTTGAAACGTAGTCTGCTTTTTTCTGCCGTGCTGTGTGCGGCGTCATTGACCTCCGTCCATGCGGCGCAGCCGATCACTGAACCGGAGTTTGCCTCTGATATTGTCGATCGTTATGCCGATCATATTTTTTACGGCAGCGGTGCCACGGGGATGGCGCTGGTTGTTATCGACGGTAACCAGCGCGTCTTTCGCAGTTATGGCGAAACGCGACCTGGTAATAACGTTCGCCCGCAGCTGGATTCGGTCGTGCGTATTGCTTCCCTCACCAAGCTAATGACCAGTGAAATGCTGGTGAAATTGCTCGACCAGGGGACCGTGAAGTTAAACGATCCGCTAAGTAAATATGCTCCGCCAGGCGCACGCGTGCCAACCTACAATGGGACGCCCATTACCCTAGTGAATCTGGCAACCCATACCAGCGCCCTGCCCCGTGAACAGCCCGGTGGCGCGGCACATCGTCCGGTGTTTGTCTGGCCAACGCGCGAGCAACGCTGGAAATACCTTTCTACGGCGAAGCTGAAAGCCGCGCCAGGCAGTCAGGCGGCGTACTCTAACCTTGCGTTCGACCTGCTGGCAGATGCACTGGCGAATGCGTCCGGCAAGCCTTATACCCAGTTGTTTGAAGAGCAGATTACCCGTCCATTGGGGATGAAAGACACCACCTACACCCCCTCACCGGATCAGTGCCGCCGTTTAATGGTTGCTGAGCGCGGTGCCAGTCCGTGCAATAACACGCTGGCGGCAATTGGCAGCGGCGGCGTCTATTCCACGCCTGGCGATATGATGCGCTGGATGCAGCAGTATTTGTCATCTGATTTTTATCAGCGCAGTAACCAGGCAGATCGCATGCAGACGTTGATTTATCAGCGCGCGCAGTTTACGAAAGTGATTGGCATGGATGTCCCCGGCAAAGCGGATGCGCTTGGTTTAGGCTGGGTATATATGGCCCCGAAAGAGGGTCGTCCGGGGATTATTCAGAAGACAGGAGGTGGTGGCGGTTTCATTACCTATATGGCGATGATCCCGCAGAAGAATATTGGCGCGTTTGTGGTGGTCACTCGTTCGCCGTTGACGCGCTTTAAAAATATGAGCGATGGCATCAATGATCTGGTGACCGAGCTAAGCGGGAATAAACCGTTGGTTATCCCCGCATCCTGATTAATACTCTGAAGGCAAACGGTTGATAGCGACCAGTTTGCCTTTATTCATTTCGATATAGCCGCCTTTACGCAAAGCAGCGAGAACTTCTGCGACGACAGAACGCGATATGCGTGTACGTTGATGGATATAATTCATCACACCAATACGTGAGCGCAATTCTTCATTCCAGTCAATCATTGATAATAATGTTGCGCGGATTTGTTCGTAGGAATTATGCCCAATGAGCTGCACGTCGCGTAATTCCAGAATTCTATTTTGCCAGGCTAACCAGTAAAAAGCGTCTCGCCAGAGTTGATTTTGTTCAATAAGCGTAATGGTTTGTTTGGCTGGTAGATGATATCCCGTACAATTTCCTTCTGATATTAATTTGTATGGTATATCGTTTTTCATTAAACCATCAGCCAGCCCCATAATATAAGGAGCCTGGGTAATACCGATAAGTACGTTTTCTTCTCTACGCAGAGAGATAACGCCCTCTAAAATAACGAAAGTATCTTCGCTATTGACATCACTGGAAAATATAACTTGCTTTTCATTATTAAACTCGAAGCGCGTACCGTATCTGGACAAACATTTATCGAGCTTACCAAATTCCTGAAGAGGTTTAACTACAGATAACATTTGCGCGTCCTTTGCAGTAATGCCCGTCAAATCCTTGACGGGCATTATTTAGATTAAATTACCAGAATTTCTTCGGAGTGAAGAATATTACCAGGTATATTTAACACCCACGTTCGCGGACCAGTCTTGATCTACGTCACCACCACCGAGGTAGTTAGCATCGGTATAGGCGCTGAAGTTCTTGGTGAAGCTGAACTGAGTACCCAGACCAACACGTACCGCAGACCCTTCAGTACCGTTATCGATGGAATCACCGTTCACATCGTTATCGTTGTTAGAGTCGTCGTAGACGTAAGCCAGTTTGAAGTACGGAGTCAGAGCCTGGTCTTCGCTGTAGGTGAAGGTATAACCTGCATCTACACCCAGTTCATAACGCATGCTGTCGTAAGACTGACCGTCAACTTTCATGTCGTTGCTCAGCTGGTAGTCATCACCAGACTGGAACAGACCAGAAATGCTGCCGTAAGGAGTCACGTAACCAGCATCACCCAGTTTGAAGTCGTAACCGGCTTTCAAACCGAAGCCCCAAGCGTCGGAGTTGGTGCTACCGTCAACGTAAGTACCGTTGCTCATGGTTGCAGACAGGTCGTTGTTGAAGTGAGAGTAACTCAAGCTACCATCAACAAAGACGTTGTTCGCGAAGTGAGCAGAAGAGTAGATGTAGGCAGTCTGGCTGTCTTGATCCACCTGACCAGAACGGTCATTCATGTCACCTTTAGCGAAGCCTGCAGCCGCACCGACGATCCACTTAGCGTTGTTACCGTCAATTTTGGTATCAACACCGACCATGATGCCGTTAACATCCTGATCATAGTTGATGGTGCCGTTGTCGCCGTTGAAGTTACCACCGAAGTAGCTTACCCATGCGCCGCCGTTATCAGCCAGGCCATGACGAGAGTTGGTCAGACGAGTACCAACGGTGTCTTGTTCCAGGTTCCAGATATTGGTGTTCGCAGACGGGATGCTCAGCGCCATGTTAGCGTAGTCGGTCAGCTCCATCTGTTGCAGAACAACGGTGTTACCGCGCTGTTCAGCCTGATAGGTGTATGCACCCAGGTCAGCTTTGTTAGCAGCAGAGAAGGTCGCGTTGGTTTTGGTATCATCGATATAGATGAGCTGCTTACCTGCGTAATCAGCAATCGCGCCAGCACCAGTGGAGTTGTCGATACGAACTTTGTAGTTACCGGTTGCAGCTACAACGTTGTCAACAGAGCTGTTGTCAACTTCGTCGCCATTATTAATGTCGTTGTTACCATTAACGGTCAAGTGACCATCAGAGTTCATCGCAATAACACCATAACCATAGTTAGCTTTGCTGGTGTCGTTGGTACGATCGTTGACGAGATCTGCATTCAGGATGTAGTCATTACTATGAATGTCAAACACACCTGCGTAAACATTACCGTTGTTATCTTTAACGTTGCCACTGGTCAGTTCCAGAGTATCAGTTGCAAATACGCTGGAGATGTCATTCATGTTGGTGTTTACATCCAGCACACCACCGTTAGTAACGGTAATGGTGTTGGCGTACAGCGGTGCAGATGTCCAAGCTGAAGCAGTATCTTCACCGAAGTTAACAGTAGAGAAGGTATCAATGATCAGGTGATCAGTGTTAACTTCACCGTTAACTTCCATTGAAGAACTACCGTTCAGAGTGATGGTGTCGGAAGTCAGGGAAGAATCTGCACTCACGTTAACCTGAGAACCGCTGTTGATAGCCAGGGTATCGATCAGAGAATCTTTCGTGGTTTCCCAATCAGAACCATTGTTCAGAACAACATCGAATACGCCACTCTGGAATGCGTTAGCGTTATCAACACGATTCCAGCCATCTTCAGAGTAAGAAGCGTACGGGTTCAGGCTGTTTGGCGCAACGTCGTAGAAGGCTTCGTCAGCAACAACAACGTCATAATCAATATTCGCTGAACCAACCCATTTGGTGTTGTTCAGAGTCAGGTTCAGGTGATCGACGTTCTGATCGTCAGTAGCCCAACCGCCATGAGTGTAAGCAGTGGTAGAGTTGTCAATCAGGTGACCCGTCGCGTCAAAGTTAGCGTTCCAGGTACTGTCAAATACAACGTCGCCAAGCAACTGAGAATTGTTGAATGTAACGTTGTTGACCATACGATAATCAGAAGTGTCATCATCTATGAAGGCTAATGCAACATCATCAGCACCTGATGCACCATTACCATAGTCGCTTGGCTCAACAGAGTTGCCAAAATGACCACGATCTGATTGTTCGTCTTCTGAGAGCGAACCTGAAGTTACAGTGGAATTATTAACAACGATATTGTTGTCCCACTGATGACCTTCAGTATTGTAAGTCGCATTACCTAAATCGTTTTGAACCAGAGTAATACCTGCAACATGGGAGTTGTTGCTGATATTGATGTTACTTTCAACATCCAGAGTTACAGCGGTGCCAAGAGCAGCTGTTACCAGACGATCATAATCTGTTTTAGACGTTTTACCGTCTGCATCCAGATAAGTATCATTGAAGTAGAATGCATCAAAATCATCGTCAATTGTTGAGTTCGCGATGTTCAGAGTGAAAATATCGCCATCTACCCAATCATGACCAGTATAATCGCTACCGTTGGTCCAGACTTAATCACCGTATCCGATCTGATCGGAAGTAATCATACCGTGAATATTTGAGTTCGTAATATTCAGAGTATTAGCGGTATCTGTTCCATAGTCGTGATTCAGATAATAAGTAGAAATTACACCATTAACGGTATCGCCACTAAATACAGTATCAAAATAACCATCAGCCGCATGGTCGTATACATAGCCACCATACGTCAAATAGTCGTGATCAGTTTTAGTATTGTCGCCCCAATTGAATAGAGTGACTGCGTCATCGTGATACCCGAATGTATTATAAGTAGTTGCATTAGCCTGAGAGGTGATAGCCAGAGTGCAAGCCAATGCTAATTGTGATACTACAAGTTTCTTTTTCCAGGAGTGCATTTGTCATCCCTCCTCAGGGACGTAATAAGTTGATCCATCAATTATCAATGCATAGAAAACATATTATGTTTCGCGCTAATGATTATGCTGCGTTACAGACGAATGGTTCAATTATTCTTTCCCCTAAGTCCGAATGTGGACATATATAACCTATGGAGAAAAACACGCATCAAATTGATAAAAGGGCGATATTTCAACATGTTGCAGATAATGTTATTTTTGATACATACGCGTTATAAATATCAAAAACACAAACCAGATAAATATCTTATCAATATACAACAAAGTTTGAATTATTCAATTTATAGCAGCACAACCAAACGCCAAAAAATAATAACCAAGAGCTATAAATAAAGATTAAAAATATTTTCAGTGAATATGAAATTATTGCTATTTCTATTACAAAGATGTCCTGGTCTCTCTTTCATTCTCTTCTTGTCAACATCACGACAACTTTCGTAAAACACTCCTGCCCCGCTTCAGGTATACTGTGCACCTTAATTCCACAAACATCAGGCAGACCATGACAGACTTAATCCAACGCCCTCGTCGCCTGCGCAAATCTCCTGCGCTGCGCGCTATGTTTGAAGAGACAACACTTAGCCTTAACGACCTGGTGTTGCCGATCTTTGTTGAAGAAGAAATTGACGACTACAAAGCCGTTGAAGCCATGCCAGGCGTGATGCGCATTCCAGAGAAACATCTGGCACGCGAAATTGAACGCATCGCCAACGCCGGTATCCGTTCCGTAATGACTTTTGGCATCTCTCACCATACCGATGAAACCGGCAGCGACGCCTGGCGGGAAGATGGACTGGTGGCGCGTATGTCGCGCATCTGCAAGCAGACTGTGCCAGAAATGATCGTCATGTCAGACACTTGTTTCTGTGAATACACTTCTCACGGTCACTGCGGTGTGCTGTGCGAGCATGGCGTCGACAACGACGCGACTCTGGAAAATTTAGGCAAGCAAGCCGTGGTTGCAGCTGCTGCAGGCGCAGACTTCATCGCCCCTTCCGCCGCGATGGACGGCCAGGTACAGGCGATTCGTCAGGCGCTGGACGCTGCAGGCTTTAAAGATACGGCGATTATGTCGTATTCGACCAAGTTCGCCTCTTCCTTTTATGGCCCGTTCCGTGAAGCTGCCGGAAGCGCATTAAAAGGCGACCGCAAAAGCTATCAGATGAACCCAATGAACCGTCGCGAGGCGATTCGTGAGTCACTGCTGGATGAAGCCCAGGGCGCAGACTGCCTGATGGTTAAACCTGCTGGAGCGTACCTCGACATCGTGCGTGAGCTGCGTGAACGTACTGAATTGCCGATTGGCGCGTATCAGGTGAGCGGTGAGTACGCGATGATTAAGTTCGCCGCGCTGGCGGGTGCTATAGATGAAGAGAAAGTCGTGCTCGAAAGCTTAGGTTCAATTAAGCGTGCGGGTGCGGATCTGATTTTCAGCTACTTTGCGCTGGATTTGGCTGAGAAGAAGATTCTGCGTTAATTTTTTTCCTCTCAGAAAGGGGGAGTTAACCTGTTGAAAGTACGGTGAACGCCCCCTCACCCTAACCCTCTCCCCAAGGGGGCGAGGGAACCGTCCGCACTCGTATCACCCCGCCCGATAAAACGGTTTATCCCCAAGGATCGTCGCCCGATGCATAATCCGCCGCTGTGGCAGGTAATCGGCATTGGCATAGTGCTGAGTCACGCGGTTATCCCAAATCGCAATATCATTCGGTTGCCAGCGCCAACGCACCTGAAACTCCGGTTTAGTGATATGGGCGAATAAAAAGCCTAACAAGGCTTCGCTCTCTTTCTCGCTGACATCGACAATTCGCGTAGTAAAGCCTTCATTCACAAACAGCGCCTGTTTACCGCTCACCGGATGCGTTCGCACCACCGGATGTAGCAACGGAGGATTTTTCGCGACCGCCTCGCGCCAGCGTTGATGTTCCTCCTCGGTTTTGCGGTATTTGTATTCCGGGAACGATTTACGGAAATCATGCTCCGCACGCAGCCCGCTCAGCAGCTGGCGGAAGGGAACAGAGAGCGCCTCATAGGCCGCAATACCGCTGGTCCAGAGCGTATCACCGCCGGTCGAAGGTAACTCTTTAGCTGCCAGAATCGCCCCTGCGGGTGGCGTTTCAATAAATGTCACATCGGTATGCCAGTTGTCGTTATCCGGCGGATTATCGTTATGGGTATCCAGCACGATGATCTCGTCAACCCCTTCGGCATGAGGGTAAACAGGGTGAATATGCAGTTCGCCAAAACGCTGGGCCAGCGCGCGTTGCTGCTGCGGCGTAATAGTTTGATCGCGCAGAAACACCACCTGATGGCGCAGCACCGCATGGTAAAGCTGTTCAAACTGATTATCGCTTAACGGGCGCGTCAGGTCGGCACCCGAAATTTGTGCGCCGATATACGGCCCCAGCGGGGTAATGCTCAGACGTTCACTCATTGTACTTCTCCATGCCAGGGCGTCAGACGGCGCTGTAACGCGCGCAAACCCAGTTCTAAAAGAAAGGCGATAATCGCAATCACCGCGATTCCCGCCAGCACCACGTCAGTCGCGAGAAATTCACCCGCTGACTGAACCATAAATCCTAAACCGCGCGTCGCGGCAATCAGCTCCGCCGCTACCAGCGTAGACCAGCCCACACCCAGACCAATGCGTAATCCGGTGAGGATTTCCGGCAGCGCGCCGGGCAAAATGACAAACCACAGCACCTGCGCACGGCTGGCACCCAGCGACTGGGCGGCACGAATGCGAACCTGCTGCGCGCTTTTCACCCCCGCCAGCGCCGACATCGCCACCGGTGCAAAAATCGCTAAATAGATCAGTAAGATCTTCGAGGTTTCACCAATACCAAACCAGATCACCATCAGCGGCAAATAAGCCAGCGGCGGCACGGGACGATAAAGTTCGATTACCGGATCCAGAATGCCGCGCACCGTCGGGCTTAGCCCCATGGCGATCCCGACCGGAATACCGATCACCACCGCCGCGAGTAGCGCCAGCACAATGCGCGTCAGGCTGGCTGCCAGATGCTGCCACAGCGTGGCGTCCATAAATCCCTGCGGTCCGGCAATGGTGAGCAGTTTTGCCAGTACTTGTTGCGGCGGCGGCAAAAACAGCGGGCTAATCAGTTGCAGCGCCGCCACCGTCCACCATACAGTGAGTAAAACCGCTAACGTGCCAATGCTTAAGGTCACCTGACGCGAGAGCGGCCAGCGCCATTTCAGCCGCCGCGAATGCAGTTTTTCATTAATGAGCACACTCATGAGAACGCCTCCCGTTGCTCAAATACGCGGCTTAAAACATATTCGCGCATGGCGATGAATTGTGGATCGGACTTGATGCTGCGGCTCGACTCTCCCGCAACAAAGCGGCGAGCAAAGTTGAGCGGCAGCCGCTCCAGCACACGGCCAGGGCCGGATGAAAGCAGAACCAGTTCAGTCGCCATAAACACCGCTTCTTCTATATCGTGGGTAATCAACAGCACCTGCTTGCCCGTCTCCTGCCAGAGTTTCAGCAGCAGAGTTTGCATCTGGTCGCGGGTGAAGGCGTCCAGCGCACCAAACGGTTCGTCGAGTAATAACAGCTGGGGATTCGCCGCCAGCGCGCGGGCAATCCCCACCCGCTGACGTTGACCACCGGAAAGCTGCCAGATATAGCGTTTTTCTGCGCCTTCCAGCCCCACTTTTTTCAGCATCTGGTGCGCGATTTCCAGTCGCTGCATTTTCTCTATACCTGCCAATTGCAGGCCGAACGCCACGTTGTCCTGTACATTGCGCCACGGTAGTAGCCCTTCATTCTGAAAAACCACCCCGCGCTCTGCTCCCGGTCCCTCAATACGCTTACCCGCCAGTTGAATGCTGCCATGCTGATAAGGCACAAAACCGGCAATCAGATTCAGCAGGGTGGTTTTACCGCAGCCGGACGGCCCCAGCACCACCAGTAGCTCGCCGCTTTCCAGCGTCAGGTTGATATCTTCCAGTACCGGTTTGCCGCCATAATCGGCGTAAAGATGAGAGATTTGCAGCATCTGCGCCTCCTTTTATTGCACGAAGCGCGAGGTAACGTACTGGCTGTAATCATTCGCTACAGCCGGGACCTTGCCCTGCTCTTTCAAAAACTGCGCGGTGTCGATGATCGCTTTGTTCACCGGTCCGGTCAGTTCTACCGTTTGTTGCTGCGGCGTCAGATAGGTATTCCCCTTCACCAGCCCCGGAACGTCACCTTCCGGCACGCCGCTTAAACGCGCCAGTTTGCTGATGTTTTCCGGCTGTTTCAGCCACGCGTCTGGGTTAGCAATGTACGGTTGCTGAGCATCGATGGCGCTTTTAGCGAACGCTTTCACGACCTCAGGATGTTTCTCGGCAAAATCTTTGCGCACCACCCAGACGTCCAGCGTTGGCGCACCCCACTGCCCGACCTGTTCAGAATCGGTCAACACCTTGCCGTCTTTTTCCAGGGCGTTAACCGCCGGTGCCCAGACATAAGCACCATCAATATCACCCCGCTGCCATGCGGCGATAATCGCGGGCGGCTGCAGGTTCACAATCTCCACTTGCCCGGGTTTAATCCCCCAGTGTTTCAGCGCCGCCAGCAGGCTGTAGTGGGTGGTGGAGATAAACGGTACGGCTATGCGTTTGCCAATCAGATCTTCCGGTTTGCTGATAGTTTTCTTTACCACCAGCGCTTCGGAGTTACCCAGTTTTGACGCCAGCAAGAAAACTTCAATCGGCACCTGTTGGCTGGCTGCAACCGCTAACGGGCTGGAACCGAGGTTGCCGATTTGCACATCGCCAGAAGCCAGCGCCCGCACGATGCTGGCTCCGCTGTCAAACTTACGCCAGTCCACGGTTGCTCCGCTTTCTTTAGCAAAGGTGTTGTCGGCCTGAGCCACTTTCGCCGGTTCGGCTGAGGTTTGATACGCCACGGTGACGTTCACCGCCTGTGCCTGAAAAGCGATGAATGCCAGTGCGGCAAGAAGTGTGTTACGCGATGAAATTGCCATGATTGTCTGCTCCCCTGTCTTGTTATGGGAGCAGTATTCAGGAATAAAAACATTCATTAAAAGAATTAGTCGTTATCGCACAGATGATTTTATTCTTAGCAAAAAAACGGCTAAGGAAAGATTAAATATGCAATTACTCCGTTCTAACAATTGGGAAAATTACTACACTTCATTTTAGTGATGCATAAACAACCACATTACGAGATTTATGACTTCATTATTTCTATCAATATCAATACATATAATAAAACTATTATATTCGCATTGTATATATCACTGTAT
This sequence comes from Escherichia sp. S10b, assembly GCF_028421345.1. Lineage (NCBI taxonomy): Bacteria > Pseudomonadati > Pseudomonadota > Gammaproteobacteria > Enterobacterales > Enterobacteriaceae > Escherichia > Escherichia sp. S10b. Next base: position 106,104 of record NZ_JAHZSO010000097.1, read on the forward strand.
CATTCTCAATCACTCGCATATTACATTCACATAATGTATATAAACAATACTTGTTCACAGAACATATTTTTTAAATGCAATTAATTGACAAACTAAATCACATCTAAATACAATGTATAAAACAAAATAACTATACATACCAAACATACAAACACTTAACATATGAATTGCATAAAAACATTACCCAGTCGAACCTCCGGGTCTGAAAGCCCTTGCTTTTCAGTTATTAGCAACATTTAACATTTATAAATTAACATCTGGCTGCGCCAGAGATTACGTCTCTGAGTGCATCGTTGTGCTTGTAGTATAATAAATAAAATGGAGTGTCATTAAGTGGATAAGGTTTTAGATTCAGCCCTCCTTTCTTCGGCAAATAAAAGAAAGGGTATCCTTGCTATTGGCGCACATCCTGACGATATAGAATTAGGCTGTGGCGCATCGCTTGCTCGTCTTGCGCAAAAAGGAATTTATATCGCAGCAGTGGTGATGACTACCGGCAACTCTGGTACAGATGGAATAATCGATCGCCATGAAGAATCGCGCAACGCCCTAAAGATATTAGGGTGCCACCAAACTATTCATCTTAATTTTGCTGACACCCGCGCTCATTTACAGCTCAATGATATGATTTCCGCCCTGGAAGACATCATTAAAAATCAAATTCCTTCTGATGTTGAAATCATGCGGGTATATACCATGCATGATGCCGACCGCCATCAGGATCATCTCGCTGTTTATCAAGCTTCAATGGTTGCCTGCCGCACTATTCCACAAATTCTCGGCTACGAAACCCCAAGTACCTGGCTTTCATTTATGCCTCAGGTTTTTGAATCCGTTAAAGAAGAATATTTCACAGTCAAACTTGCTGCATTAAAAAAACATAAAAGCCAGGAACGACGTGATTATATGCGTCATGATCGCCTGCGTGCAGTTGCACAATTTCGCGGGCAACAGGTCAATAGCGATCTGGGTGAAGGCTTTGTAATTCATAAAATGATTCTTTGAGCAAATTGCATGAAAACCTGGATATTTATCTGTATGTCCATAGCAATGTTGCTATGGTTTTTAAGTACGCTAAGACGTAAACCCAGTCAAAAGAAAGGCTGTATTGACGCCATTATACCTGCGTATAACGAAGGCCCGTGTCTGGCGCAGTCACTGGATAATCTACTGCGTAACCCTTATTTTTGCCGGGTAATTTGCGTTAACGACGGCTCCACGGACAATACCGAAGCGGTCATGGCGGAAGTCAAACGCAAATGGGGCGACCGCTTTGTTGCCGTCACGCAAAAAAATACCGGTAAAGGTGGTGCGCTGATGAATGGCCTCAATTATGCCACCTGCGACCAGGTTTTTTTAAGTGATGCCGACACCTATGTTCCGCCCGATCAAGACGGAATGGGCTATATGCTGGCAGAAATTGAGCGCGGTGCTGATGCCGTAGGCGGCATTCCCTCTACTGCGTTGAAAGGCGCGGGGCTGTTACCGCACATCCGCGCGACCGTAAAGTTGCCGATGATTGTTATGAAGCGCACGCTACAGCAGCTCCTGGGCGGCGCACCGTTTATTATCAGCGGTGCCTGCGGGATGTTCCGTACTGATGTATTGCGTAAGTTCGGTTTCTCGGATCGTACTAAAGTCGAAGACCTTGATCTCACCTGGACATTAGTGGCAAACGGCTACCGTATTCGGCAGGCGAATCGCTGCATCGTATACCCACAGGAATGCAACAGTCCGCGTGAGGAGTGGCGTCGCTGGCGGCGTTGGATTGTGGGATACGCGGTCTGTATGCGCCTGCATAAAAGACTTTTATTTAGCCGCTTCGGTATCTTCAGTATATTTCCTATGCTGTTGGTTGTGATTTATGGCGTTGGGATTTATCTCACTACCTGGTTTAATGAATTCATCACCACCGGGCCGCATGGTGTGGTGTTGGCAATGTTTCCGCTTATCTGGATCGGCGTAGTTTGTGTTATTGGTGCTTTTAGCGCCTGGTTTCATCGTTGCTGGTTGTTGGTGCCTTTAGCGCCGCTTTCCGTTGTGTATGTATTATTAGCTTATGCCATCTGGATTATTTATGGACTTATTGCCTTTTTTACTGGACGCGAACCTCAGCGCGACAAACCCACCCGCTATTCCGCACTGGTGGAAGCGTCAACCGCTTATTCCCAACCTTCTGTCACAGGAACTGAAAAACTATCTGAAGCTTAATGTTAAAGAGAAAAATATTCAGATTGCAGACCAGGTAATTATTGATGAAACTGCAGGTGAAGTTGTTATCGGCGCGAATACCCGTATTTGTCATGGTGCCGTTATTCAGGGTCCGGTAGTGATTGGCGCAAACTGCCTGATAGGTAATTATGCGTTTATTCGTCCTGGCACAATAATCAGCAATGGTGTAAAAATTGGTTTTGCCACCGAAATTAAAAATGCGGTTATTGAAGCGGAAGCAACGATTGGTCCGCAATGTTTTATTGCCGACTCGGTAGTTGCAAACCAGGCATATTTGGGCGCACAAGTACGTACCAGTAATCATCGTCTGGATGAACAGCCTGTGTCTGTTCGAACTCCAGAGGGAATTATCGCTACCGGATGCGATAAATTAGGTTGTTATATCGGGCAGCGTTCACGCCTTGGCGTACAAGTTATAATTTTGCCTGGGCGAATTATTTCCCCGAACACGCAACTTGGCCCGCGCGTGATTGTAGAACGTAATTTACCTGCCGGAACTTATTCACTCCGACAAGAACTTATCCGTACAGGAGATTAAAATGATAAAACGGACGTTATTAGCGGCGGCCATTTTTAGCGCATTGCCCGCTTATGCCGGGTTAACTTCCATTACCGCGGGCTACGATTTTACCGATTATTCTGGCGATCATGGCAACCGTAATTTAGCGTATGCTGAACTGGTGGCGAAAGTTGAAAACGCAACGCTGCTTTTTAATCTTTCCCAGGGGCGTCGTGATTATGAAACTGAAAATTTCAATGCCACTCGCGGTCAGGGTGCGGTCTGGTATAAATGGAATAACTGGCTGACAACCCGAACGGGTATTGCCTTTGCGGATAATACGCCGGTCTTTGCCCGCCAGGATTTTCGTCAGGATATTAACCTGGCCCTGTTGCCAAAAACGCTTTTCACGACCGGTTATCGCTACACTAAATATTACGATGATGTCGAAGTCGATGCCTGGCAAGGCGGCGTATCACTCTATACTGGCCCGGTGATCACCAGCTACCGCTATACCCATTATGACTCCAGCGATGCAGGTGGTAGTTATAGCAATATGATTTCCGTGCGTCTGAATGACCCGCGCGGCACTGGTTATACGCAACTATGGCTAAGCCGCGGAACAGGCGCTTACACCTATGACTGGACGCCAGAAACACGCTACGGCAGCATGAAGAGCGTCAGTTTGCAACGTATTCAACCGCTGACTGAGCAACTTAATCTCGGGCTGACGGCAGGTAAAGTGTGGTACGACACCCCAACCGATGATTATAACGGTCTGCAACTTGCAGCCCATCTGACCTGGAAATTCTGATTCCTTCTGCCGCCCGCTATCCGGGGCGGCCTTCCCTGCCGATTAGCCCCCCCTTTCCTCTTTGTTTTCCGACCACATTCACCGGATAAATTTTATTCTCCAGTGTTATATACTATAGGGGGGTATGCATTGACATATAGCATACCCCCCTATAGTATATTGCGTGCAGATGATGAGGTGCGAAATGCCCAGTACTCCGGAAGAGAAGAAAAAGGTCCTTACTCGAGTTCGTCGTATTCGAGGGCAGATTGATGCTCTGGAACGGTCGCTGGAGGGTGATGCCGAATGCCGTGCCATACTCCAACAGATCGCTGCCGTTCGGGGCGCGGCTAACGGGCTGATGGCAGAAGTGCTTGAAAGCCATATCCGGGAAACGTTTGACCGAAATGACTGCTACAGCCGCGAAGTCAGCCAATCCGTTGACGACACTATTGAACTGGTTCGAGCCTATCTTAAATAGCTGAATCTATTACCATATTGAGGAAGAGCGAGAGATGAAATCACGTGCTGCCGTTGCATTTGCTCCCGGTAAACCGCTGGAAATCGTTGAAATTGACGTTGCACCACCGAAAAAAGGTGAAGTGCTGATTAAAGTCACCCATACCGGCGTTTGCCATACCGACGCATTTACCCTCTCCGGGGATGACCCGGAAGGTGTATTCCCGGTGGTTCTCGGTCACGAAGGGGCCGGCGTTGTGGTTGAAGTCGGTGAAGGCGTAACCAGCGTCAAACCTGGCGACCATGTGATCCCGCTTTACACCGCGGAGTGCGGCGAGTGTGAGTTCTGTCGTTCTGGCAAAACTAACCTCTGTGTTGCGGTTCGCGAAACCCAGGGTAAAGGCTTGATGCCAGACGGCACCACCCGTTTTTCTTACAACGGGCAGCCGCTTTATCACTACATGGGGTGCTCTACATTCAGTGAATACACCGTGGTCGCGGAAGTGTCTCTGGCCAAAATTAATCCAGAAGCAAACCATGAACACGTCTGTCTGCTGGGCTGTGGCGTGACCACCGGTATTGGCGCGGTGCACAACACAGCTAAAGTCCAGCCAGGTGATTCTGTTGCCGTGTTTGGTCTTGGCGCGATTGGTCTGGCAGTGGTTCAGGGCGCACGTCAGGCGAAAGCGGGACGGATTATCGCTATCGATACCAACCCGAAGAAATTCGATCTGGCGCGTCGCTTCGGTGCTACCGACTGCATTAACCCGAATGACTACGACAAACCGATTAAAGATGTCCTGCTGGATATCAACAAATGGGGTATCGACCATACCTTTGAATGCATCGGTAACGTCAACGTGATGCGTGCGGCGCTGGAAAGTGCGCACCGCGGCTGGGGTCAGTCGGTGATCATCGGGGTGGCAGGTTCTGGTCAGGAAATCTCCACCCGTCCATTCCAGTTGGTCACTGGTCGCGTATGGAAAGGTTCCGCGTTTGGCGGCGTGAAAGGTCGTTCCCAGTTACCGGGTATGGTTGAAGATGCGATGAAAGGTGATATCGATCTGGAACCGTTTGTCACGCATACCATGAGCCTTGATGAAATTAATGACGCCTTCGACCTGATGCATGAAGGCAAATCCATTCGAACCGTAATTCGTTACTGATTTCCCGCAGGTATACCCCGTCCACTTCAGACGGGGTTCTTAATACTCTCCCCGGGCAGCCGTCCGGGGGATTAACCGTGAGATAATGACTGATGGAACTCATTGAAAAACATGCCAGCTTTGGCGGCTGGCAAAATGTGTATCGGCATTATTCCCAATCACTGAAATGTGAAATGAATGTCGGCGTCTATCTCCCACCAAAAGCCGCGAATGAAAAATTGCCGGTGCTGTACTGGCTTTCGGGCCTGACCTGCAACGAGCAGAATTTCATTACTAAATCGGGGATGCAGCGTTACGCGGCTGAGCACAACATTATTGTTGTTGCGCCGGACACCAGTCCGCGAGGCAGTCATGTCGCAGATGCCGACCGTTACGATCTCGGGCAAGGTGCCGGGTTTTACCTGAACGCAACGCAAGCGCCGTGGAATGAACATTACAAAATGTATGACTATATCCGCAACGAGCTGCCGGATTTAGTGATGCAACATTTTCCGGCAACGACCAGAAAGTCTATCTCTGGTCATTCTATGGGCGGGCTGGGCGCGCTGGTGCTGGCGTTACGTAACCCAGATGAATATGTCAGCGTCTCGGCGTTTTCGCCCATTGTCTCCCCATCGCAAGTACCGTGGGGACAGCAAGCCTTTGCCGCATATCTTGGTGAAAATAAAGATGCCTGGTTGGATTACGATCCGGTGAGTCTTATTTCACAAGGTCAACGCGTTGCGGAAATCATGGTTGATCAGGGGTTGAGTGATGATTTTTACGCGGAACAGCTGCGGACTCCAAATCTTGAAAAGATCTGCCAGGAGATGAATATCAAGACGTTAATCCGTTATCACGAGGGTTACGACCACAGCTATTATTTTGTCTCCAGTTTTATTGGCGAGCATATTGCCTACCACGCCAATAAACTGAATATGCGTTGATAATAGTGCACGACTGCCGGATGCGGCGTGAACGCCTTATCCGCCTACATTTCGCCCGCAGGCCGTAGGCATGATAAGACGCGCATAGCGTCGCATCAGGCATCTGCGCACGACTTATCTATGTTTACCACATCAAATCATCAGGCACTTTGAAGTCGGCATACGGATCGTCTTCATCCTGCTCTTCGGCACTGAGCGCGCTGTGCAACACTATACTGCTGGCATCACGCTGAGCTATTTTATCGGCAACGCTGGCGGGAATAATGGCGTATTCACCTTCGCTATTGTTATCGACCAACAAGCGAGCAATCGCCAGACGACCATTAATCAACTGCGCTTGTGTGAGCTTATCGACAAAAATCTTCTTAATCAGATTGCCGTCAGTGAAGTTAAAACCAATATCGCCATTGGCAATGGTGATTCGGTTCATTTCAATGAGCTGCTTCACCTGAGCTTTATATTCTTTCGCCAACGCCGCTTGTTTTTGCTGTTCGCTAAGCTGTTTATCACGCTCAAGCTGTGCCTTTTTATTTTCTTCTACCGCCGCCCGAGCTTCACGCGCCTGAACGCGCGATTTTTTCGCCGTTCTCTCGACCTTCGCCGCTTTTTTGCTGGTGACTAATCCTGCTTTGAGCAACTGCTCTTGTAAGGTAAGTTTTGCCATCTTTGTTTCCAAACCCGCTGAATAATTTTTAGCGAGTATACCTGTAAACGCCGTGGGTGTATTGGGGGCAAGTCCCTTTCGCCCCTGCTTAATAAGGCGCGTCAGGCATCGGCACACGGCTGCATTCTTGATCTCCGACTCATCAAAATAAACACCGCCAACCCAGCAACAAGAATACCCGGTGCAGAAGCGGCCATTACGCCGACCGTGCCAGTGCCTAATGCCAGCATTTTCCCGGCCAGTAACGGACCGCTCATAGCCCCCAGACGCCCTACCGCCACGGCTGTTCCCACACCTGTTGCGCGGATCTGCGAACTGTAAAACAACGGTGCCAGGGCATACAAAACGCTTTGTCCACCTGTCGCAAACAACCCCGCGACAAATCCCGCCAGCAACATACCGTTAAATGACGACACCGTTCCAAGCGCCAGCAGCGAAGCTAACATGCCGCTATAAATCAGTAGCGACATGGTTACTGGACGCAGCTTATCCATCAATGCGCCCAACATTAACGTCCCGCTTGCCGCCCCCATTTGCAGGGCAAACATCACCCCTGCCGCCTGCGATGGCTGGAATCCTTGCTCCACCAAAAGTAGCGGTAGCCAGTTGATCAACATATAAACCACCAGCAGAGTGAAGAAATAACACAACCACAGCAGCAGCGTCGCGGTTGCCGTTTCTGGCGCAAATAAGGCACGCAGTGGTGGCGCAGCCTGTTTTTCGCCAGCGAAAACCGCTGACTCCGGCAGCCAGCGCATTAATAGCGGCACCAGAATCAACGGCACCACACCACCTACCCAAAACACCGTTTGCCATGCTAAGTTTGCCCCCGCGAAACCCAGTGTCGCCGCCAGCGCCGCGCCAATGGGAACACCGCAATACATCAGGCTCACTGCCGTCCCACGAAAACGTGGACCCGCGGCTTCAGACGTCAGGGCGATAAGATTCGGCAACGCCGCCCCCAGCCCGACACCGGTCATCAGCCGCGCAAAGACCAGTGAGGGGAAATCCCAGGCAATCGCCGTTGCCAGTGAGAACAAACCAAACAGCGCAACTGAGCCAATCAAAATACGCTTACGACCATAACGGTCTGCCAGCATCCCGCCAACCAACGCGCCGGGTAGCAAACCGAGTATTCCGGCGCTAAATATCCAGCCCATTTGCATTTTATCGAGTGCGAAAGCCTGGGCGATGCCACCCGCCGCAATGCCAGCCGCCTGAAGATCCAGCCCTTCCATCAGAGCGACCAAAAAACAAAGCCCGATGGTCAGCATCAGGCGGGATGAAGATGATGAAGGGGTACGAGTCGACATAAGATGAACCTCATTGCGAGTGCAGGTGAATCGCGACTGATACATTGCCAGCCGCGTAATCAGAACTATTTAATGACTGCCTACGGGCGAAATGTAGGCCGGATAAGGCGTTCACGCCGCATCCGGCAGTCGTGCTGGGATGGGCATACAAAATGCACGTTCTCGGCAGTCATCATTATTTGTTGTTGCGCAGATCCAGCGCCACGTCAACGATCATATCCTCCTGGCCGCCAACCATCCGGCGTTTGCCCAGCTCAACGAGAATATCCACCGCACTTAAGCCATAACGCGCCGCCGCCGTTTCACAGTGACGCAGGAAGCTCGAGTAAACACCAGCGTATCCCAGCGCCAGCGTTTCGCGATCGACTCGTACCGGTCGATCCTGCAACGGACGCACCAGGTCGTCGGCGGCATCCATTAACGCATAGAGATCGGTCCCATGCTGCCAGCCCAGTTTATCCGCGGCGGCAATAAACACTTCCAGCGGTGCGTTACCTGCGCCCGCGCCCATTCCCGCGAGGCTGGCGTCGATTCGGTCGCAGCCCTCTTCCACCGCCGCGATAGAGTTCGCCACGCCAAGACTCAGGTTATGGTGAGCGTGCATGCCAGTTTGCGTTTCTGGTTTCAGCTCTGCTTTCAGGGCGCGGAAACGGTCACGGATATCGCTCATGTTCATCGCACCGCCAGAATCCACCACATAAATACAGGTCGCACCGTAGCCTTCCATCAGCTTTGCCTGCTTTGCGAGATTCTCCGGCGTGGTCATATGGCTCATCATCAGAAAACCAACGGTGTCCATTCCGAGCTCGCGGGCATACTGAATATGCTGGGCGGAAACATCAGCTTCGGTACAGTGCGTTGCCACACGAACCACCCGCGCGCCAGCCTGCCAGGCATTTTTCAGATCGTGAATAGTGCCGATTCCTGGCAGCAACAACGTCGCGATTTTGGCGTGCTTCACCACATCCGCCGCTGCTTCAATCCATTCAAGGTCGCTATGTGCGCCGAAACCATAGTTAAAGCTGGAACCCTGCAAACCGTCGCCATGGGCCACTTCAATCGAATCCACGCGGGCATCGTCCAGTGCTTTGGCAATCTGGCGAACGTTTTCCAGCGAATACTGATGACGAATGGCGTGCATACCGTCACGCAACGTGACGTCCGAGATATAAAGTTTTTTACCGTTCATGCCGCTTCTCCTGCCTTGCGCGCCAGTGACTGGGCCATTTTTTCCGCTGTCGCCAGCGCACTGGAAGTCATAATGTCGAGGTTGCCCGCATAGGCAGGCAGATAATGCGCTGCGCCTTCGACTTCCAGCCAGACCGCTGTTTTCAGTCCGGAGAATTGCCCCACGCCCGGTAAATTGACCGGTTTATCCTGCGGGATAACTTCAAACTGCACGCGCTGTTTCAGGCGATAACCCGGTACGTAAGCCTGCACCGCCTCAGCCATTTCATTGATTGAGGCTTCGATATCATCTTGTGAAGCTTCGTCGCTCAATACATACACCGTGTCACGCATCATCAACGGTGGCTCTGCTGGGTTAAGCACAATAATCGCCTTCCCTTTTGCCGCGCCGCCCACCACTTCAATGGCTCGGGAAGTGGTTTCCGTAAATTCATCGATATTGGCACGCGTGCCAGGTCCGGCAGATTTACTGGCGATAGAAGCGATAATTTCGGCGTAATGAACACGCGCCACGCGTGAAACTGCCGCCACCATTGGAATGGTGGCCTGGCCGCCGCAGGTGACCATGTTGACGTTCAGTTGATCGACGTTCGCCTCGAGGTTAACCACCGGCACGCAGTAAGGGCCGATGGCAGCAGGCGTCAGGTCAATTAAGCGAATATCCGGTTTCGCTTCGCGTAAAGCGGCATCGTTTTTCACATGCGCGCCCGCGCTGGTCGCATCAAATACAATGTCGATATCAGCAAATTCAGGCATGTTCATCAGCCCGATCACCCCTTCATGGGTGGTGGCGACGCCCATACGTCTGGCACGCGCCAGACCGTCGGACTGAGGATCAATGCCGACCATCACCGCCATCTCCAGATGCTGACCGTGACGCAAAATTTTAATCATCAGATCGGTGCCAATGTTGCCAGAACCGATAATGGCGACTTTACGCTTACTCATGACAGACTTCCTTTTGGGGCTGCGCTTGAAAATGTCGCAGCAACTGAACCTATGCCTTCAATATGGGCTTCAAAACGATCGCCCGCATTCACTGCCACCATCGGACCTAATGCCCCGGTAAGAATGATATCTCCGGCGCGCAGCGGTTCACCCAGGCTGGCCATTTTGCGTGCCAGCCAGACGGCGGCATTAAGCGGATGTCCCAGGCATTCGCTGCCGCGCCCGCTGGAAACCTCTTCGTTATTACGCGTCATCTTCATGGCGCAGTTTTTCAGGTCTAACCCCGCCGGACGTTGCGCCGGACCGCCGATGACATACACCCCGCAGGAAGCGTTATCTGCCACGGTATCGACAAACTGAATCGACCAGTCGCGAATGCGGCTCCCCACCACTTCCAGCGCCGGAAGTACCCATTCAATGGCGTTATACAGTTCGTCGAAGGTGATATCAGTTGCGGGTAAATCGCGGTTCAACACCAGTGCGATCTCCGCTTCAATGCGGGGTTGCAGAACACGGGAAAAAGGAATGATTTCGTTATCGCCATAACACATGTCGGCAAATAATGTCCCGAAATCCGGTTGATCAACGCCCAGTTGTTGCTGCACTTTCGGATGCGTCAGGCCCACTTTACGCCCTACCACGCGACGCCCCTGCGCAACGTCATATTGCACATTTATGTGCTGAATGGCGTAGGCCGCTTCAGCGTTATCGATACCAATCAGATCGCGCAGCGGCGCAATCGCTTCGCCCTGCTCTGCGGCGCGGCGTAAATCCGCCGCCAGTTGCTCAAGAGTATGCTTCGTCATGACCATTCCTTAAGGGCGTGCGAGGAAATTCAGCACCAATTGATTGAAAGCGTCGGCATGTTCCCACTGCGCCCAGTGACCACAGTCGCGGAAGATATGCAGTTCAGAACCGGCAATGCCGGACAGCAGACGCAGACCCGCATCCATCGGCACAAAGCGGTCGTTGCGCCCCCAGACAATCAGGGTTTGCGCTTTGATTTCCGCCAGACGTGGGCCAAAATCCGGGAACTGTTTCGGATTAGCTTCCAGGCTCTTAACGAAGTTTTCCAGGTGATCGCGGCGCGACAGCATATTATTCAGGCGCGCTTCAAACAGGGCGTCGGTCAAATCGCTGGTATCGAAAACGAAGATATCCATCATCAGCTTCAGGTTTTCGATAGTCGGCTGACGATAAAGCTGATTCAGTCGCTTAATACCTTCGGTTGGCATCGGCGTAAACAAACTCATGCCGCCCGTACCGCCGCCCATCAGCACCAGTTTGCCGACGCGCTCCGGCCAGTTAAGGGTGAACGCCACAGAACTATGGCCGCCCATCGAGTTGCCCAGCAGGTGGATTTTGGCGATATCCAGTTGATCCACCACGCTTTTCAGGATTCGTGCATTAAGATCCGATCGTGAACCACTATTAACGATCGAATCGCTTTTGCCCCAACCCGGACAATCCAGCAGGATCACCCGATAGCCCGCCTCTACCAGCGGATCGATATTGCGGCTGAAGTTCGCCCAGCCAGTAGCACCCGGGCCGGAACCGTGCAGCAGGACAACGGTTTCGTCGCCTTGTCCGCAGTCATTAAAATGGATGCGCAGCGTTTTACCCGCTTCTTCTACATTCAGAAAACGGCTGGTGGCGGCTTCGGTTTGTGGCTGATAACTCATCATCTTCTCCTGCATATTCAGTTCTCTGTTCTGGCGCTTAACGAGCCAAATCCGGCAATCCACTCCGGGATTGGGCGGTAATAACGCCCTTCGCTACGCCAGTTGCCAAATGTAGAAATAGCGGCAAAAGCGGCGACCCAGGTTTTGATTTCATGTGTCGACTTTCCGGCAATGGCGGAAAGCTCTTCGTTACTGACGGCATCCAGTTCCTGTATGCGTCCCTGCTCCAGCAAAGTCATGAACTGGTTATCCCAAATCGGGTTGAGCGGATGCAGAGTTCTCTGATCCTCAACAAACTTCTCAGCGGCGCTAATCACCCGTTGCTGACGCAATTCGCGCTCACTGGCGGGTAAATCTTTCCCGCTCCCCAACAGACGGTCGCGCATATGGGCATCGGCTTTCGCCAGTTCGGGCACCGGCGGCTGATGGGAAAGCCCACCGGAACCCAGGAACAGCACGCGTTTATTGAGAGTGCTGGTGAAACGTCCAATGGCTTCACCCAACATGCGGGTACGCTGGAAACCGGGCAGCGGCGTGGCGACACCGTTGATGAACACAGGCAGAACTGGCACCTTATCCAGCCCACCGAGCAGGAACTCCAGCGGCTGGGCGAACCCGTGGTCCACCTGCATACAGTAAGAAACGGCAAGATCGATCCCGCTCTTCATGACAGCATGCGCACAGGCCTCCGCCAGCTCCACAGGCACGGGCAGCTCTCCTGCCGCACTGCCGAAATCACCAATTGCCGTCGCTCCAACGCCTAAACAGAACGGTGGCATCACGTCATAGAAAAAGCCGTTGTAGTGATCTGGCGCAAACAGCACCACCAGTTCAGGGGAGAATGCCGCAATACGCTCGCGGGCGCTGGCAATCACGCCATTGACCTCATCGAGCACCTCTTGCGCCGGGTCGACATACCCCACCAGCGGCGAGTGGGAAAGACAGTGAAGATAAGCGTGCATATCAGGCTACCTTTTCGACAGAAACGTCGGCATCAGGGCGGGTCAGCGTCATCACCGACGCCAGTTTATTCAGGGTCTTGCCCAGGGTTTGCGGAATGGCGGTGGCGGCAACAAAGCGATCCGGGCGCATCACCACCAGCGAAGCATTGTGTTGCGCGAACCAGCTACGCAGACGACCTTGCGTATCGCCCACGCGTAGCACGCCGTCGTGGTTATCCTGTGCGGTATGAATTTGCACTTCCGGCACCACCTGAATGAAGCGTGTGCCCAACGCGCGCCACTGCTGGATTTGCTCGTCGCTCATCCCCCACAGTGGATTGCATCCCCAGCCAATTACCGCGAAGTTCGCGCCGATCGCGTTATCGAGCAGCGTCACGTCGCCGTTTTCCAGCGTGACTTTCGGCTGAATAAACATCTTGCCGACCGGAGAGTGCTTCGCTTCGCCCTCACGCACCAGCGCACCGCCGTAATATTGCGGCATCGGCTTGAAGCGCATTTCGAGGAAATAGCGTTTTACTGGCGGCAGATAATTCAACAGCCAGGAAACGCCGTCACGTAACGTACCCTGCCAGCGTTTCGGCGGAGCCAGCACGTTGCCCGCCGTCACAGACAGGTCAATCATCGCTTTGGCGTGATCGCGACGTTCTTGTTGATAGGTATCGAGCAGCGCATCGCGGGCTTTCCCCTGGATAACCAACGCCAGTTTCCAGGCGAGGTTAAAGGCGTCGCGCATACCACTGTTATAGCCCTGCCCCTGCCACACCGGCATGATGTGCGCGGCATCGCCCGCCAGCAGTACGCGATCAATACGGAAACGTTGCGCCAGTCGCGCGTTATGGGTGTAGACACGCTGGCGAATCAATTCAACATTGTCCGGATTAGGCAGCACTTTGCTTAACAGCTTGCGCATATTTTGCGGCTCACGCAGCTGCTCTTCGGTTTCTCCCGGCATCACCATAAATTCAAAGCGACGTACCGCATGAGGCAGCGCGGCAGAAACATACGGGCGCACCGGATCGCAACACAAATAGATATGCGGCGTACTTAACGGATCGTTGGCGATATCTACCACAATCCACTGATTTGGCGCAGTTTTACCTTCAAACGGCACATTCAGAGTGCGACGGACAAAACTTGCTCCACCGTCACAGGCTACCAGCCACTGGGCTTTGACCGTTTCCCGCTGCCCTTCTGCCGTTTTCAGGTGCAAGGTCACTTCGTCATTTTGCTGGCTGAAGGCCTCCAGCTCGCGGGAAAACAAGCAGCGCACATTCGGAAAACGCGACAACCCTTCCAGCATCACCGCATCGACCTGAGGCTGAATAAAGGCGTTACGGCGCGGCCAGCCAAATTCATCGGTCATTGGCTGAATATCAGCAAAACAGCGGCCTTTCGGGGTGAGAAAACGCATCGCGTGCCACGGCGTAGTGTGCGGCAGAACATCATCGACCAGGCCGACCGACTGCATGGTGCGCAGCGCCTCGTCATCAATACCAATCGCACGCGGGTAGTCGATCAACTTATCGAGTTTTTCCACCACCAGCACGTCAATGCCCATCTGGCCGAGATAGTTCGCCATCATCAGCCCGACCGGACCGGCACCAGCGATCGCCACCTGAACGCTATGGTTAACAGCAGGCTGGATGTCAGGGTGTTGTATTGCCATTTCAGTACCTCACGACTCGGACAAAATGCCGTTGCGCGCACAGTACGGCGCAACTTATTTTGTTAAAAACATGTAAATGATTTTTTATTGTGCGCTCAGTATAGGAAGGGTGTTTTCGGCTACAATCAAAACATGCCCGAATGTGCACCAGGTGCACAACTTTGTTTTAACTATAGAAATGTCAATTAATATGCAGAACAATGAGCAGACGGAATACAAAACCGTGCGCGGCTTAACCCGCGGTCTAATGTTATTAAATATGTTAAATAAACTTGATGGCGGTGCCAGCGTCGGGCTGCTGGCGGAACTCAGCGGCCTGCATCGCACCACTGTGCGGCGACTGCTGGAGACGCTGCAGGAAGAGGGATATGTCCGCCGTAGCCCCTCCGATGATAGTTTTCGTCTGACCATCAAAGTGCGGCAATTAAGCGAAGGATTTCGTGACGAACAGTGGATTTCTGCACTGGCGGCCCCACTGCTGGGCGATCTGTTGCGCGAAGTGGTATGGCCGACAGATGTGTCCACGCTGGATGTTGATGCAATGGTGGTACGCGAAACCACTCACCGTTTCAGCCGCTTATCCTTTCACCGGGCAATGGTCGGGCGACGTTTGCCGCTTCTGAAAACCGCCTCTGGCCTGACCTGGCTGGCCTTTTGCCCGGAACAAGACCGCAAGGAATTAATCGAAATGTTAGCCTCCCGCCCCGGTGATGACTATCAACTGGCACGGGAACCGTTAAAGCTGGAAGCCATTCTGGCGCGCGCGCGCAAAGAGGGTTACGGACAGAACTACCGCGGCTGGGATCAGGAGGAGAAGATCGCCTCTATCGCCGTACCGCTGCGCAGTGAACAACGGGTGATTGGCTGTCTGAATCTGGTGTATATGGCGAGCGCAATGACCATTGAACAGGCAGCGGAAAAGCATCTTCCGGCGCTACAACGGGTAGCAAAACAGATCGAAGAAGGGGTTGAATCGCAGGCTATTCTGGTGGCCGGACGGCGAAGCGGCGTGCATTTACGTTGACACCATCGAATGGCGCAAAACCTTTCGCGGTATGGCATGATAGCGTCCGGAAGAGAGTCAATTCAGGGTGGTGAATGTGAAACCAGTAACGCTATACGATGTCGCAGAGTATGCCGGTGTCTCTTATCAGACCGTTTCCCGCGTGGTGAACCAGGCCAGCCACGTTTCTGCGAAAACGCGGGAAAAAGTGGAAGCGGCGATGGCGGAGCTGAATTACATTCCCAACCGCGTGGCACAACAACTGGCGGGCAAACAGTCGTTGCTGATTGGCGTTGCCACCTCCAGTCTGGCCCTGCACGCGCCGTCGCAAATTGTCGCGGCGATTAAATCTCGCGCTGATCAACTGGGTGCCAGCGTGGTGGTGTCGATGGTAGAACGAAGCGGCGTCGAAGCCTGTAAAGCGGCGGTGCACAATCTTCTCGCGCAACGCGTCAGTGGGCTGATCATTAACTATCCGCTGGATGACCAGGATGCCACTGCTGTGGAAGCAGCCTGCGCTAATGTTCCGGCGTTATTTCTTGATGTCTCTGACCAGACTCCCATCAACAGTATTATTTTCTCCCATGAAGACGGTACGCGGCTGGGCGTGGAGCATCTGGTCGCATTGGGTCACCAGCAAATCGCGCTGTTAGCGGGCCCATTAAGTTCTGTCTCGGCGCGTCTGCGTCTGGCGGGCTGGCATAAATATCTCACACGCAATCAAATTCAGCCGATAGCGGAACGGGAGGGCGACTGGAGTGCCATGTCCGGTTTTCAACAAACCATGCAAATGCTGAATGAGGGCATCGTTCCCACTGCGATGCTGGTTGCCAACGATCAGATGGCGCTGGGCGCAATGCGCGCCATTACCGAGTCCGGGCTGCGCGTTGGTGCGGATATCTCGGTAGTGGGATACGACGATACCGAAGACAGCTCGTGTTATATCCCGCCGTTAACCACCATCAAACAGGATTTTCGCCTGCTGGGGCAAACCAGCGTGGACCGCTTGCTGCAACTCTCTCAGGGCCAGGCGGTGAAGGGCAATCAGCTGTTGCCCGTCTCACTGGTGAAAAGAAAAACCACCCTGGCGCCCAATACGCAAACCGCCTCTCCCCGCGCGTTGGCCGATTCATTAATGCAGCTGGCACGACAGGTTTCCCGACTGGAAAGCGGGCAGTGAGCGCAACGCAATTAATGTGAGTTAGCTCACTCATTAGGCACCCCAGGCTTTACACTTTATGCTTCCGGCTCGTATGTTGTGTGAAATTGTGAGCGGATAA
>NZ_JAHZSO010000098.1:0-937 GCF_028421345.1 Escherichia sp. S10b
ATTAATAAAACTGAACGAGCCGAGATAGGCGTCGATGCCGCCACATCCGGCATTGATATCCGGCAGCGTCATGGAAATCAGCTGGATATTTTTGACCTGGGTGCGGGCATACAGGGAGCCACCATAGGCATACCCGGCGGCCTGCCCCTGCCAGACGCCCGGCTGTGTGGTATTGGAGGCGAAGCCCAGCTTGTTAAAGAACTGATTCATATCGCTGTTCACATCCGCTGACGCTGCGGGTGTGAACGTCAGTAAAGCGGCACAAAGAACCAGAAGAGGTTTAATGCGAAGCATTATTGCTGCCCTCCCTTAATGTGTTCTCCCGGCGCATACGGCGTTTCAGCAGGAATATCCGGACACCCCCAAATATTATTTCGCACAACGGCGACAGAGAAGCCGCAGCAAGAAAACCAGCTGCAAGCGCATATAACATAATCGGAATGACATACATCAGGGTGTTCCACATATAACGAAAATTATTTAATTCCGGGTCAGCTTTCCACGAATCAATACCGGCACTGAAAAAATCATGCATAACGTTCCTTACAATCAATCCGGCAGCAAAGAAAACCACAAAAAGCCAGAAGTATTTTTTTGCATTATCACAACCACGTTCAATCTCCCTTTCAATTTGTTTGATTCCCGGTTCTGTATCATTTATTTTTTCTTTCATCATAAGTTCCCTCTGATATTTCTGATGATTCATGCAGACAGGTCATGCGGCTGTAATATATTTCAGACACCGAAATCCATCCCACAATTGCCCCCACAAAAAACACAACAGAAACAGAAAAGGTAAGACACAGCGAAACGACAATTTCCACAGGGCTGGCGGGATAAAAAAGCCCCTGACGGATAAAGGGGATATTCAGGCTGACGATTATTCCCGTCGCGATGCCGGATATTCCGGCAATGAGTAACACCACCTGCTTATTTC
>NZ_JAHZSO010000099.1:0-592 GCF_028421345.1 Escherichia sp. S10b
ATTAATAAAACTGAACGAGCCGAGATAGGCGTCGATGCCGCCACATCCGGCATTGATATCCGGCAGCGTCATGGAAATCAGCTGAACATTTTTGACCTGAGTACGGGCATACAGGGAGCCACCGTAAGCATAACCGGCGGCCTGCCCCTGCCAGACGCCCGGCTGTGTGGTATTGGAGGCGAAGCCCAGCTTGTTAAAGAACTGATTCATGTCGCTGTTCACATCCGCTGACGCTGCGGGTGTGACCGTCAGTAAAGCAGCACAAAGAACCAGAAGAGGTTTAATGCGTGGCATCATTCTTGCCCTCCCTTAATTTGTTCTCCCGGCGCATACGACATTTCAGCAGGAATATCCCGATATTTCCGTCCAGTCCTGCGGCTGTAATATATTTCAGACACCGAAATCCATCCCACAATTGCCCCCACAAAAAACACAACAGAAACAGAAAAGGTAAGGCACAGCGAAACGACAATTTCTACAGGGCTGGCGGGATAAAAAAGCCCCTGATGGATAAAGGGGATATTCAGGCTGACGATTATTCCCGTCGCGATGCCGGATATTCCGGCAATGAGTAACACCACCTGCTTATTTC
>NZ_JAHZSO010000100.1:0-76016 GCF_028421345.1 Escherichia sp. S10b
GCACATCAGCCCGTGAGGCGGCAACCCATGCGACTGATGCTGCAGGCTCAGCACGCGCAGCCAGCACGTCAGCCGGACAGGCCGCGTCGTCGGCTCAGTCAGCGACTTCCAGCGCAGGAACGGCATCAACAAAGGCCACTGAAGCATCAAAAAGTGCTGCCGCTGCAGAGTCCTCAAAAAGCGCGGCAGCTACCAGTGCCAGTGCCGCAAAAACGTCAGAAACGAATGCTGCAGCGTCACAACAATCAGCAGCCACTTCTGCATCCACCGCGACTACGAAAGCGTCAGAAGCTGCCACCTCAGCCCGGGATGCGGCGGCTTCAAAAGAGGCGGCAAAATCATCAGAAACGAACGCATCCTCGAGCGCCAGTAGCGCAGCTTCCTCGGCAACAGCGGCAGGAAATTCCGCGAAGGCGGCAAAAACGTCAGAGACGAACGCCAGGTCTTCTGAAACGGCAGCGGGACAGAGCGCCTCGGCTGCGGCAGGCTCAAAAACAGCGGCTGCGTCGTCTGCCAGTGCAGCGTCAACAAGTGCCGGGCAGGCCTCAGCCAGTGCTAGCGCCGCCGGAAAATCGGCAGAAAGCGCCGCATCGTCTGCTTCAACAGCCACAACGAAGGCTGGCGAAGCCACTGAACAGGCCAGCGCAGCAGCGAGGTCTGCTTCCGCAGCGAAGACATCCGAAACGAACGCGAAAGCGTCGGAAACCAGCGCAGAATCCTCAAAAACGGCTGCCGCATCGTCAGCCAGTTCGGCGTCGTCATCGGCATCATCTGCGTCTGCTTCAAAAGATGAGGCGACCAGACAGGCGTCAGCAGCGAAGGGTAGCGCCACGACGGCATCCACGAAGGCGACAGAGGCAGCTGGCAGTGCGACGGCAGCAGCTCAGAGCAAAAGTACGGCGGAATCCGCGGCAACGCGCGCTGAGACAGCGGCAAAACGGGCAGAGGATATTGCATCCGCCGTGGCGCTTGAGGATGCGAGCACGACGAAAAAGGGGATAGTACAGCTCAGCAGTGCGACCAACAGCACTTCCGAGTCACTGGCGGCAACGCCAAAAGCCGTTAAGGCCGCGTATGACCTGGCTAACGGGAAATACACCGCACAGGATGCAACGACAGCACAGAAAGGGATAATCCAGCTAAGCAGCGCGACCAACAGCACGTCTGAAACGCTGGCGGCAACGCCAAAGGCAGTAAAATCAGCCTATGACAATGCAGAGAAACGTCTGCAGAAAGACCAGAACGGCGCTGATATACCCGATAAGGGACGCTTCCTGAACAACATTAACGCGGTCAGTAAAACAGACTTTGCTGATAAGCGTGGTATGCGTTATGTGCGGGTTAACGCTCCTGCAGGTGCAACATCTGGAAAATATTACCCTGTTGTTGTTATGCGTTCTGCTGGCTCAGTAAGCGAACTGGCATCAAGGGTCATTATCACCACGGCAACGCGAACCGCAGGCGATCCGATGAATAACTGCGAGTTTAACGGATTTGTTATGCCTGGTGGCTGGACTGACAGGGGGCGTTATGCTTATGGAATGTTCTGGCAATATCAAAACAATGAACGAGCCATCCACTCAATAATGATGAGTAATAAGGGCGATGATTTGCGCTCTGTGTTCTATGTTGATGGCGCTGCTTTCCCTGTTTTTGCGTTTATCGAAGATGGCCTGTCAATATCCGCACCTGGTGCTGATCTCGTTGTTAATGATACGACCTATAAGTTTGGGGCAACAAATCCAGCGACTGAATGTATCGCGGCGGACGTTATCCTTGATTTTAAGAGTGGGCGTGGTTTTTATGAGTCTCATTCGTTAATCGTTAACGATAACTTGTCGTGCAAAAAACTTTTTGCCACAGACGAAATTGTAGCGCGTGGTGGTAATCAGATTCGAATGATAGGTGGGGAGTATGGGGCATTATGGCGTAATGATGGCGCTAAAACTTACCTGCTGCTTACCAATCAAGGTGATGTTTATGGTGGATGGAATACATTAAGACCGTTTGCTATTGATAACGCAACCGGCGAACTGGTTATTGGAACCAAGCTGTCTGCAAGTCTGAACGGTAACGCATTGACAGCAACAAAGCTGCAAACGCCAAGACTGGTTTCTGGGGTTGAGTTTGATGGTTCAAAAGATATTACTTTAACCGCCGCGCATGTGGCTGCTTTTGCCAGAAGGGCAACGGATACATATGCCGATGCGGATGGTGGCGTTCCCTGGAATGCCGAATCAGGCGCTTACAATGTCACCCGCTCTGGCGACAGCTATATTCTGGTTAACTTCTATACCGGAGTCGGAAGTTGCCGGACCCTGCAGATGAAGGCGCATTACAGAAATGGTGGTCTGTTCTACCGTTCTTCAAGAGACGGTTATGGTTTTGAGGAAGACTGGGCAGAAGTTTATACCTCGAAAAATCTTCCACCAGAAAGCTACCCAGTCGGCGCACCAATCCCGTGGCCATCAGATACCGTTCCGTCTGGTTATGCCCTGATGCAGGGGCAGACTTTTGACAAATCTGCCTACCCGAAACTTGCAGCCGCTTATCCGTCAGGCGTGATCCCTGATATGCGTGGCTGGACGATTAAGGGCAAGCCCGCCAGTGGTCGTGCCGTATTGTCTCAGGAACAGGACGGCATAAAATCGCATACCCACAGCGCCAGCGCATCCAGTACTGATTTGGGGACGAAAACCACATCGTCGTTTGATTACGGCACTAAATCCACGAATAACACTGGTGCGCATACCCATAGTTTAAGTGGCAGCACGAATGCAGCTGGTAATCACAGCCATAGAGATGGCCGTCGATTTAACCCCAGTGTTTTTAAAGATACTTATCAATATGGTTATACAAGCTCAGGTCAAAATACCTGGGGTGTACAAGGCTCAGTAGGTATGTCTACGGGGGCGTTAGCTAATACCAGTACAGATGGTAACCATAGCCACTCACTGTCCGGCACAGCAGCATCTGCAGGTGCACACGCACATACTGTCGGTATTGGTGCACACACGCACTCCGTTGCGATTGGTTCACATGGACACACCATCACCGTTAACGCTGCTGGTAACGCGGAAAACACCGTCAAAAACATCGCATTTAACTATATTGTGAGGCTTGCATAATGGCATTCAGAATGAGTGAACAACCACGGACCATAAAAATTTATAATCTGCTGGCCGGAACTAATGAATTTATTGGTGAAGGTGACGCATATATTCCGCCTCATACAGGTCTGCCAGCAAACAGTACCGATATTGCACCGCCAGATATTCCTGCTGGCTTTGTGGCTGTTTTCAACAGTGATGAGGCATCGTGGCATCTCGTTGAAGATCATCGGGGAAAAACCGTCTATGACGTGGCTTCCGGCGACGCGTTATTTATTTCTGAACTTGGCTCGTTACCGGAAAATGTCACCTGGTTATCGCCGGAAGGGGAATATCAGAAGTGGAACGGCACAGCCTGGGTGAAGGATACGGAAGCAGAAAAACTGTTCCGGATCCGGGAGGCGGAAGAAACAAAAAACAACCTGATGCAGGTAGCCAGTGAGCATATTGCGCCGCTTCAGGATGCTGCAGATCTGGAAATTGCAACGGAGGAAGAAATCTCGTTGCTGGAAGCCTGGAAGAAGTATCGGGTGTTGCTGAACCGTGTTAATACAACAACTGCACCGGATATTGAATGGCCAGTAGCACCTATAGGGTAAATTCGTAATGATTACCTAAATACGTTATTCTTTTGTTCAAAAAGTGATTTTTCTATAGGTAGGGAGTATGTTCTTGGATTAAGAATAAAAAATCGCCATGAAAGAGCTTCATGGCGAGTACATAAACGTACAAAATATGATGAAAGTAGAGTGGCGTAAGCCACTATATTAAGATATGACAATAGCGAAGAAAAGTAAATAACATTTTATGGGCGTTTAATTGTTAATTATAAAAACTAGAGTGCCCGATATTGTTTATCTTGCTTTAAAATAATGTACTCAAACCAAATTTTTGAGCTAAAAGCTCAAATAATATAAATGCAATGATAATGTTTAATAAGACAATTAGCTTGCTTTGTATTTTCATTTCGGAATACTGTTAAGTAACTTTGATGACACTAACAATAGATCGGAATTTTCTTAGAGTCAATGGTCACTGTTTTTGCTTGCAAAGCAAATCTTTTTGGTGGTTATAAGTTTTCTTAATATAGTCACCTATGCAACTTGTTCCGTGTGGAGATTAAAGGTTAAAATTTAATGCGAAGATGGAATTATAATATATTTTTTTATAATTAATTTAACCTTAACATCGTTGCTGGCGGCATGGAAGAAATATCGGGTCTTGCTGATGTCGTGTTGGCACTTCCTTAGTGCGGTTATCGAATGGCCAGCTGTACCTGTGGGGTAAAAACTTTATATGGGTGCTATTTTTATAATAGCTGGTAAAAACTGGCCGAACTGAAATTCACTGTTGATAAAAAAGATGTGTTTGAGTGTATGTCATTGTTTTCTTAATGGAATCCACTAGAATGCAGCGAATTTAAGAAGGTGGGTTTTTATTGGAATATAAACTACAATAATGCTCAACTCGTTCGTAGAATTGTTTTTTCTTATTTTTTGGAATGCTAACCATTATATGCATTATGGGGGCGATACTTCCTGATAATTTACATGATGCATACATTGAAGCAATAAATTCAATATCATTGTCATCAAAGTTAAAGCTTTCTCCGTCCATTTCAATTCCTTATGTGTTTGGCACAACTGATGCTGTATCCCATGAGAATTTATGCAAGTTGTTATGTTTGATTTGATATTGCAATGATAATTGTAGCTAATTGTTTTCAATTGAGTGAAAGTTTATTTCGAGTGATTAAGTCGAAAAAAAAGATTTCTCACGGTTAGTAAGCGTATTAGGTTAGTATTCAGATATGAATGGTATTAATGACTAAATTTTCAATCATATATGGATTTTTATGCTGATGAAGATGTTTTATTTGGCGATTCGTCAAGCATCTTCACTTAAGTAATCGTATATTTTAAGAGTGCAAAAGAGAAAGGGACAACGTTGCTCGCACTCTGGATTAAATATAGGGTGTTGTTAAACTGCGTTGATACATAATTGTACCGGATATTGAGTGGTCTGAAGTCCCAGTCATTAAGTAATCGTTTCGTGATATGCCGCAGAAACGTTGTATGCAATAACGTTCTGCGGTTGGCTGATGCACTTTCGAGAGTGTATTGAATAATTTCAAGCCGTTATTGTTTTTACGCGTAACACCATGAAAAGATTGCTTATCTGTTGGGGTGTTTTTTGGGGCATATATGGGACAGAAATAGGCCACAGATAGATAGTAAGATCGAACTCAGGATGTTTTTGAAAAAATGTAACTATCTGAAAAAACCTAGAAAGCGCCAAGGAAACCACAGAATGAGAAAAAACATCTGTGAATTATGGATTTCCAGTTATATTCGCTCGGCGCAGCGTTAGTGTTTCATGAAATATTTTTTCCTGAATCATCAACGGCAATGGCGTTAATTCTGGCAATGGGAACCTACGGTGCAGGTTATGTGGCGCGTATTGTCGGAGCATTTATTTTCGGCAAAATGGGCGACAGAATAGGGCGTAAAAAAGTGCTCTTTATTACCATCACCATGATGGGGATCTGTACCACCTTAATTGGTGTGTTACCGACCTATGCACAGATTGGTGTTTTTGCACCCATCTTGCTGGTGACGTTGCGTATTATTCAGGGGTTGGGTGCAGGTGCGGAAATTTCCGGTGCCGGTACGATGCTGGCGGAATATGCGCCAAAAGGTAAGCGCGGAATTATCTCCTCATTTGTGGCTATGGGAACTAACTGCGGAACCTTGAGCGCAACGGCAATCTGGGCCTTTATGTTCTTCATTCTCAGTAAAGAGGAACTGCTGGCGTGGGGATGGCGTATACCGTTCCTGGCGAGCGTTGTCGTGATGGTCTTTGCTATCTGGTTGCGTATGAATCTGAAAGAAAGCCCGGTCTTTGAGAAGGTTAACGACAGTAACCAACCGACAGCAAAACCTGCACCTGCTGGTAGCATGTTCCAGAGCAAATCCTTCTGGCTGGCAACAGGGCTGCGTTTTGGTCAGGCGGGTAACTCCGGGTTAATTCAGACTTTCCTTGCAGGCTATTTAGTGCAGACGTTATTGTTTAACAAAGCAATTCCAACAGATGCATTGATGATCAGTTCGATTCTCGGCTTTATGACCATTCCGTTCCTTGGTTGGTTATCCGATAAAATTGGTCGCCGGATCCCGTATATTATTATGAATACCTCCGCGATTGTGCTGGCATGGCCAATGCTTTCTATCATTGTAGATAAAAGCTATGCCCCGAGCACCATTATGGTTGCACTGATTGTGATTCATAACTGTGCGGTGCTGGGATTATTTGCTCTGGAAAACATTACCATGGCAGAAATGTTCGGCTGTAAAAACCGCTTTACCCGGATGGCTATTTCTAAAGAAATTGGTGGTCTTATCGCTTCCGGTTTTGGTCCTATCCTGGCGGGTATTTTCTGCACCATGACGGAATCCTGGTATCCGATCGCCATTATGATCATGGCATATTCAGTAATTGGTTTAATCTCTGCGCTGAAAATGCCAGAGGTGAAAGACCGTGATTTAAGTGCGCTGGAAGACGCTGCGGAAGATCAACCGCGTGTTGTAAGAGCTGCGCAACCTTCCAGAAGTCTGTAAACCCTCAATCCCTTCTCTTATCGGAGAGGGGATTTTTATTCATATAACAAAACATATAGCTTGCCATATTTAAATTTAAGGAATTGTTATGGGAAATAATTTGTTATCAGCAAAAGCGACACTCCCTGTTTATGATCGTAATAACCTGGCCCCAAGAATTATTCATTTAGGCTTTGGTGCATTTCACCGTGCGCATCAGGGCGTGTATGCCGATATTCTTGCTACAGAACATTTCAGTGACTGGGGATATTATGAGGTCAACTTAATCGGCGGCGAACAGCAAATTGCCGATTTACAACAGCAAGATAATCTTTATACCGTTGCGGAAATGTCGGCCGATGCGTGGACGGCTCGCGTCGTTGGCGTCGTTAAAAAAGCCTTGCACGTACAGATGGATGGCTTAGAAACCGTGTTGGCTGCGATGTGTGAACCGCAAATCGCGATTGTCTCTCTGACAATCACCGAAAAAGGGTATTTCCACTCTCCGGCGACCGGACAGTTAATGCTCGATCACCCGATGGTCGCTGCCGACGTGCAAAATCCCCACCAGCCGAAAACAGCAACAGGGGTGATTGTTGAGGCGCTGGCCCGCCGTAAAGCGGCAGGACTTCCCGCATTTACCGTCATGTCATGTGACAACATGCCAGAAAACGGTCATGTTATGCGTGACGTTGTCACTTCATACGCGAAAGCTGTTGATGTAAAACTGGCACAATGGATCGAAGATAACGTGACTTTCCCATCAACAATGGTGGACCGTATTGTGCCCGCAGTGACAGAGGATACGCTGGCGAAAATCGAACAACTTACCGGTGTGGGCGATCCTGCGGGCGTTGCCTGTGAACCTTTCCGCCAGTGGGTAATAGAAGATAACTTTGTTGCCGGACGTCCAGAATGGGAAAAAGCGGGAGCCGAACTGGTTAGTGATGTGCTGCCTTATGAAGAGATGAAGTTGCGCATGCTCAACGGCAGTCATTCATTCCTGGCGTATTTGGGTTATCTTGCCGGATATCAGCACATTAATGACTGCATGGAAGATGAACATTATCGTTATGCGGCGTATGGCTTGATGTTGCAGGAACAAGCGCCGACGCTGAAAGTGCAGGGCGTTGATTTGCAAGATTACGCTAACCGATTAATTGAACGCTATAGCAATCCAGCGTTACGTCATCGAACCTGGCAGATTGCGATGGATGGTAGCCAGAAATTGCCACAGCGGATGTTGGATTCTGTTCGCTGGCATCTGGCGCATGACAGCAAGTTCGATCTGCTGGCGCTGGGCGTCGCGGGTTGGATGCGTTATGTCGGTGGTGTTGATGAACAGGGAAATCCGATAGAAATCAGTGACCCACTGTTACCTGTTATTCAGAAGGCTGTACAAAGTAGTGCCGAAGGGAAAGCGCGCGTCCAGTCATTGCTGGCGATTAAGGCAATCTTTGGTGATGATTTGCCAGACAATAGCTTGTTTACTGCAAAAGTGACGGAAGCGTACTTGTCTTTATTAGCGCATGGCGCGAAAGCGACCGTGGCGAAATATTCCGTGAAGTAAAAAAGCAATGCCGCCATCGGCGGCATTCACACACTTAGTTCATGCCGAGACGAATCAGGTCCAGAGGTGCCAGTTTCTCTTCACAACCTTCAACAACTACGGTTTTTCCGCGGCGGATTTGCTCAGCGGTCAGACCTTCAGTATCAATCGACAGGATCTTGCCAGTGTGACCGGTGCCGCTAACCATAACACGGCTGCCAGTGGTGATTGCGTTACGGTTACGATCGTAGGTCGTCATAGGTGTTTTCTCCTTTCTGATTTACAGTCGAAGCCCACGTAACGGGCGCAATATAAATACTCCTGTCGAGTGAAATATTTTTTGTTTTTGATCAAGCTCACATCTTTTTTGATGCATGCATGAGCCGTAAGGCGGGGGGAAAAGCCTCTCATCCCGGATGGGATGAGAGTAAATGAATTACTCTTCGCTAAACCAGTCGCTGTTTTCCTGGCGGATCTGGCGCACGGATTCGCTGATTTCCTGCAAATGTTGCGTCATTGCACGTTCTACCGCATCGCCATCACGTTTTTGCAGGGCAGAGAAAATATCAAGATGCTGGCGTAACAGCATTTCTGGTGGAGAAACATGGTCGAAACTCATATAGCGCACGCGATCAACGGTCGCTTTCAGGTTCTCAATGGTATCCCACGCCAGTTGACAGTCGGCAATCTGCGTCAGGAGTTGATGGAAGTTGTCATCAAGTTCAAAAAAATCATCCAGTTGCTTGCGCTCAATGGCAATGCGTTGCTGGTGAAGATTTTGTTCCAGTTGGTAGCACTGGCTTTCGGTAATCATGCTCGCCGCCCGACGCGCCACCGCGCACTCAATGGCCTGACGGATAAAACTGCCGTTTCGCACCTGGGCCATGGAAATTTTGTTGACGTAGCTGCCACGCTGCGGACGAATTTGAATCAGGCCGTTTTCCGCCAGTTTAATAAAGGCTTCACGAACCGGCTGGCGTGACACATTGAAACGAACAGAAACTTCTTTTTCCGACAACGGTGTGCCTGGTGCAATCAGGCAATGGACAATGTCGCGACGAAGAATACGATAAATCTGCTGATTGACAGGCTGTGTGGGATTAAGTTGCGTTTCGACGGTCATTCGTTCTTGCTTGTGAGTGAGTTAACTGCATGAGTCTACCACTTTTTTGTGACAAGCAATAACCCGGCAGTTACGCCGGGTATAAAAATTACTGACGGTGGACATTCAGTCCGGCATAGCTTTGGGTAACCGGCATCATTTCCAGGGTATTGATATTGACGTGAGCAGGCAGCGTTGACACCCACCAGACGGCTTCGCTGACATCTTCTGGCGTCAATGCAACGGTATTTTGATAGGTTTTTTCCGCTTTACCGTCATCGCCTTTAAAGCGGACATTGGAAAACTCGGTGCCACCCACCAGACCCGGTTCGATGTCGGTGACGCGCACCGCCGTACCATGCAGATCCGTACGCAGATTCAGGCTAAACTGACGAACAAACGCTTTCGTCGCACCGTAAACGTTACCACCGGCATACGGCCAGCTACCTGCCGTTGAGCCAATGTTAATAATATGACCATGATTACGTTCAACCATACCCGGTAAGACGGCGCGCGTCATATATACCAGGCCTTTGTTGTTGGTATCAATCATCGTTTCCCAGTCTTCAACGCTGGCTTTATGCGCAGGCTCCATGCCCAACGCCAAGCCGGCATTATTTACCAGGATATCAATATTGCACCACTCGGCAGGAAGCGATGCCAGCATCTCTTCAATAGCGGCGCGGTTGCGAACGTCCAGTTGGGCGATATACAGATTATCTCCCAGTTCGTCTTTTAACTCCTGCAACCGCTCCTGGCGACGGCCAGTGGCGATAACTTTATGCCCTTGTTGAATAAAACGACGAGTAATGCATTCACCAAAACCTGCCGTTGCTCCAGTTACTAAAACGATCATCTCACTGTTCCTCAACGCTTTTGTGTGTCAATAACATAGCACGTGATGCTTAAGAGCGGGTAATACTGGTTTGCAAGATTGCACTCCGTTATCAGTAAGCCTACGCTATGGAACACCTCGCGTTCAGGAGAAGAAAATGACAACAATGAATCCTTTCCTTGTGCAAAGCACACTGCCGTATCTGGCTCCTCATTTTGATCAAATTGCCAATCATCACTATCGCCCGGCATTCGATGAGGGAATGCAGCAAAAGCGGGCAGAAATTGCTGCCATCGCGCTTAACCCGCAAACGCCTGATTTCAACAATACTATTCTGGCACTGGAACAAAGCGGAGAATTACTTACCCGCGTTACCAGCGTCTTTTTTGCGATGACTGCGGCGCATACCAATGATGAATTACAGCGTCTTGATGAACAGTTTTCCGCTGAACTGGCGGAACTGGCTAATGATATCTATCTGAACGGTGAATTATTCGCGCGGGTAGATGCTGTCTGGCAGCGCCGTGAATCCCTGGGGCTTGATAGTGAATCCATCCGCCTGGTGGAGGTTATTCATCAACGTTTTGTCCTTGCCGGAGCCAAACTTGCGCAAGCTGATAAAGCAAAATTAAAAGTACTGAATACAGAAGCTGCGACCCTGACCAGCCAGTTT
Organism: Escherichia sp. S10b; assembly: GCF_028421345.1. Lineage (NCBI taxonomy): Bacteria > Pseudomonadati > Pseudomonadota > Gammaproteobacteria > Enterobacterales > Enterobacteriaceae > Escherichia > Escherichia sp. S10b. Next base: position 10,866 of record NZ_JAHZSO010000100.1, read on the forward strand.
AACCAGCGGTTACTTGCAGCAAATAAATCCGGCGGTCTGGTTGTGAACGATATCGCGCAGCTGGCAGGAATGAGTGAGCAAGAGATTGCGCTGGCGGCAGTGGCGGCTCGCGAGAAAGGTCTGGATAACAAATGGCTGATTCCGCTGCTGAATACCACCCAACAACCGGCGCTTGCCGAAATGCGCGATCGTGCGACGCGTGAAAAACTGTTTATTGCGGGCTGGACGCGAGCGGAAAAAAATGATGGCAATGATACCCGCGCTATCATTCAACGTCTGGTAGAGATTCGCGCACAGCAGGCGAAACTGCTTGGTTTTCCTCATTATGCCGCATGGAAAATCGCCGATCAGATGGCAAAAACACCTGAAGCAGCACTCAACTTTATGCGGGAAATTGTTCCAGCGGCGCGTCAACGTGCTAGCGATGAATTAGCCTCCATACAGGCGGTTATCGATAAGCAGCAAGGCGGGTTTAGCGCGCAGCCGTGGGACTGGGCATTTTATGCCGAACAGGTACGGCGGGAGAAATTTGATCTTGATGAGGCGCAGCTCAAGCCATATTTTGAATTAAACACGGTGTTGAATGAAGGTGTATTCTGGACCGCGAATCAGCTCTTCGGTATTAAGTTTGTCGAACGTTTTGATATTCCTGTCTACCATCCTGACGTTCGTGTGTGGGAAATTTTTGATCATAATGGCGTGGGACTGGCGTTATTTTACGGTGATTTCTTCGCCCGTGATTCAAAAAGCGGCGGTGCATGGATGGGCAATTTTGTTGAGCAATCAACGCTTAATGAAACGCATCCGGTAATTTATAACGTTTGCAATTATCAGAAACCCGCTGCCGGTGAGCCTGCGTTGTTACTCTGGGATGATGTAATAACCTTATTCCATGAATTTGGTCATACGCTGCACGGCCTTTTTGCCCGCCAGCGTTATGCCACGCTTTCCGGCACCAACACGCCGCGTGATTTTGTCGAATTTCCGTCGCAAATCAACGAACACTGGGCAACGCATCCGCAGGTATTCGCTCGCTACGCCCGGCATTATCAGAGCGGGGCAGCAATGCCTGACGAACTGCAACAGAAAATGCGTAATGCCAGCCTGTTCAACAAAGGGTATGAGATGAGCGAACTGCTTAGCGCCGCACTTCTCGATATGCGCTGGCATTGCCTGGAAGAAAACGAAGCAATGCAGGATGTCGATGATTTTGAATTGCGGGCGCTGGTGGCGGAAAATATGGATCTTCCTGCTATACCGCCACGCTATCGCAGCAGTTATTTCGCCCATATTTTTGGTGGCGGATATGCTGCAGGTTATTACGCTTATCTGTGGACGCAAATGTTGGCCGATGATGGTTACCAGTGGTTTGTTGAGCAGGGCGGATTAACGCGTGAAAATGGGCAGCGTTTTCGCGAGGCGATCCTTTCCAGAGGTAACAGCGAAGATCTGGAACGCCTGTATCGACAATGGCGCGGTAAGGCTCCTCAGATTATGCCGATGCTGCAACATCGTGGCTTGAACATATAAACACCACCAATGGCTGGCCTGGAGATATCGCCAGGCCAGCCTGGTTATAGCAGTAATTGCAGCAGCTGGACGAGGGCAAACCTCACCGCTAAAGCTAATACCGTTTCGCAGTCGCCAGCAAAATGCATAACCGCAGTGTAGGTCTGGCCTTTAATATGCCACGCGAACCAGACGGTACCCGCTGGCGTACCATCTTCACCGCCCTCCGGTCCGCCGTAGCCGGTAATGGCAATACTGACATCAGCATCCGCACGCTCTATGGCACCTGTTGCCATTTCTGCTGCCACTTTCCACCGCAGAATATCGTTCAAGAGATTGCTGGCTTACGCTGAGGATTTTCATCTTTGCCTGATCGGTGAAAGTAACAAAGCCTGCACCGTAAAATTTGGGTGTATCTTCAGCTGCACACAGGGCGCTAGCCAACTTACCGCCGGTGCATGATTCGGCGGTAGTTAAGCGTAATTGATCCGCGATAAGTCTTTGACTCAACGCGGATGTCAGGTTTTCAATAGTGTCGGTATCTGCGAGTTGTACAATTTTATCTTTATTAATGTTCACTGTTTTTTGTCCACGCTATTATATGTAAAGGTGATTTGCTTTTTCTGTATGCTCGTCAAATATAATAATTTTCAAACATATAAATCCGATTATTCTGAAAATATGTTTAAGACTCTTCAATCTTCTTAACTTTAGTGAGTTAAATTCTCTGAATATTTGACAGCTAGTGGGCTGATTTTAAATGCCTTATAACAATTGGCAGTATTCTTATTTGGCAATTATAAAAATAGCAACCAGACTTAATAAGTCAAACCAAACGCAATTAAGGAGTTAGTATGAAATTTCAGGCCATTGTATTAGCAAGTTTTCTTGTCATGCCTTATGCGTTGGCAGATGACCAGGGCGGTTTAAAACAGGATGCAGCGCCACCGCCGCCTCATGCAATAGAAGATGGCTATCGCGGAACCGATGATGCAAAAAAAATGACCGTTGATTTCGCAAAAAACATGCACGATGGCGCTTCGGTTTCACTACGCGGTAATTTGATTTCTCACAAAGGAGAGGACCGTTACGTTTTTCGCGATAAGAGCGGTGAAATTAATGTCGTTATTCCTGCGGCCGTCTTTGATGGACGAGAAGTTCAGCCGGACCAGATGATCAACATTAGCGGCAGTCTGGATAAGAAAAGCGCGCCGGCCGTCGTTCGGGTCACTCATTTGCAGAAATAAAAATAAATTAGCCTGATGGCCTGAACTACTGGGCCATTAGGGTATTGGGTTATGCTATTTGTCATCCTTTTATTTACGATAATGCAGAGGTGATTTACAGAATTAAACACTTTTTTATCCGCTGATTTTGTTTTAAATCACAATGTTATCTCAGAGATGACTCCTAACTTCGGATTTCTATGAAAATATTGACGTAATTTTGCTTTTCTCTCGTTAGAATAGCGCGCACAAGGAACTGTGAAAAAGGAGTGGCAATGATCAAGAAGACAACGGAAATTGATGCCATCTTGTTAAATCTCAATAAGGCTATCGATGCCCACTACCAGTGGCTGGTGAGTATGTTTCACAGCGTGGTCGCGAGAGATGCCAGTAAGCCAGAAATAACGGATAACCATTCTTATGGACTGTGCCAGTTTGGTCGGTGGATTGATCATCTGGGGCCACTCGATAACGATGAATTACCTTACGTTCGGCTAATGGATTCTGCCCATCAACATATGCATAACTGTGGTCGGGAATTAATGCTGGCTATTGTTGAAAATCACTGGCAGGACGCGCATTTCGACGCCTTTCAGGAGGGGTTGCTTTCTTTTACTGCGGCATTAACCGATTACAAAATTTATTTGCTGACGATCCGTAGCAATATGGATGTTTTGACGGGATTGCCGGGGCGTCGGGTTCTTGATGAATCCTTTGATCATCAGTTACGCAACACTGAGCCTCTGAATCTTTATTTAATGTTGTTGGATATTGACCGATTTAAATTGGTTAATGATACCTACGGGCATTTAATCGGCGATGTAGTATTACGCACCCTGGCAACTTACTTAGCCAGTTGGACGCGTGATTACGAAACGGTTTATCGCTACGGGGGCGAAGAATTTATCATTATTGTCAAAGCGGCTAATGATGAAGAAGCATGTCGTGCAGGTGTCAGAATTTGCCAGTTAGTCGATAACCATGCCATCACACATTCTGAAGGGCATATCAACATTACCGTGACAGCAGGTGTGAGTCGCGCATTTCCTGAAGAGCCTCTGGATGTGGTCATTGGAAGAGCAGACCGGGCAATGTATGAGGGTAAGCAAACCGGAAGAAATCGCTGCATGTTTATTGACGAACAAAATGTGATTAACCGAGTTTAAGCTCCGTTTAACATTCATTGAGAAAACTGATGCTACTGTGTCAACGATCCGTTATCAGTGCAGGAAAATGCCTGTTAGCGTAAAAGCAAAACACAAATCTATCCATGCAAGCATTCACCGCCGGTTTACTGGCGGTTTTTTTTCGCCGTCATAAAAATCAGGCCCCTTGTACACAACTGTAACAAGGGGCCGGTTAGGTGAGGGATTATCTCCGTTCATTAGTCATCCCATTTGTGGCTGAAATACGCGGCCAGAAAACCAGAAAATAAAATTATTCCCAGTACGGCCATAAAAACATTCATATTACCCAGCATTATTTGCCTCCGTTTATGGTGTGGTGTGTTTCCTCGCTTACCTTAATTTTCATCTCAATGAGAAAGATATTAGCAGAGGTAACCTAAACGAAGGCTGAATTAAATTTTTATTGTGTTCGACTTAAATCAACAAAGCGCGGGCTGCCCCCACGGTCTTGCACGAATCCCTTTTAACATCAGCACCCACGCAGCAATGATCACCAACGCTAAGATGACAAACAGCGAGGAAGGCGGCAGGCTGGTTAGCACTACGCCACTCACTAATGGGTTAATCGCGGCACCAAGCCAGCCTAAAGACTGGGCGGAAAAATAGCTGGCTTTCATTCCTGGCGGCGCAATATGGTCAATCAACATATACTCGCCCGGCGCATAAATGATTTCACCGACAGTAAATACCGCAGCTGACATACCCCACAATAGCAGGCTGTTGCCGGAAAAAATAAAACCGACCAGACCGATGACGAAACATAGGGTGCCTGCTGTCATCAGCGCGCGGATGTTAGCCGGGTTAAGTCGGCGGCCCACGGAATATTGCAACGTAACCACCATGGCAGCATTCACCGGAAGAACAACCGCGACCACCTTTTCGGCAAAATCCCCATCAGCAATCACCATCACATATTGTGAAATGCATGAAGCAAATGCGCCGCTTACAAAAGAAGCCAGAAAACCAGAGCAGGTAAACCACAACAGTGCTTTATCTTGTAATAAAACTTTCGGCGACCAGACACTGCCTGTTTCCGTGGCGATGATTTTCTCGCTGCGCTTTACCCAAATTTGAATGAAAAGCATGGGAAACGCGGAACAGATAGCTGCCAGCCAGAAGGGCAGATTGATGCTCTGCATCACCAACAGCGTGCCGAGCGGCGGACCGATGGTCCAGCCAATGTTTAGCATGGTGTAGTTGATTGAGAAGATTTTCGTTTTGCTGGTGGACGAAAGATTGTCGGCAAACCAGGCTTTCAGCACGGTAGCAAAAACAGAATAGGCGCAGTTAATGAGGGCAAAAAAGAGCACCACCAGCGTTACGTTATTCACTAAAGGAATGGCAATAAAACCGCTGGCGAAGGCGGTAATTGCCAGTAACATATAGCGTTTCTTGTCGAACTTATCCGCCAGGATACCAAAACCGAGGCTAAAAACGACGCCAATAGTGAGCGCAATTGTCATCGCATAACCGATTAGATCGACACTCAGGCTGTACTGGCGACTCAAGTAAATGGTCATAAATGGCAGCGTAGCGCCGCGTCCGATGGTTAATAACAACGACGAGGCAAGAAGGGCGCTGGTAGAGCGTCGTAGGGATAAGTTCATTTGTCTGTCCGGCAGTGCGTTTCGTTATGTTTTGTTTTAGAGATGTAAAGAAATAGCATGGCAAAAATCCGAAGTATAGCGACTTATTTGCGCATTAATGCCGTCGTAACCGGCGACTAACGAATCAACTGTTAAAGAAAAGTAAATTCAGCTAAGTTGATTGCTTACAAAAGATGAAATTCAGAGGCGGTAGAATGTCGCGAAAAGATGGGGTGTTGGCGCTACTGGTAGTGGTCGTATGGGGGCTAAATTTTGTGGTCATCAAAGTGGGGCTTCATAACATGCCACCGCTGATGCTGGCCGGTTTGCGCTTTATGCTGGTCGCTTTTCCGGCTATCTTTTTTGTCGCACGACCGAAAGTACCACTGAATTTGCTGCTGGGGTATGGATTAACCATCAGTTTTGCGCAGTTTGCTTTTCTTTTTTGTGCCATTAACTTCGGTATGCCTGCTGGACTGGCTTCGCTGGTGTTACAGGCACAGGCGTTTTTTACTATCGTGCTTGGCGCGTTTACTTTCGGGGAGCGACTGCATGGCAAACAATTGGCGGGGATCGCCTTAGCGATTTTTGGCGTACTGGTGTTAATCGAAGATAGTCTGAACGGTCAGCATGTGGCGATGCTCGGCTTTATGTTGACCCTGGCTGCAGCATTTAGTTGGGCGTGTGGCAACATCTTCAATAAAAAGATCATGTCGCACTCAACGCGTCCGGCGGTGATGTCGCTGGTAATCTGGAGCGCTTTAATCCCAATCATTCCCTTCTTTGTTGCCTCGCTGATTCTCGATGGTTCCGCATCCATGATTCACAGTCTGGTTACTATTGATATGACCACCATCTTGTCGCTGATGTATCTGGCGTTTGTGGCGACAATTGTTGGTTATGGGATCTGGGGGACGTTACTGGGACGCTATGAAACCTGGCGGGTTGCACCGTTATCGTTACTGGTGCCCGTAGTCGGACTGGCAAGTGCGGCACTATTGTTGGATGAACGCTTAACGGGTCTGCAATTTTTAGGTGCGGTGCTCATTATGACCGGGCTGTATATCAATGTATTTGGCTTGCGGTGGCGTAAAGCGGTAAAGGTTAGAGGCTAAACCATACGCACAGAATGTGATGTCAGCACTCTGTGCGTCTGCTTTTATCGCGGGAAAAAGTACTTTACCTGGAACTCGAAAATATTGCTGTAAAGTAACGAATAATCCAGCGGAATAGAGTTACTGTCCACAGCCTGGGTCTGAATTTTAAGTATGGGATCCCGTGGGCTGATCCGTAAAATACTGGCGATTTCTGGGGTAGGAAAAGTAGGGGAGAAAGTTTCAAAGGTGCCAATGATTTTGATCCCGCATTCATTCTCAATATATGAAAATTTGGATTTTTGCATATGTGACACGGTTAAATCAGGAAAACGTGCTACTGACATCCACGTTTCTTCTAATTGTGCTGCATTATCCTCAATGAATCGCAGTCTCTTTATGTAATAAACCTGCTCACCAGTCACTAAATTCAGCTCAGTCGCAATAGTGGGTGAAGCATCCTGCACTTCAAATTTCATAATCTGACTCCCTGCCTCTTTGCCGCTTTTATGCGCAATTTCACTGAAACTGTTCATGTGATCAATGTGTGCAACAAAATTCTTTTTTTGAATGTATGTTCCTGAACCATGCTTTCTGTGAATAATTCCTTCGCCTTCCAGCAAGGATAATGCCTTACGCAGGGTATTACGCGAAACATTATAACGAACAGCGAGTTCCGCTTCTGACGGCAACAAATCACCAACATGCCATGAATTGCCATTGATTTCGGATTTAAGTAAGCGGGCAATCTTTTGAAAAATCACTTTTGCACCTTTTAAGAGCCATTGAAAACAAGGAGTTGAGTCCTGATTGGTTTATCGTATGGCCGAGTCGTTTAATAATCACCCTGATGTTGAACAACTTTATCACTGTATTACTGTGATCAATGTACCAGGACGTATAGCTACTGCGGGATATGATATTTAAACAATGTAATCTGTTATATACCAGTAAGGGAAAATATGAAAAAAATATTGTTAGTTTGCGCTGCGGGCATGTCAACCAGTATGCTGGTTAAACGTATGATTGATCATGCTAACGCTATTTCACTTGAAGTTAATATTTCCGCATTGGCGATTGCAGAGGCTAAAGGGAAAATTAAAAATAACGAAGTTGACGTTGTTTTACTTGGCCCGCAAGTTCGCTTTCAGAAACCAGAGATTGAAGCCGTTGCACAGGGGAAAATGCCTGTAGCCGTTATCGAGATGAAAGACTACGGCACCATGAACGGACAGGCAGTTCTTGAATTTGCGATGAAACTACTGCAAGAGTAAGAATCTAATATTATTAAACTATTACCTGAACTAACTTTTCACACATCATAAAATGGATATGGCATACATGCTTTATTGGGATGTATAAATATCCAAAACAACAGGTATAAAAAAATGGGATTAATGGCCTCATTCGAACGTGGAATGGAACGTTTTCTTGTTCCAGTTGCTATCAAGTTAAACTCACAAAAACATGTTGCAGCGGTGAGAGATGGATTCGTTTTTACGTTTCCAATTATCATGGCAAGTTCATTAATTATATTAATTAACTTTGCCATATTATCGCCAGACGGTTTTATTGCCGGATTACTGCATCTGAATAGCATTTTCCCCAACCTTGAAAAAGCACAAGCTATTTTTACTCCGGTAATGAATGGTTCTGTAAATATCATGTCAATTATGATTACTTTCCTGGTCGCCAGGAATATGGCGATTAGCTATGAGCAAGATGATCTTTTATGCGGATTAACGGCAATAGGAGCATTTTTTATTGTTTATACGCCATATCAGATGATAGATGGGCAAGCATTCCTGACGACCAAATATCTCGGCGCGCAGGGGTTGTTTGTTGCTGTTATCGTTGCATTGATCACCAGTGAAATATTTTGTCGCTTAGCTCGAAACCCAAAAATCACCATAACGATGCCGGCAGCTGTACCGCCTGCGGTAGCGCGTTCATTTAAAGTTTTATTGCCAATATTTTTTTGTCATGGTGTTCTTTTCCGCACTTAATTATTGCCTGACACTGATATCCCCGGCAGGACTAAACGATCTTATTTACACATTAATCCAGACGCCGCTCAAACATATGGGAACGAATATCTTTGCGGTAATTATCCTGGGGGCTGTGGGTAATTTCCTGTGGGTGCTGGGGATCCACGGACCTAATACCACATCGGCAATTCGAGAAACCGTTTTTTCTGAGGCTAATCTGGAGAATCTCTCCTGGGCCGCTCAACATGGCACTACCTGGGGCGTGCCATATCCGATTACCTGGACTTCTATTAATGATGCATTCGCCAACTGCGGCGGTTCAGGTATGACGTTGGGGTTATTGTTGGCTATTTTTATCGCTTCTAAGCGTGCGGAATACCGTGATCTGGCAAAAATGTCATTTATCCCCGGTATTTTCAATATCAATGAACCGATAATGTTTGGCCTTCCTATTGTACTTAACCCCATCATGATGGTGCCGTTTATTATGGTTCCCATTGTTAACTGTGCCATTGGTTACTTCTTTGTTTCGATGGAAATTATTCCACCGGTTGCTTATGCCGTGCCCTGGACTACGCCCGGACCTTTAATTGCTTTCCTCGGAACCGGGGGGAACTGGCTGGCTTTACTGGTTAGTTTTTTATGTTTAGGTGTGGCGACAATGATCTATTTACCTTTTGTTATTGCCGCCAACAAAGTCAATAACATGACAACTAACGTATAATTCCATTTACCCAGGAAGGAGATTGTGATGTTTGCAGATGAAGAACTTGTTATGGAGTTACTGGTCAACGCGGGGCAGGCACGTTCTGACGCGATGGAAGCCATACGTTGTGCCGGGCAAAAAGACTGGCAGGGCGCAACTCAGCTAATGGCCAGTTCTGAATCTGCCTGTCTTCAGGCACATAAGATTCAGACCGCATTAATTAGTCAGGATGAAGGCTGTGGCAAAATAAAAGTTAATTTAATTCTGATTCATGCACAGGATCATTTGATGAATGCAATATTATGCCAGGATTTAGCCAGGGAAATTATTTCATTAAGAAAAGAACTCCATGCCTGATTTTTTCCTCCAGTGCGATAGCTGGAGGAAATTATTATACTCTTAAGGATAAGTCATGAATATAAAGACGCTTAACGTCAGCCTTTTGTCTTTTTCTATTATTACAGCATTGTTTCCATTGAACGCGATGGCAACAAAATTAACCATAGAGCAGCGCCTTGAATTGCTTGAAAATGAATTGTCGCAAAATAAACAAGAGCTGAAAGCAACACAGAATGAACTGGGAGTATATAAATCCCGACTTTCGACCTTACAAAAAAGCATCACGGAAAACAAATATAAATCAGCCTCGCTTGCTGAAATATCAGCGACATCTCCCGTCGCTGATAACATCAAAAATGAAAACGGTGAACAGAACTCGTTTACCGCAGCGCATACTATAAATGGATCGCAGCAAGTTGCCGTTATTGAAAGTAAAGGCGACAAAACCACTATCGAAAGCGTGACCCTGAAAGATATCAGTAAATATATAAAGGATGATATTGGGTTCAGCTATCAGGGGTACTTCCGCTCAGGCTGGGGTACTGGTAATCACGGCTCACCACAAACTTATGCAGCGGGTTCTCTGGGACGTTTTGGTAATGAGATGAGCGGTTGGTTTGACCTGACCTTAAATCAGCGTGTTTATAATCAGGACGGTAAAACGGCAAATGCGGTCGTTACCTATGATGGCAACGTGGGTGAGCAGTATAACGATGCCTGGTTTGGTGACAGTGCCAATGAAAATATCATGCAGTTCAGCGATATTTACCTGACAACGCGAGGTTTTTTACCCTTCGCACCAGAGGCAGACTTCTGGGTCGGCAAACATAAACTCCCGCAATATGAGATCCAGATGCTGGACTGGAAAACCTTAACCACGGATGTCGCCGCGGGTGTGGGGATTGAAAACTGGGCACTTGGTGTAGGGCTGTTTGATATGTCCTTAAGCCGTGATGATGTCGATGTTTACTCTCGTGATTTTTCGCGTACCAGCCAGATGAATACCAATTCTGTGGATGTTCGTTATCGCAATATCCCGTTATGGGATGATGCGACATTATCATTAATGGCTAAATATTCCGCACCTAATAAAACGGATCAACAACAAGATAACGAAAATGACAACAGTTATTTTGAAATGAAAGATAGCTGGATGCTGACTTCTGTTTTACGGCAAAACCTGCAACGCGATACGTTTAATGAATTTACGTTACAGGTTGCCAATAATTCCTATGCCAGCAGTTTTGCTAGTTTCTCAGATGCCAGTAATACGATGGCGCATGGTCGCTATTACTATGGTGATCATACCAATGGGATCGCCTGGCGTTTAATCTCTCAGGGCGAGATGTATCTTACTGACAATATTATTATGGCTAACGCGCTTGTCTATTCTCACGGCGAAGATGTTTATAGTTATGAAAGTGGTGCTCATAGTGATTTTGACAGTATTCGCACTGTAATAAGACCGGCCTGGATCTGGAATACATGGAATCAGACGGGGCTTGAATTAGGCTGGTTTAAGCAACAGAACAAAACTCAGCAGGGTGTAACACTAAATGAATCGGCTTATAAAACGACACTCTGGCATGCATTGAAAGTGGGTGAAAGCATTTTAGGTTCACGACCAGAAATTCGCTTCTATGGAACGTATATCAATATTCTGGATAACGAATTATCGAATTTTAAGTTTAATGAGAACAGCAAAGACGAGTTTATGGCCGGCATCCAGGCGGAAGTCTGGTGGTAATCTATTTTAGTTAAGGAGTTGTGTATGTCAGGATTTAAAAAAGGTTTTTTATGGGGCGGTGCGGTAGCCGCGCATCAGTTGGAAGGTGGCTGGAATGAAGGAGGAAAAGGCATCAGCATCGCTGATGTGATGACTGCTGGCGCTCACGGGGTGCCGCGTGAAGTGACAGAAGGCGTTATCGACGGGCTTAATTATCCCAATCATGAAGCAATTGATTTTTATCATCGCTATAAAACAGATATTCAGTTATTTGCCGAGATGGGATTCAAATGCTTTCGAACTTCCATTGCCTGGACACGAATCTTTCCGCAAGGTGACGAACAGGAGCCGAATGAAGAGGGTTTACAATTTTATGATGATCTGTTCGATGAATGCCTTAAGCAGGGAATGGAACCTGTGGTGACGCTTTCACATTTTGAGATGCCTTATCATCTGGTGACAAAATATGGTGGCTGGCGAAACCGTAAACTGATCGACTTTTTTATCCGCTTCGCATCAACGGTCTTCACGCGCTATAAAGAAAAAGTAAAGTACTGGATGACGTTTAACGAAATCAATAATCAGGTGAATTTCAGCGAAAGCCTGTGTCCATTTACTAATTCCGGTATCTTGTATTCGCCAGAGGAAGATATCAATGAGCGCGAACAAATAATGTACCAGGCGGTACATTACGAGTTAGTTGCCAGTGCCCTGGCGGTACAGACTGGAAAATCGATCAATCCTGAATTTAACATTGGCTGTATGATCGCCATGTGTCCCATCTATCCTCTGACGTGTGCACCCAACGATATGATGATGGCCACGAAAGCAATGCATCGTCGTTACTGGTTTACTGATGTTCATGCTCGTGGATATTATCCGCAACATATGCTGAATTACTTTGCCAGGAAAGGATTCAACCTCGATATCACACCAGAAGATAACGCGATTCTTGCCAGTGGTTGTGTCGACTTTATCGGCTTTAGCTACTACATGTCTTTTACGACACAATTTTCGCCCGATAACCCGCAACTGGATTATGTTGAACCACGAGATTTGGTCAGCAACCCTTATATCGATACATCCGAATGGGGATGGCAAATTGATCCGGCAGGGCTACGTTATTCACTCAACTGGTTCTGGGATCATTTCCAGTTGCCGCTGTTTATTGTCGAAAATGGATTTGGTGCGGTTGACCAGAGACAAGCTGACGGCACGGTGAACGATCACTATCGCATTGATTACTTTGCTTCCCATATTCGGGAAATGAAAAAAGCCGTAGTTGAAGATGGTGTTGACTTAATTGGCTACACCCCGTGGGGCTGCATTGACCTGGTTTCTGCCGGAACAGGGGAAATGAAAAAGCGCTACGGAATGATTTATGTCGATAAAGACAACGAAGGGAAGGGAACGCTGGAACGGATACGTAAAGCGTCGTTTTACTGGTATCGGGATCTCATCGCCAACAATGGCGAAAATATTTGAGACTTGAGGAAGATATTACGGAGATGTCAGGCTCTGTGATCAGAGCCTGACAATAACTACATAGCGTGTTGATTATAATAGGGCACGCCGAGCGCATCCGACTTATCACTGCCAGTACCCATGTGATTTAAATCAAACGGTGGTTGTTCCTGCGATGGGGGAACAACCACGACATTGGCACAAGAAGTAACAACTGGCTGCGTGGTTTGTTCCGCAACGCCCTGCGCGGAAAAGAGAATAAGCGCAGCTGCTATTGCGGATGAAAGTGGTTTCATGATTGCCTCAGTGACGTTGTCACGTTATCAACTAGCTGTTGTAATGATTTAATGGATGTAAAAAGCGCGATTCGCCCTGCATATTGGTCATCCGGTATTTATGCGGCGGAACATCAAAGTAATTTTTGAAGGTTCGGGTCAGAGTTTGTTGCGACTCGAAGCCATATCGTTCTGCCAGATAGAGTATCGGCTCGTTACTTTCCTTCAGCTTTTGCGCGATTTCCGTCATCTTACGGCTGCGGATGTATTGGCCTAATGAATGACCGGTTTCTTTTTTAAACATCCGTTGCAGGTGCCATTTAGAGTAACCTGAACGCTCTGACACTTTCTCCAGTGACAGTGGCGATTCCAGGTTGTCCTCGATCCAGTCCAAAATGCTATGAATGGTAATAGCGTCAGTATTGCGTCTGGACATCGTCATACCTCTTTTTTGTTTACGGCAGGACTTTCTTAAGCAAATGCTCAAGTGTTGCCACTTCGTCCGCCGTCAGGTTTTTTGTTAATTCTTGGTGCAGGTCCTGGCCAACTAATTGATGGCATTGTTCACATATTGCCGCGCCGCTGGTGGTAAGTTTTACCAGTACGCCGCGCTTATCATTCGGGTTCGGCAACCTTTCAACCCAGCCTTTACAGACCAGGCGATCCAGCATACGGGTGAGTGCTCCCAGGTCGACCGACAACACTTTTTTCAGTTCAACCGGAGTAATACACGCCGCGCAGCGGATAGAGCAGAGCACCTTAAACTGTGCCGCGGTAATATCCAGCGGAGACAGATACTCGTTAAGCAGACGATCTTTCTTCTGATTAACCATATGGATTAAGCGACCCAATGGAATAATTTCATTGAACAGATCGCTGGTACTTTTCACATTAGTTGCCCTGGCAAGTAATTAGTTGCAGGGGATAATATTGCCCAGGCAAGTATAAGTCAAATAAATGAATTGACCGATGCCACGTTTTGCTAAATCGGTTCAAGTTTTGGTCAATGCGATGCAAGGTTAGCTAAAGAGTGACACTTTATCCTTGTTTACCCCTTATACTTTTCGCTGATAACCCAGATACACAGGATAACAACCACCAATGTTAGATTTGTTTAAAGCAATTGGCCTGGGGCTGGTGGTGTTACTGCCGTTAGCTAACCCATTAACAACTGTCGCGTTATTTCTTGGCCTGGCAGGCAACATGAACAGTGCCGAACGTAATCGTCAGTCGTTGATGGCCTCGGTGTACGTATTTGCCATCATGATGGTGGCGTATTACGCCGGGCAACTGGTGATGGATACATTTGGCATTTCGATTCCCGGTCTGCGAATTGCAGGCGGCTTAATCGTCGCGTTTATCGGTTTTCGGATGCTCTTTCCGCAACAGAAAGCGATTGATTCACCGGAGGCGAAAAGCAAGTCGGAAGAGCTGGAAGATGAACCCAGTGCCAATATTGCCTTTGTGCCGCTAGCAATGCCAAGTACCGCTGGTCCGGGAACCATAGCGATGATTATTAGCTCGGCGTCCACAGTGCGTCAGAGTTCAACCTTCGCTGATTGGGTACTGATGGTTGCGCCGCCGCTGATCTTTTTCCTGGTGGCGGTTATTTTGTGGGGAAGCCTACGCAGCTCCGGCGCAATTATGCGGCTGGTGGGCAAGGGTGGCATTGAAGCGATCTCCCGTCTGATGGGATTCCTGCTGGTATGTATGGGTGTGCAGTTTATTATTAACGGCATCCTGGAAATCATTAAAACGTACCATTAAAAAAGGCCCGAATGGGCCTTTCAACTATTGCGTCTGTTCTTCGAGTGTCACTGGCCAGCGGCGAAATATAATGATTGACCAAATTAACGCGGCAAAAGCAGGCACCGCGCCCACATAACCAATCATCGACATTGACCAGTGCAAACTCACCTGATTACCTACCAACGCACCCGCCCCGATTCCAATATTAAATATGCCGGAGAATAGCGCCATCGCGACGTCGGTAGCATCTGGTGCCAGCGCCAGCACTTTAACCTGCATACCAAGCCCGATGATCATCATCGCGATCCCCCAGAAAATACTCAGCACCCCGAGGTGTATTTCACTGTTCGCCGCAGGTAACAGCAATGCCAGGCACACCAGCAACAGCGCAATCGCCGTACTCACCAACGCAGACGCATACTGATTACCCAGTTTACCGAAAATCACGCTGCCAATAATGCCCGCACCACCGAGTAATAACAGTAATGCCGTGGCAAAGTTGGCGCTGAATCCCGCAATGTTTTGTACAAAAGGCTCGATATAGCTGTATGCCGTGTAATGGGCGGTGACAACCACCACAGTTAACAAATAAATGCTCATCAATGCCGGGCGGCGGAACAATAGCGGGAGGCTTTTCAATGAACCGGAATGCTCACTGGGCAGTAAGGGAAGTAACTTAATCAGGCACAAAAGGGTGATAAGCGCCCCAATACCAATCGCGAAGAAGGTCATTCGCCAACCGAAATACTGGCCCACAATGCGCCCGAGAGGTAAACCTAAGACCATCGCCAGTGCTGTACCGGTGGCAATTAAACTCAATGCCTGTGCTCGCTTCCCGGCCGGAGCCATACGGATCGCCAGAGACGCCGTAATCGACCAGAAAATTGCATGCGCAAAAGCCACACCAATGCGACTGATCACCAGAACGGTAAAGCTCCACGATAAAAACGACAGTACATGGCTGGCAATAAACACCACAAACAGGCAGATCAGTAATTTGCGCCGTTCAACCTGGCTGGTCATTAACATAAAAGGCAATGACATTAGCGCCACTACCCATGCATAAATGGTCAACATAATGCCGACCTGAGCGGTTTGCATGTGAAAACTTTGCGCAATGTCAGAGAGCAGGCCAACAGGGACAAATTCGGTGGTGTTGAAGATGAAGGCGGCGACTGCCAGCGTAACGACCCGTAGCCACGCCACTTTGCGGGAAACAGTGTTTGTTGTCATAACAGATTATCGGGTGAGTTGCGAAAAAGTGATGAAATGATCTTAAAACGGTTAATGATGTGAATACAATGCATTTGTGATCTGGATCGCGTTTTCCGTTTCTCTGACGCTGATTCTGTTCCGCGTCAGAGAGTCGGTAACATCACGGTTTAATGACGTTCAGGGAGGTCTGGCGTTTTGGAGGTTGCGGGTATAGGTGGTCTGACAGGGGAGCGAGGCCTGTTTTTCACCAGGTCTTCGTGAGTAACTTTTGGCGGTGTTTCATTTTTTACAAACAGTTCGAGGGTCCTGCGCGCCATATGTTTGATAATTTTATCATCACTTAATGATGCTGGCATCAACACGCCATTCAAATCACTTTCATTGGGATTCATAAATTGGTGATAGTGCAATAACATATTGGCGAAAAAGAAAAACAAGTCCTGAAAATGAGGAGATTCTTGTTCTGCTAAAAGGGATAAAAAGCAGATGCAGACTTCGGGTAGTACATGTTTGTTAGAACCTAATGAATCCATCAGGCTTTGCAATAAATCCTCTTTTAATTCGCTGTCCGTTATGTCGAGAATGGCGGTGATCAAGTTAGGATCTTTATTGACGAACCATCTGTGAACCTCAGAGTTATTCCATAATCGGGGGAGTATGACAAAATTACCGCGAGAGATAAAATTCAGGACCAGCAAATCAAACTGGCGTAAGTAATCTGCAGCGGTATGGTGATCCGGAGGCAGGGGTTCAATATGTGGTGTATGCGCTCTTTTGATGGGAACGCCAGGGTTGATCATTGGAAATTGTTCAATAAAATCATTCAAAAACAGAAAGAGCACACGCTCGACGCCGGTCTGAAATACGCGCCCCATAGTGACAGGCTTTGGGTTGGGAGCGCAAAAAATATTAATTTCTCCATCATGGCGAAAATTATCTAAATAAATAGGGCTTAAATTTATTACTACCTGAAATTCAATATTTTCTTTGTGTCTTCCATTCTTGACGGGATAAGTGAGTTTAAACTGAACCTTTTCATTGTATAGTGTGTCGTTACCCCGAAAAGAAGTCCTCTGAATATATGATAAGTTATCAAGGTTGTTAAATATCTTTTTTGTGGCTGAGTTGATGTTTAAAAACGTGCGCCACTCTTCATCACATATTATGGTACTGAGTGCATCAATAAAATCCTTTAAAACTTCTTTTACCTGAGGTGCAATATTACGAGCGGGAAAATTATCAGGAAGAGATATGTAATTGCTGATGCTTACTGGCGTAACCATATTTGCCCCATATAGTCATAAGTCATCGGAACATCACTATATAGGGCATTTGAGCTGCAAGAACTATCAAAAATAGCTCATTGGTAACCCTGTTTTGCCGAGTCAGGAACATCCAGTAGTTGAATAAATGCCTCAAGCGGAAGCGTTTTCGCACCACGACGCCAGACCAGCCAGGTTGTTAACCAACGCCATTGCTCAGCTAACGGCCACGCTTCAACCTGGTGATGCCCCGGCATACTTTCCAGCATAGAGCGTGGAATAAGCGCAATGCCTGCTCCTGCGACCACACAGGCCAACATCCCGTGATACGACTCCATCTCGTGAATAGTTCCCGGAGCGGCACCGTCAGCATGAAACCAGCTCTCGAAGTGGCGACGATACGAACAATTGGCGCGGAAGGCATAAATGTTACTGCCGTTAACCTGACTGGCGCGGATTACTGGCGCATGACCTTGTGGCGTGACGATCATCAGCTCCTCGCGGTATACCGGTATCCCGTCAATGGCAGTATGGTTAATGGGCCCATCAATAAATGCCGCATTCAGTTTTCCCTCCAGCACTCCTTCCAGCATAGTGCCGGAAGGGCCGGTGGAAAGTGAAAACTGAATTTTGGGATAACGATGGTTGAATTCCGCCAGCGTGGCCGGAATGCGCACTGCTGCGGTGCTTTCCAGCGAACCAAGAGAAAATAAACCTTGCGGCTCATCGCCAGCGACAACGCTCCGCGCTTCATCCACTAACGCGAGAATTTGTTGGCTATAGCGTAAAAAGTTATGCCCGGCAGGAGAGAGACGTAAACGCTGATTCTCGCGAATAAACAGATCTACCCCCAGTTCTGTTTCCAGCTGGCGTAGACGGGTAGTGAGATTCGACGGCACGCGATGCACTATTGCTGCTGCCTGGGTTATGCTGCCAGCTTCGGCAACCGCGTTGAACATCTCCAGTTGTGTCAGATCCATAATATTCTCGATTCGTGAATAAGTGGCTTAATATTATTCATTTTAAAGCAAGAGTAAATCTGCGTATCTTCATACCATGACTCATAAAGGAGATACCCCGATGACCATTACTCCGGCAACTCATGCAATTTCAATAAATCCTGCCACGGGTGAACAACTTTCTGTGCTGCCGTGGGCTGGCGCTAACGATATCGAAAACGCACTTCAGCTGGCGGCAGCAGGCTTTCGCGACTGGCGCGAGACAAATATAGATTATCGTGCTGAAAAACTGCGTGGTATCGGTAAGGCTCTGCGCGCCCGTAGCGAAGAAATGGCGCAAATGATCACCCGTGAAATGGGCAAACCAATCAATCAGGCGCGCGCTGAAGTGGCGAAATCGGCGAATTTGTGTGACTGGTATGCAGAACATGGTCCGGCAATGCTGAAGGCGGAACCTACGCTGGTGGAAAATCAGCAGGCAGTTATTGAGTATCGACCGTTGGGGACGATTCTGGCGATTATGCCGTGGAACTTTCCGTTATGGCAGGTGATGCGTGGCGCGGTTCCCATCATTCTTGCAGGTAACGGCTACTTACTTAAACATGCGCCGAATGTGATGGGCTGTGCTCAGCTCATTGCCCAGGTGTTTAAAGATGCGGGAATCCCGCAAGGCGTATATGGCTGGCTGAATGCCGACAACGACGGTGTCAGTCAAATGATTAAAGATTCGCGCATTGCTGCTGTCACGGTGACCGGAAGTGTTCGTGCGGGAGCGGCTATTGGCGCACAGGCTGGAGCGGCACTGAAAAAATGCGTACTGGAACTGGGCGGTTCGGATCCATTTATTGTGCTTAACGATGCCGATCTGGAACTGGCGGTTAAAGCGGCGGTAGCCGGACGTTATCAGAATACCGGACAGGTTTGTGCAGCGGCAAAACGCTTTATTATCGAAGAGGGAATTGCTTCTGCATTTACCGAACGTTTTGTGGCAGCTGCGGCAGCCTTGAAAATGGGCGATCCCCGTGATGAAGAGAACGCTCTCGGACCAATGGCTCGTTTTGATTTACGTGATGAGCTGCATCATCAGGTGGAGAAAACCCTGGCGCAGGGTGCGCGTTTGTTACTGGGCGGGGAAAAGATGGCTGGGGCAGGTAACTACTATCCGCCAACGGTTCTGGCGAATGTTACCCCAGAAATGACCGCGTTTCGGGAAGAAATGTTTGGCCCTGTTGCGGCAATCACCGTTGCGAAAGATGCAGAACATGCGCTGGAACTGGCTAATGATAGTGAGTTCGGCCTTTCAGCGACCATTTTTACCACCGACGAAACACAGGCCAGACAGATGGCGGCACGTCTGGAATGCGGTGGGGTGTTTATCAATGGTTATTGTGCCAGCGACGCGCGAGTGGCCTTTGGTGGCGTGAAAAAGAGTGGCTTTGGTCGTGAGCTTTCCCATTTCGGCTTACACGAATTCTGTAATATCCAGACGGTGTGGAAAGACCGGATCTGACGCGACATATTCAGCTCTGATATACTCGCAGGTCTTTTCAGACCTGCGGTCCAGGAGTAGAAAGTGGCAGTCGCCATGGATAATGCAATTTTAGAAAACATCTTGCGGCAAGTGCGGCCGCTCATTGGTCAGGGTAAAGTCGCGGATTATATTCCGGCGCTGGCTACAGTAGACGGTTCCCGATTGGGGATTGCTATCTGTACCGTTGACGGACAGCTTTTTCAGGCCGGAGACGCGCAAGAACGTTTTTCCATTCAGTCTATTTCCAAAGTGCTGAGTCTCGTTGTCGCCATGCGTCATTACTCCGAAGAGGAAATCTGGCAACGCGTCGGCAAAGATCCGTCTGGATCACCGTTCAATTCTTTAGTGCAACTGGAAATGGAACAGGGTATTCCGCGTAATCCGTTCATTAATGCCGGTGCGCTGGTGGTCTGCGATATGTTGCAAGGGCGACTAAGCGCACCACGGCAACGTATGCTGGAAGTCGTGCGCGGCTTAAGCGGTGTGTCTGATATTTCATACGATACGGTGGTAGCGCGTTCCGAATTTGAACATTCCGCGCGAAATGCGGCTATCGCCTGGCTGATGAAGTCGTTTGGCAATTTCCATCATGACGTGACAACCGTTCTGCAAAACTACTTTCATTACTGCGCTCTGAAAATGAGCTGTGTAGAGCTGGCCCGGACGTTTGTCTTTCTGGCTAATCAGGGGAAAGCTATTCATATTGATGAACCTGTGGTGACGCCAATGCAGGCGCGGCAAATTAACGCGCTGATGGCGACCAGTGGTATGTACCAGAACGCGGGGGAGTTTGCCTGGCGGGTGGGACTACCGGCGAAATCTGGCGTTGGTGGCGGTATTGTGGCGATTGTTCCGCATGAAATGGCCATCGCTGTCTGGAGTCCGGAACTGGATGATGCAGGTAACTCGCTTGCGGGTATTGCCGTCCTTGAACAATTGACGAAACAGTTAGGGCGTTCGGTTTATTAATGCAGTCTCTCGATCCACTCTTCGCGCGTTTATCCCGTTCAAAATTTCGCTCTCGCTTTCGTCTGGGCATGAAAGAGCGTCAGTATTGCCTGGAGAAAGGCGCGCCAGTCATCGAACAACATGCGGCGGATTTTGTCGCTAAACGTCTTGCTCCGGCATTACCGGCTAATGACGGTAAGCAAACCCCCATGCGCGGGCATCCGGTGTTTATCGCTCAGCACGCCACCGCGACCTGCTGTCGCGGTTGTCTGGCTAAGTGGCATAACATTCCGCAGGGTGTTTCGTTAAGCGAAGAACAACAACGTTATATCGTGGCGGTAATCTATCACTGGCTGGTTGTACAGATGAATCAGCCATGAGAATTGCGGAAAACGATAAAATAGCATTCCCAGGGTACCTTTATTTGCCGCCGCTGTTAGCGAACATGCTATCCTTTATGAGAATTTACTTATTACGTTGAGATAATTGCCACCAGCAATTGTATGGACAGATAATTAATGCATGTACACCCCATTTCAACTTTCCGTTTGTTCCAGGAAGGTCATCTGCTACGTAATAGCATCGCTATTTTTGCGCTAACCACGCTGTTCTATTTTATTGGTGCAGAGTTACGGCTGGTTCACGAACTTTCTCTTTTCTGGCCGCTGAATGGCGTAATGGCGGGGGTGTTTGCCCGCTATGTCTGGCTTAATCGACTGCATTACTATGCGATCAGTTATGTGGCGATGCTGGTTTATGATGCCATAACCACCGAATGGGGACTGGTTTCACTGGTTATCAATTTCTCCAATATGATGTTTATTGTTACCGTCGCCTTACTGGTCGTGCGGGATAAGCGTCTGGGGAAAAATAAGTATGAGCCAGTAAGTGCCTTACGGCTATTTAATTACTGTCTGATTGCCGCATTATTATGCGCTATTGTCGGGGCGATTGGTTCGGTCAGTATTGATAGTCTGGATTTCTGGCCTTTGCTTGCGGACTGGTTCAGTGAGCAATTCTCAACGGGCGTTTTGATCGTGCCTTGTATGCTGACGTTGGCTATTCCTGGAGTGCTGCCGCGCTTTAAAGCAGAACAGATGATGCCCGCCATCGCGCTTATTGTGTCGGTTATTGCCTCGGTAGTCATTGGCGGAGCGGGGAGTCTGGCGTTCCCGCTGCCTGCATTAATCTGGTGTGCAGTGCGCTATACGCCGCAGGTAACATGTCTGTTGACCTTTGTCACCGGTGCGGTGGAAATCGTACTGGTGGCAAATTCGGTGATTGATATCTCGGTCGGTTCGCCGTTCTCCATTCCGGAAATGTTCTCCGCACGTCTCGGTATTGCCACGATGGCGATATGCCCAATTATGGTTTCTTTTAGCGTGGCAGCGATCAATTCGCTAATGAAGCAAGTTGCGCTGCGAGCCGACTTTGATTATCTGACTCAGGTTTACTCACGGTCCGGTCTTTATGAGGCGCTGAAAAGTCCATCGCTGAAACAGACACAACATCTGACGGTCATGCTGCTTGATATTGACTATTTCAAAAGCATTAACGATAACTATGGACATGAATGTGGCGATAAAGTGTTAAGCGTGTTTGCCCTGCATATTCAGAAGATTGTCGGTGATAAGGGGCTGGTGGCGCGCATGGGCGGCGAAGAATTTGCTGTTGCAGTGCCGTCGGTGAATCCTGTCGATGGTCTGCTAATGGCGGAAAAAATCCGTAAAGGCGTTGAACTGCAACCATTCACCTGGCAACAAAAAACGCTTTATCTCACGGTAAGTATTGGCGTCGGTAGTGGTCGCGCATCGTACCGAACGCTGACCGATGATTTTAATAAATTGATGGTCGAAGCCGATACGTGTCTGTATCGCTCGAAGAAAGATGGGCGCAACCGTACCAGCACTATGCGTTACGGTGAGGAAGTTGTCTGACATCTTTATTCATTCCGCGCGATTTGAATGCAATGTGTTCTACCACTTTATGATCCAGGAAAAGGCGTATTTCCTCGATTAAACCATGATCCGCGCCACACTTTTCTCATAAAACTGCTCATTAATCATCAGGAGTTGATCAAAACAGGGGTTCGGCGTATTAAAGTTTGCTAACCTGTCGTACCAATTCAAACAGGTTGTATGACTAATCAGAAGGGAACCCATTGTGAAAACACTAAATCGTCGCGATTTTCCCGGTGCACAGTATCCAGAACGTATCATTCAGTTTGGTGAAGGTAACTTCCTGCGCGCCTTTGTTGACTGGCAAATCGATCTCCTGAATGAGCACACCGATCTGAATTCTGGCGTGGTCGTTGTTCGTCCGATTGAAACTTCATTCCCGCCGTCACTGAGCACGCAGGATGGTCTGTACACCACCATTATCCGTGGCCTGAATGAGAAGGGGGAAGCGGTCAGCGACGCGCGTCTGATTCGCTCTGTTAATCGTGAAATCAGCGTCTACAGTGAATACGATGAATTCCTGAAACTGGCGCACAATCCGGAAATGCGCTTTGTTTTCTCTAACACCACCGAAGCGGGTATCAGCTACCATGCGGGCGATAAATTCGATGACGCGCCAGCGGTAAGCTATCCCGCAAAACTGACCCGTCTGCTGTTCGAACGTTTTAGCCATTTCAACGGTGCGCTGGATAAAGGTTGGATCATCATCCCGTGTGAGTTGATCGACTACAATGGCGACGCGTTGCGTGAACTGGTGCTGCGCTATGCTCAAGAGTGGGCACTGCCAGAAGCATTTATTCAATGGTTGGATCAGGCTAACAGCTTCTGTTCTACGCTGGTGGACCGTATCGTTACCGGTTATCCGCGCGATGAAGTGGCTAAACTGGAAGAAGAACTGGGTTATCACGATGGTTTCCTCGACACCGCTGAACACTTTTACCTGTTTGTGATTCAGGGGCCGAAATCCTTAGCGACTGAACTGCGTCTGGACAAATATCCGCTCAACGTGCTGATTGTTGACGATATTAAACCGTACAAAGAACGCAAAGTGGCAATCCTCAACGGTGCGCACACCGCGCTGGTGCCGGTGGCGTTCCAGGCAGGGCTGGATACCGTAGGTGAAGCGATGAACGATGCTGAAATTTGCGCATTCGTTGAAAAAGCTATCTACGAAGAAATTATTCCGGTACTGGATTTGCCTCGTGATGAACTGGAATCTTTCGCCAGTGCAGTCACCGGGCGTTTCCGTAACCCGTACATTAAGCATCAGCTGCTGTCTATCGCGCTCAACGGTATGACCAAGTTCCGCACTCGCATCCTGCCGCAGCTGCTGGCAGGGCAGAAGGCAAAAGGCACACTTCCGGCGCGCCTTACTTTCGCATTAGCGGCATTGATTGCCTTCTATCGTGGTGAGCGTAACGGAGAAACATATCCGGTACAGGACGATGCACACTGGCTGGAACGTTATCAGCAACTCTGGAGCCAGCATCGTGACCGTGTTATCGGTACCCAGGAACTGGTAGCGATTGTGTTGGCAGAAAAAGACCACTGGGAGCAGGACCTGACGCAAGTGCCTGGTCTGGTCGAGCAGGTTGCTAATGACCTGGATGCGATTCTTGAAAAAGGGATGCGCGAAGCTGTACGTCCGTTGTGCTAATAACACCGTTACTTCTGAACCCGGTTTCGACCGGGTTTCTTATTTCACTATATTAGTTACAACATCCTATGTGCCTTTATCATTAACAGATGCCACATGCAGCGCCTGTTAATGTTGTTAAGCTTGTAGGTAATTTGTAAGTAGTGTCTTGAGAATGTGATCGTAATCACGTTTAATAGGGCGACTTTTTCACGCCTGAAGATAACCATGATTGTTCGTCCACAACAACACTGGCTGCGCCGTATTTTTGTCTGGCACGGCTCAGTATTATCCAAGATATCATCGCGCTTACTACTCAATTTTCTCTTTTCTATCGCTGTTATTTTCATGCTGCCCTGGTACACGCATCTGGGCATCAAATTCACCCTCGCACCGTTCAGCATTCTCGGTGTCGCCATCGCCATTTTTCTTGGTTTTCGTAATAATGCCGGGTACGCCCGTTACGTTGAAGCGCGAAAACTTTGGGGGCAGTTGATGATTGCCTCACGGTCGTTACTGCGCGAGGTAAAAACGACATTGCCGGATTCGGCAAGTGTAAGGGAGTTTGCCCGGTTGCAAATCGCCTTCGCCCACTGTTTACGCATGACATTACGCAAACAGCCACAGGCGGAAGTGCTGGCTCATTATCTCAAGACTGAAGATCTTCAGCCTGTACTGGCTTCGAACTCTCCAGCTAACCGTATCTTGTTAATAATGGGGGAGTGGTTGGCGGTTCAGCGCCGCAATGGGCAGCTTTCAGATATCCTGTTTATTAGCCTCAACGATCGGCTTAATGATATTTCAGCGGTCCTGGCAGGATGCGAGCGCATTGCCTATACGCCAATTCCCTTTGCCTACACCCTGATTTTGCATCGTACCGTTTATCTGTTTTGTATCATGCTGCCGTTCGCGCTGGTCGTGGACCTGCATTACATGACGCCTTTTATCTCTGTGCTGATTTCCTACACTTTTATTTCGCTGGATTGTCTGGCGGAAGAACTGGAAGATCCGTTCGGTACTGAAAACAATGATTTACCGCTGGATGCCATCTGCAACGCTATTGAAATTGACCTGTTACAGATGAACGATGAAGCCGAAATTCCAGCAAAAATTCTTCCCGATCGTCATTACCAGCTGACGTGATATTTACTCCGTACGGCGGGCAACAATAAAAAGACGCGGAAATGCCAGCAGTATCTGTCCGTTCTCTTGCAGTGGATACTGCTCTTCCAGCATCTGATGGTAGCGCTTAAGAAAAAGCTGCTGTTCGCTCTCGGTCAGATCCTGTAACCACGGACGTAATCCAGTGGCGGTCACCCAATCGATAATCGCCTGGTGTGACGGCATCTGGTGATAGTAGGTGGTTCGCCAGATATCGACCTCACATCCGGCTTCGCTCAAAATATCGTAGTAAGCATGAACGCCAGCCAACGGCTCACGCCCGCGATCCGGGTAGTTTTGTTCCCAGGCAACTTCGCGCATGAGCACATGGGTCGGCTCCAGCCAGTTATCTGGCATCTGTACTGCCAGCACGCCCTGCGGATTAAGTAAAGAAACCAGATGAGGAAACAATTCGTAGTGGTCGGGCAGCCATTGCAGTGAGGCATTAGCAAAAATCAGATCGAGTGCCTGTACCGGTTGCCAGTTGCGGATGTCTGCTTCCACGAACTGGCAGTCTGGCAAAGCACTGCGCGCTTCAGCAATCATCGCCGGAGACGAGTCGATGCCTGTTATCCTGGCAGCAGGCCAACGTTGGTTTAGAAGGGCGGTGCTGTTACCTGGGCCACAGCCAAGATCGGCAACGTATTCGATATTCTCCAGCGGTACTCTGGCAAGCAGCTCCACCGCCGGACGCGATCGTTCAGCGGCAAAGTGCAGATATAAAGAGGGGTTCCAGTCAGACATTTATTTACTCCCGTCAGCGCGTTACCCCAATTGTAGATAAAACTGATGAATTCGCCTCACGGCATCAACCCATTGAACAGACGTTTTTTACGCGGCCCGGTCATTAAAGATTCCAGTTTCGCGACACAGGTTTTGTAGTGGGGCGTGGTTTTATGGAATGCCACTGCGTCTTCATCTTTATAGGCTTCGTAGATATAAAAGCGCGAATTCACTTCTGGGTCCTGTAAGACATCGAAGCGCAAATTGCCTTCTTCCTGTACAGAGCCCAGGTGGTTCTGGCGAAAAACTTCGATAAACTCGTCAATCTTGTCTTCATGAACGTTAATTTCAACCAGTGTGACGTGCATAATTCTTCTCCTTAAATCCGTAGTTACTGTTTTTCACTCAGATAGAGTTCATATGCCCGATCAGCCGTTTCGTTATGGTGAACCACCGCCTGTACGGCTTTCATCATCGCCACCGGATGGTCAGACTGGAAAATATTACGCCCCATATCCACACCAGAAGCGCCCTGATCGATAGCCTGCCAGCACATTTCCAGCGCCTCGCGCTCCGGTAATTTTTTACCGCCAGCAATAACAATGGGTACCGGACATCCGGCAACAATCCGTTCAAAACCTTTTTCGACATAATAGGTTTTGATAATTTGCGCCCCCATTTCAGCGGCGATTCGAGTCGCGAGCGAGAAATAACGCTGATCGCGCACCATATCTTTGCCCACGCCAGTCACGGCCATGGTCGGCATTCCCACTTTCATTCCGGCATCAACCAGCTGAATAATATTTTTGATCGACTGATGTTCATATTCGCTGCCGATATAAACCTGCGCCGCCACCGCGCAACTGTTCAGGCGCACGGCATCATCCATCGATAACGCCACGGCTTCATTACTTAATTCCGCCAGAATAGAGTTCGCACCTGACGCCCGCAGTACCACCGGCTTATTGGTCGCTGGGGGAACTACGCTGCGCAAAATGCCGCGCGTACACATTAATACATCGGCATGTTCAAACAGCGGGGCGATATTTATATCAATGCGTTCAAGTCCGGTAGTCGGCCCCTGAAAATAACCATGGTCAAAGGCCAGCATCACGGTTTTACCCGTTTTCGGATTAAATATCCGCGATAAGCGTGACTGCATTCCCCAATCCAGCGCACCGCAACCTTTCAGGATAAAAGGGATATTTTGTTGCGGTTGATCGGTACGAAAATCTTTACCATCTTTAATATCGTCTAAATCTGCCATAACTTACTCCGGTTAAGTAATGCACATCAGAAATCGTATTTGCCGATATTCTCTTTGTTGAATATCACGCGCTCCGGTAACAGTACGATGCCATTACCATCCGCTTCGTAGTCATAGCCCTGAACGCTGTTTGGCGAGACTTCCACCTGACCTACGCCCTGGATATCCAGCTTGTCGCCCGTTTTCATTGATCCTTTTTTCAATAATGCATCCGCGACATACACTGAAATTTTGCCTTGCTGAACCACATCCCACAGGCCAAATTCTTTCACCGTGCCGCGTTCCACATATGGACGCATCACGTTTGGCGTACTGAATCCGACAATCGCAACTTTGTCATTTTTCAGGTTTTCTGCGGCTTGTGCGGCAGCGGGCAGGGCGTTGGCGTCGGGGGCGATAATGGCGTCGAGATCGCTATACGCTTTTAATATTCCTTCTGCGGTTTGTAATGATTTAGTGGCATCGTTATAGCCAAACTGCGTAGTGACAATTTCCCAGCCAGGATGCTCTTTGGCGATTTTCGCTTTCGCTTCTTTCACCCACTGGTTTTGGTCCGTAACGGTGGGGCTTGAGTAGAAAAACGCGACTTTGGCTTTGTCTTTATTCACCTGACGCGCCGCCATATCCACCAACATACCTCCCAACTGGGCGGGCGTTCCCTGATTAATGTAGTAAGAGCGGCACTCCGGTTTAGTATCAGAGTCCCAGGTCAGCACTCTCACACCACGTTGCATGGCGCGTTTCAGTGCCGGACACAAGCCATCAGGCGAAACCGCAGAAACGATAATGGCGTTATAACCTTGATTGACGAAGTTATTAATCAACTGTACCTGACCAGAAACACTGGGTTCTGTCGGCCCGTCGTAGGTCACATCAACGCTCAGCTCTTTACCCGCTTGTTGTGCGCCGTTGCCACCGCTGGTAAAAAATCCCACGCCAACCAGTTTGGGAATAAATGCAATACTCTCTGCGGCCTGCACATTCATAGAGATTGCGGCAATGCCAAGAGCGCTAAGTAAGGCGATTTTCTTAAAGCGATGAAGTGTCATGAAGATATCCTTTATGGCAATGGGTTATTGGCCCGACGCGCCAGCCACTCTTTAATTTGCTGGCGATGCAGGCTAACGGAACGACCTACGACAACGACGATAAGTAGCGCACCGGAAAGGGCGCTGGACACCTGATTTGGCACTCCTGCCATTTGCAAACCTTGTTGCAAATATCCCACTAATAAAACCGCAATGGCGGTGCCGATAATGGAACCGGAACCACCATAAATATTGGCACCGCCAAGCACCACGGCGGTGATGGCGGGCATCAGAAACGACGCACCGAGATCGGAACGTGCTGAACCAAAATACGACACCAGCAGCACAGCGGCGACCGCAGACGCCAGCCCCGTCATGGCATAGAGCGCACATAAGGTGCGGTTAACTGGAATCGCGCTATAAAGCGCCACGCGCGGGCTTTGCCCAATCAAAAACACATTACGTCCGGCATGGGTTTTATGCAGCCAGAGCCAGAAAACGAGGAGACATATCAGGAAGATAATCAGCGGAACGGGGAGTCCCAGCACATCCAGGTTAGCGAAATCTGTAAACGCCATCGGGAATCCACCAATACCTTCGTACCCCGTCGCTCCGGCCATACCGGAAAGCAGCAGAGCGCTTCCGGCAAACAGATACAGCGTGCCAAGCGTAATCACCAGCGGGTTAACTTTGGTATAGATAATTAATCCGGCGTTGATCAGCCCGCACAATGCGCCGAGCAGTAAGGTCAGGAGTATCGCCAGCGGCATCGGCACACCACTTTGAAACAGTACGCCCAATGCAATGGCGCAGAGGCCGATGGTCGAACCAAACGAAATATCGATCCCGCCACTGACAATCACCATCGTCAGCGGTAGGGCGACAATGCCAATGCAGATAAAGTCACTGGTGCTGAACAGCAACATATTGAGATCTAACATCCGCGGGTTAATTGCACCAAATGCGACAATCTCAATAACGAGCAGTGCGGCAAGAGCCAGTTCCCAACCGTAGCGAATACGCATTATGCGGCCTCCCGATTTTTACCTGACGAAGCGGGTTTAACGGATGGCGGTGGCGTCATAAAGCGGGCATATTTTTGCCGCCGTAGATTACGTTCCAGCGCACAACGCAGGCGTCCATCAAACACCAGCACCGCCAGCAGCACGAGGCCCGCGATAAAATCGTTCCACCATGCCGGAATGCGCAACAGCACCAGTACGCTATCGATCTGCGTCAGGAACCATGCGCCGAGTACCGCACCAATGATCGCACCGGAACCGCCGAGCAAACTAATGCCGCCCAGCACGCAGGCTGCAATTGCTTTCATCTCCAGCCCGGTACCGGTCTGGTTGGGGATAAAACCAATCTGCGAAGCAAACACAATTCCCGCCAGTGCCGCCATGCAGCCGTTCAACGAAAATGCCACAATGCGAATGGCTTCCGTACGAACACCCAGTTGACGAGCGCCCTGTAAATTATCGCCCGTGGCATAAAAACTGCGTCCAAACGCCGTCTTTGCCAGCAGCCAGGCCATAAATGCCACCAGAATTATCGTCAACCAACCAATCGCGGAAACGCCAAACAGCAGCGGTGCGGAGAGCTGTTTCAGTTCGGCGGGTAACCCTTCAATCCATTTGCCGCCAGTCCACAGCAACATGATGCCTCTGTACAACCCTAACGTGCCAAGGGTGGCAACAATGGCAGGGATCTTTAGCCACGCGACCAGGACACCGTTGAAAAATCCCGCGAGCAAACCAAGCAGTAAAGTCGCGACACAGGCAACAGGTAGTGAATATCCTGCGTTCAGTAACATCCCCAACAGCACCGCGCACATTCCGGTAATCGAACCCACTGAAACATCAATATTGCGCGTAAGCATTACCAGCGTCGCGCCCATTGCCAGCAGGATCAGGATTTGCGCGCTGCTATAAACCATGGTCAGCGTTTGCACACTTAAATACTGGCGGTCGAGAAAACCGGGGAATACAAACAGCAGCACCACCGCCAGCAATGCCGTGATTTCACGGTTGTTCTGAATAAACTTCAGCATGATGCCTCCTGACGCTGACTATCGCCGAAGGCAACGCGCATAATAGTCTCGACATTAATATCGCGCCCGGTCAGTGCAGAGTGGGTAATTTCGCCCTGATGCATCACATACACACGATCTGCCATCAGTTCGATCTCTTCCATATCAGAGGAGATAAGCAGCACAGCCACATTCTGTGCGGCGATGCTGCGCAACAGCTGGTAGATATCATTACGGGCCGAGACATCCACGCCGCGCGTCGGCTCATCGACAATCAATGCTTGCGGCGAAGCTTCCAGGCATTTGGCAATGAGGATTTTTTGCTGGTTGCCACCGGATAATGTCCGTGCAGCTTGTTCCGGTTGGTTAAATTTAATATTCAGCGCCCGACGATAACGTTCCAGGGTGGCATTATCTTTCGCGGTTTTCGCCCAGAATCCACGAAGGTTATGAGTAAGGGCGCAGACGTTCCAGGCCAGCGAAGCATCGAGATTCAGTCCGGATGACTGGCGATCTTCCGGCAGATAAACCAGACCGCGCAGTAAACGTTCTCCAGTGGTTAATTTATTGATCTCTTTACCATTCAGCATAATGCGTCCGCCACGCAAAGTACGCAGACCATAGAGCGTCTCGGCCAGTTCTGTGCGTCCGGCTCCCACCAGCCCAGCCAGGCCCAGAATTTCTCCGGCATTGAGCGTCAGGCTGACATTCCTGAAACCTTCGCCAGTCAGATTTTCCAGTGTCAGCACCGGCGTTCCGGCGGCATGTTGTGGGCGGTTACCAGGTAACTCCAGCCATAATTTTTGTCTGGCAGAGAGCGATTTTTCCCGTACCACTGGCGTGATGGCCTGAATAATGTCGTCGGTAGACAGTTCGCTGGTTTTGCCGCTTAAGGCGATGGTTCCATCGCGCATCACGCTAATTCGATCGGCAATCTGGCGAATTTCCGGCAGCTTATGCGAGATAAAAACAATACCCACGCCAGTAGCAAGCAGCTCTTGCAAGCGACTAAACAAGCGTTCGGTTTCCGCAGGGGTAAGCGAGGCGGTAGGTTCATCGAGGATCAGAATCCGCGAGTCGCGCATCAGCCCGCGGAGGATTTCCACCATTTGGCGATCGGCGACATCCAGCGATCCTGCCAGACTATGCAGATCAAACTGGCAGCCCAGCGCCGCCAGCAAGTTCTTCATTTTCTGCATGGAGAGCTGTTTTTTTGCCAGCCCAAACAGGATGTTTTCTTTTATCGACAGGCTTGGGAAAAGCAGCGGTTCCTGGGGAACGAGATAAATACCCAGCTGATGAGCATGAACTGGCGTTAATCTGACGTAGTTGTTGCCCCCAATCTCCAGCGTACCGCTATCAGCAGGGGTAATACCGGCAATAATCTTCATTAACGTCGATTTACCGGCACCATTGCCGCCGAGCAGGGCGTGGACCTCCCCCTGATGCAACGTAAAATCGATGCCTTTCAGGACATTGACCCCTGAATACTGTTTATAAACCGAGCGGGCGCAAAGTAGCGGTAACGCGCGGGTATCACTCGTTTGCATATTTCCCCCGTTCAGTTTTGCAGGTGAGTTTTGAACAAATGTATTTCTGCTTTTAATTTGTTCATAACCTTAGGTGGGCATTGCACATATTTCCGACGAATAGATCACAATTTATGCTATTTTGATTTTCACGGTTGCGTTTGCTCATGCTCGTAGAGTCAAACTGTGGTTGCCATCACAGATATAAATGCGCAAGAACTGAACAATTGCATTAAAGATTTAAATATGTTCAAAGTGAAGAATGAATTATGACAATCAACGATTCGGTAATTTCAGAACAGGGAATGTGTGAAGAAGAACAGGTCGCGCGGATCGCGTGGTTTTACTACCACGACGGGCTGACCCAGAGTGAGATCAGCGATCGTCTCGGCCTGACACGTTTGAAAGTATCGCGATTGCTGGAGAAAGGGCATCAGTCCGGCATTATTCGCGTACAGATTAATTCTCGCTTTGAAGGCTGTCTGGAATATGAAACTCAATTACGTCGTCAGTTTTCGCTGCAACATGTCCGGGTGATCCCTGGGCTTGCGGATGCTGATGTCGGCGGGCGACTAGGGATAGGCGCGGCGCATATGTTGATGAGTTTACTTCAACCACAACAGATGCTGGCGATTGGTTTTGGCGAGGCAACCATGAATACGCTGCAACGCTTAAGTGGTTTTATTTCGTCACAGCAAATTCGCCTGGTCACGCTCTCCGGTGGCGTCGGTTCTTATATGACGGGTATCGGACAGCTTAACGCGGCGTGCAGTGTGAATATTATTCCGGCTCCGTTGCGGGCATCCTCCGCTGACATTGCCCGTACGCTAAAAAATGAAAATTGCGTCAAAGATGTTCTGTTAGCCGCGCAAGCAGCGGATGTGGCGATTGTCGGCATTGGGGCCGTGAGTCAACAAGACGACGCGACGATCATTCGCTCCGGTTATATCAGCCAGGGCGAACAGTTAATGATTGGCCGAAAAGGGGCGGTTGGCGACATTTTAGGCTACTTTTTTGATGCAAAAGGTGACGTTGTCACGGATATCAAAATACATAACGAACTGATTGGCTTACCTTTAAGCGCGCTGAAGACCATACCCGTCCGGGTTGGCGTGGCAGGGGGAGAAAATAAAGCCGAAGCAATTGCCGCTGCAATGAAAGGCGGTTATATCAACGCACTGGTTACCGATCAGGACACAGCAGCGGCGATTTTACGTAGTTAAATTTGCATGACCTTATTACCGGGAATGATGGAGAACGTATAGAGGAACAGACAGAACGCATAAGCCGAGGATAATCTAATGGCTCGACTCTTTACCCCTTCAGAATCAAAGTACTACCTGATGGCGCTGGATGCAGGCACCGGAAGTATTCGGGCTGTGATATTCGACCTGGAAGGCAATCAAATAGCAGTGGGACAGGCGGAGTGGCGGCATCTGGCAGTACCGGACGTTCCTGGTTCTATGGAATTTGATCTCAACAAAAACTGGCAACTGGCGTGTGAGTGTATGCGCCAGGCGCTGCACAACGCCGGCATAGCCCCGGAGTATATCGCTGCCGTTTCGGCATGTTCGATGCGTGAAGGCATTGTTTTATATAATAATGAAGGAGCCCCGATCTGGGCCTGCGCCAATGTGGATGCCAGAGCGGCACGCGAAGTTAGCGAACTTAAAGAACTGCACAACAATACCTTTGAAAACGAAGTTTATCGCGCGACCGGACAAACACTGGCTTTAAGTGCCATCCCCAGATTACTTTGGCTGGCGCACCATCGTTCCGATATTTACCGTCAGGCATCAACCATCACCATGATCAGCGACTGGCTGGCCTATATGCTCAGCGGCGAACTGGCGGTGGATCCCTCTAACGCTGGCACCACGGGACTTCTTGATCTAACCACCCGTGACTGGAAACCTGCATTGCTGGATATGGCTGGCCTACGTGCCGATATTCTTTCTCCTGTCAAAGAAACCGGCACATTGCTGGGCGTGGTAAGTTCACAAGCGGCGGAACTCTGCGGTCTGAAGGCGGGCACTCCGGTGGTCGTTGGAGGAGGCGACGTGCAGCTTGGTTGCCTTGGGTTAGGCGTTGTGCGTCCGGCACAAACCGCGGTTCTTGGCGGCACATTCTGGCAGCAAGTTGTAAATTTAGGCGCGCCGGTGACAGACCCAGAAATGAACGTGCGCGTTAATCCTCATGTTATTCCTGGCATGGTACAAGCTGAATCTATAAGCTTTTTTACCGGACTCACCATGCGCTGGTTCCGCGATGCTTTCTGTGCCGAAGAAAAACTGATTGCCGAACGTTTAGGCATCGACACCTATACGCTGCTGGAAGAGATGGCCAGTCGGGTGCCGCCTGGGTCGTGGGGCGTAATGCCGATCTTCTCCGACAGAATGCGCTTTAAAACCTGGTATCACGCTGCGCCTTCCTTTATTAACTTGTCCATTGACCCGGATAAATGTAACAAAGCGACATTGTTCCGTGCGCTGGAAGAAAATGCGGCGATTGTATCAGCGTGTAACTTGCAGCAAATTGCTGATTTCTCGAATATTCATCCTTCATCGTTAGTCTTTGCAGGCGGAGGTTCAAAAGGGAAATTATGGAGTCAAATTCTCGCTGATGTCTCGGGATTACCCGTCAATATTCCGGTAGTCAAAGAAGCCACCGCATTAGGATGTGCCATTGCAGCTGGCGTCGGTGCCGGAATTTTTTCATCAATGGCAGAAACCGGAGAACGCCTGGTTCGCTGGGAACGGACGCACACACCAGACCCGGAAAAGCATGAACTTTATCAGGATTCACGCGATAAGTGGCAGGCAGTTTATCAGGATCAGCTGGGGCTGGTT
The DNA here is from genome assembly GCF_028421345.1 of Escherichia sp. S10b. Classification (NCBI taxonomy): domain Bacteria; kingdom Pseudomonadati; phylum Pseudomonadota; class Gammaproteobacteria; order Enterobacterales; family Enterobacteriaceae; genus Escherichia; species Escherichia sp. S10b. The sequence continues at coordinate 45,813 of NZ_JAHZSO010000100.1, forward strand.
GATCATGGACTGACGACGTCGTTATGGAAAGCGCCTGGGTTATAGTTTCATTGACAGCCACATCATGATGACCGTGGCTGTTAGTTTTTGAGTATAGTTTTTCTTATTTCCCTTCTTTTAGAGCTGGCTTGTTAAATGCCAGCTTGCAGATTCATCGTTCCATCACCAGTACTATATTCAAGGGAAAATTGCTATTTTTCTTAAAGCATTAAGCATAACCCTTATTTTATAGCTAATATTCCTAAAGACATTAATGGATGCAAAAGGGGTTTAATAAACTTCGATTTTTAGCAATTAGTGCTATTCTTTGTTAAATATGATGATGATAATTTTCCTATTGAAAGAAACAGTTTTCTTATTAAGCAACAATAACTCATAGTTCATTTTTAAATAAAATAAGAACTATGCAATTTTTAATCTATCAATTCGAAAGCATTAGCAAATTAGCCAAATTGACACCTTCCCACCTCCAACTAACACTCAATACAGACCTCTGACAATTTAATAAGTTTCATTTTTAATGTCTGACGACTCATCTCTTTCGTGGCTGTATTTTTTGTATATGGAGCGTTTATATGAATAGAATCTATCGCGTGATATGGAATTGCAATCTACAGGTATTTCAGGCCTGCTCGGAATTAACTCGCAGGGCAGGTAAAACATCGACGGTTAATTTGCGTAAATCCTCTGGACTGACAACGAAATTCAGTAGATTGACGCTGGGTGTTTTGCTGGCACTAAGCGGTTCAGCGTCTGGTGCAAGTCTGGAAGTTGATAATGATCAGATTACCAATATTGATACTGATGTTGCTTATGATGCCTACCTGGTTGGCTGGTATGGCACTGGAGTGCTTAATATTTTGGCTGGCGGTAATGCCTCCTTAACCACTATTACTACCAGCGTCATTGGCGCTAATGAGGACTCAGAGGGCACCGTTAATGTTTTGGGTGGCACCTGGCGATTGTATGATAGCGGAAATAATGCAAGGCCTTTAAATGTGGGTCAATCCGGAACGGGGACGCTGAATATTAAACAGAAAGGTCACGTTGATGGAGGCTATTTAAGACTAGGTTCCTCGACAGGAGGCGTCGGGACGGTCAATGTTGAGGGAGAGGACTCTGTTCTGACGACCGAATTATTCGAAATAGGGAGTTACGGTACGGGCTCATTAAATATTACGGATAAGGGTTACGTCACGAGTTCAATAGTCGCCATTTTAGGCTATCAGGCGGGCAGTAATGGCCAGGTTGTCGTTGAAAAGGGCGGTGAGTGGCTAATAAAAAATAACGATTCCTCAATTGAATTTCAAATTGGTAATCAAGGAACGGGGGAAGCGACTATTCGCGAGGGTGGACTGATTACGGCTGAAAACACGATTATCGGTGGCAATGCTACCGGTATCGGAACCCTGAATGTGCAGGATCAAGACTCTGTCATCACGGTACGCAGACTCTATAATGGATATTTCGGTAATGGCACACTCAATATTTCCAATAATGGACTAATTAATAACAAAGAATATTCATTAGTGGGCGTTCAGGACGGTTCCCACGGTGTCGTCAACGTGACCGATAAAGGGCATTGGAATTTCCTCGGAACGGGCGAAGCTTTCCGCTATATCTATATCGGTGATGCTGGCGACGGTGAACTTAATGTCTCGCGTGAAGGTAAAGTAGATTCGGGAATTATCACTGCGGGGATGAAAGAAACAGGCACAGGCAACATTACTGTTAAGGATAAGAACTCCGTTATCACTAATCTCGGAACTAATCTTGGTTATGACGGCCACGGCGAAATGAATATCAGTAATGAAGGGCTTGTTGTCAGCAACGGAGGAAGCTCACTCGGTTATGGAGAAACCGGCGTCGGGAATGTCAGCATCACCACGGGGGGGATGTGGGAGGTCAATAAGAATGTCTATACCACCATTGGTGTTGCGGGCGTCGGAAACCTCAATATTAGCGATGGCGGTAAGTTCGTATCGCAAAATATTACTTTTTTGGGCGATAAAGCAAGCGGTATCGGCACACTGAACCTGATGGATGCGACATCATCGTTCGATACTGTGGGTATCAATGTCGGTAATTTTGGTAGCGGTATCGTAAATGTCAGTAATGGTGCCACCCTTAATTCAACGGGCTATGGATTTATCGGAGGAAATGCCTCCGGTAAGGGGATAGTTAATATTTCAACGGACAGTCTCTGGAATTTAAAGACATCATCTACTAACGCACAATTGCTACAGGTCGGTGTATTAGGCAAGGGTGAACTGAATATTACCACCGGAGGTATAGTTAAAGCGCGTGATACACAGATAGCTCTCAATGACAAAAGTAAGGGCGTCGTGAGGGTGGATGGGCAGAACTCTCTTCTTGAAACATTCAATATGTACGTAGGGACATCTGGTACGGGTACGTTAACCCTGACGAATAGCGGCACGCTGAATGTCGAAGGTGGAGAAGTTTATTTAGGTGTTTTTGAACCTGCTGTAGGAACGCTAAACATTGGTGCAGCTCACGGTGAGGCGGCGGCAGATGCCGGGTATATAACCAACGCGACGAAAGTAGAGTTTGGTTCTGGCGAAGGTGTTTTTGTCTTTAATCATACTAATAACAGTGATGCCGGCTACCAGGTCGATATGCTGATTACAGGTGACGATAAAGACGGAAAAGTGATCCATGATGCAGGCCATACGGTGTTCAATGCAGGGAATACTTATAGCGGTAAAACGCTGGTCAATGACGGCCTCCTGACCATTGCGTCTCATACGGCAGATGGGGTAACGGGCATGGGTTCGAGTGAAGTCACCATTGCAAGCCCCGGTACGCTCGACATTCTCGCATCAACGAACAGTGCAGGAGATTACACGCTGACCAATGCGCTCAAAGGCGATGGCTTGATGCGAGTGCAGCTGTCATCCTACGACAAGATGTTTGGCTTTACCCATGCAACAGGGACTGAATTCGCCGGTGTTGCCCAACTGAAAGACAGTACCTTCACTCTGGAACGCGACAACACCGCTGCGCTTACTCACGCGATGTTGCAGTCTGACAGTGAAAATACCACATCGGTAAAAGTGGGAGAGCAATCCATTGGTGGACTGGCCATGAATGGCGGTACGCTCATTTTCGATACGGATATTCCTGCTGCGACGCTTGCAGAGGGATATATCAGCGTCGATACGCTGGTTGTCGGCGCGGGTGACTACACCTGGAAAGGCCGTAACTATCAGGTAAACGGGACGGGCGACGTGCTTATCGACGTGCCTAAACCGTGGAATGATCCCATGGCGAATAACCCTCTGACGACGCTCAATTTGCTGGAACACGATGATAGCCATGTCGGCGTTCAACTGGTGAAGGCGCAAACGGTTATTGGGTCGGGTGGCTCATTAACGTTACGTGATTTACAGGGCGACGAGGTGGAAGCGGACAAAACGTTACACATTGCGCAAAACGGAACGGTGGTCGCCGAGGGTGATCATGGATTCCGCCTCACGACCGCACCAGGTGATGGTTTGTACGTTAACTATGGGCTGAAAGCGCTGAACATCCATGGTGGGCAAAAGCTGACGTTAGCCGAACATGGCGGAGCCTATGGCGCAACGGCCGATATGTCGGCAAAAATCGGTGGTGAAGGGGATCTGGCAATCAATACGGTGCGACAGGTTTCGCTTTCCAACGGTCAGAACGACTATCAGGGGGCAACCTACGTTCAGATGGGGACATTACGTACCGATGCGGATGGTGCACTTGGCAACACCCGGGAACTGAACATCAGCAACGCGGCCATCGTCGATCTTAATGGATCGACGCAGACGGTAGAGACATTCACCGGGCAAATGGGTTCGACTGTTTTGTTCAAAGAGGGGGCGCTGACGGTAAATAAAGGTGGGATCAGTCAGGGTGAACTGACAGGTGGCGGAAACCTGAATGTTACAGGGGGAACGCTGGCTATCGAGGGGCTTAATGCACGCTACAATGCGTTAACCAGCATTAGCCCAAATGCGGAAGTCAGCCTCGATAATACTCAGGGGTTAGGCAGAGGAAATATTGCCAATGACGGTCTGTTAACGCTAAAAAACGTGACTGGCGAACTGCGTAATAGCATAAGCGGGAAGGGTATCGTGAGCGCAACCGCCAGGACAGATGTAGAGCTGGATGGCGATAATAGCCGCTTTGTGGGGCAATTCAACATTGATACAGGCAGCGCGCTCAGCGTCAACGAGCAGAAAAACCTGGGTGATGCTTCCGTTATCAATAATGGCCTGCTCACCATCTCCACTGAGCGTAGCTGGGCGATGACGCACAGTATCAGCGGTAGCGGTGATGTGACAAAACTGGGGACCGGGATCCTGACTCTTAACAACGATTCCGCGGCGTATCAGGGTACGACGGATATCGTGGGGGGGGAAATTGCTTTCGGTTCCGACTCTGCCATTAATATGGCAAGTCAACACATTAATATCCATAACAGCGGTGTGATGTCGGGAAATGTCACCACTGCAGGTGATGTGAACGTTATGCCTGGGGGGACACTGCGTGTCGCTAAAACCACAATCGGCGGCAACCTGGAGAATGGCGGCACGGTTCAAATGAATAGCGAAGGGGGGAAACCGGGGAATGTACTGACCGTTAACGGCAACTATACCGGAAACAATGGCCTGATGACGTTCAACGCGACGCTGGGCGGCGATAATTCGCCCACCGATAAAATGAACGTGAAAGGCGATACCCAAGGGAACACTCGCGTTCGGGTTGATAACATTGGCGGCGTCGGTGCACAAACGGTCAACGGTATTGAACTCATTGAGGTTGGCGGTAATTCTGCAGGTAACTTCGCGCTGACCACCGGAACTGTCGAAGCTGGGGCTTACGTCTACACGCTGGCTAAAGGGAAGGGGAATGACGAGAAAAACTGGTATCTGACCAGTAAATGGGACGGCGTAACGCCAGCGGATACACCCGATCCCATCAATAATCCCCCTGTTGTGGATCCGGAAGGCCCATCAGTTTATCGCCCGGAGGCCGGAAGCTATATCAGCAACATTGCCGCAGCCAACTCGCTGTTTAGCCATCGTTTACACGACCGTCTGGGTGAGCCGCAGTATACAGATTCACTGCATTCTCAGGGGTCGGCAAGCAGTATGTGGATGCGTCATGTCGGAGGGCACGAACGTTCAAGGGCCGGTGACGGTCAGCTAAATACTCAGGCTAACCGCTATGTATTGCAGCTAGGCGGCGATTTGGCGCAGTGGAGTAGCAACGCGCAGGATCGCTGGCATCTTGGCGTGATGGCAGGTTACGCTAATCAGCACAGTAATACTCAGAGTAATCGTGTGGGTTATAAATCGGATGGGCGCATCAGCGGTTACAGCGCTGGGCTGTACGCGACCTGGTATCAGAACGATGCGAATAAGACCGGCGCTTATGTTGACAGCTGGGCGCTGTATAACTGGTTTGATAACAGCGTCAGTTCCGATAACCGTTCTGCTGACGACTATGATTCTCGCGGTGTGACGGCCTCTGTTGAGGGTGGGTATACCTTTGAAGCGGGAACATTTAGCGGCAGCGAAGGGACGCTGAATACCTGGTACGTCCAGCCACAGGCGCAAATCACCTGGATGGGTGTGAAAGATTCCGACCATACCCGGAAAGACGGAACGCGCATTGAAACGGAAGGCGACGGAAATGTGCAAACGCGACTTGGGGTGAAAACCTACCTGAACAGCCATCACCAGCGTGACGATGGTAAACAGCGTGAGTTCCAGCCTTACATTGAAGCGAATTGGATCAACAACAGCAAAGTCTACGCCGTGAAGATGAATGGTCAAACCGTAGGCCGTGAAGGTGCGCGTAATCTCGGTGAAGTACGTACCGGGGTTGAGGCGAAAGTAAATAACAACCTTAGCCTGTGGGGGAATGTCGGTGTGCAACTAGGTGATAAAGGCTATAGCGATACTCAGGGCATGCTGGGAGTGAAATATAGCTGGTAAACCGTATAAGCCGCATGTCGAGATGGCATGCGGCTTAATATTGCCGACTTCAAAGGCTTTAAAGCCTCCCTTTTATCCGCGATCGCGGATATCGCAGCATTTATCCCGTACAGCGGATAAGATGTGTTTCCAGATTGACTTTATCCTCACTAAAGGATAAAACTGATAATATCCCCTTAAGCGGATAAATTTGCTGTGGACGTATGACATGATGAGCTTTCAGAAGATCTATAGCCCAACGCAATTAGCGAATGCAATGAAACTGGTTCGCCAGCAAAATGGCTGGACGCAGAGCGAGCTGGCGAAAAAAATTGGCATTAAGCAGGCGACAATTTCCAATTTCGAAAACAACCCTGACAATACCACGCTCACGACATTTTTTAAGATTTTACAGTCGCTTGAACTCTCAATGACACTATGCGACACGAAAAATGCCTCGCCAGAATCAACAGAACAGCAAGATCTGGAGTGGTAATGCCTAAACTTGTCACTTGGATGAACAACCAGCGGGTAGGCGAGTTAACGAAGTTAGCCAACGGCGCGCACACCTTTAAGTATGCACCGGAGTGGTTAGCCAGCCGTTATGCCAGACCGTTGTCACTTTCGCTGCCATTGCAGAGGGGGAATATCACCTCAGATGCCGTATTTAACTTCTTCGATAACCTGTGACCCGATAGCCCGATTGTACGTGACCGGATCGTTAAACGTTATCATGCTAAATCCAGACAACCGTTTGATTTATTGTCAGAAATAGGGCGAGACAGCGTTGGTGCCGTAACGTTATTATCCGAAAATGAAACCATAACGCGCCCGATAATGGCATGGGAAAAGCTTACTGAAGCCAGGCTTGAAGAAGTATTAACGGCTTATAAAGCAGATATCCCTCTGGGCATGATTAGAGAAGAAAATGACTTTCGCATCTCGGTTGCTGGCGCGCAGGAGAAGACAGCGCTGCTTAGAATAGGCAATGACTGGTGCATTCCGAAAGGAATAACGCCGACGACGCACATCATTAAATTACCGATTGGCGAAATCAGGCAGCCCAATGCGACGCTCGATCTCAGCCAAAGCGTTGATAATGAGTATTACTGTCTGCTGCTGGCGAAAGAACTTGGGTTGAATGTTCCGGACGCAGAAATCATTAAAGCGGGAAGGGTGCGTGCGTTAGCGGTCGAACGTTTTGACAGGCGTTGGAATACTGAGCGAACGGTTTTACTTCGCTTGCCACAGGAGGATATGTGTCAGACATTCGGTTTACCTTCATCTGTGAAATATGAATCAGATGGAGGCCCAGGCATCGCGCGGATCATGGCGTTTTTGATGGGGTCCAGCGAGGCGCTTCGCGATCGTTATGATTTTATTAAATTCCAGGTCTTCCAGTGGTTGATTGGCGCAACGGATGGCCATGCAAAAAACTTCTCCGTATTTATTCAGGCTGGCGGCAGTTATCGACTCACGCCATTTTACGACATCATTTCAGCATTTCCGGTCCTTGGCGGTACGGGAATCCACATCAGCGATCTCAAACTGGCAATGGGGCTTAACGCATCCAAAGGCAAAAAAACGGCAATCGATAAAATTTATCCGCGACATTTTTTGGCGACAGCAAAGGTGCTGAGATTCCCGGAAGTGCAGATGCATGAAATCCTAAGTGACTTTGCCAGAATGATTCCGGCAGCACTGGATAACGTGAAGACTTCATTACCGACAGATTTTCCGGAGAACTTGGTGACGGCAGTTGAAACCAATGTGTTGAGGTTGCATGGACGGTTAAGCCGAGAATACGGTAGTAAGTGAGATATGGGGTGGTCGTTGTTAATGAGCACGACAATCATGACCGCCAACGACTGGATTCTTCCTTGGTTTATACTGGTGCGCATAATGTATATTATGTTAAATCATGTCTGAGTGATGCGAAGTGCTTTTCTGGTAGTCGTTATTCGTTCAGGGTTCAAGAACTTAAGCCTCTCCTCTTTCATAATTGGCCTGTGCATGGAGAAATAGCCTGGTTATTCCCTGCCCCATGCTAAGAGCGCAGTGTCTGTCGCATAGACACTGCATACGAAAACACCAGAGGGTGCTGTTACTTATTTAAGGACGGATCAAGCGGGAATGAGTCCACTCCGGTATCAGAAATGGCTACGTCTCAATGAAGTCAGGCGACCGATGCTGAATGAACATTACGATGTCACCACAGCAGCCTATGCTGTCGGTTACGAAAGCTATCCCATTTCAGTCGGGAATATTCGCGGATGTTTGGAGAGTCACCCAAGAGAGATATTACCAGGTTAAGAAAGTCTGTCGGTCAGCTTTAATAAACCCTGCACTTATCTGTTTAGAGCAATTCGGTGTTAGTTTCAGCAAGCAAACATTAACCATAGCTAATGATTTATAGCCATATTAACCATTGGTAGCCCTTGACCTTTCCTGACACTTCCCTTGTTCGCAATAATATTCTGTTTAGTCACGGTTTATAAATAACATGCATAATGAAATCGTCATGTTATTTAGCGACATAAAATGTTTTTGCAAATACTCTCTTCAACAAGTGCACAATAAACTTGTTGTGATTAGGTGTCCTTGTGATTTAAAGATATTATCGTTCTTCGTGAAATGTAATAACCCTGGAAACTATATTCTCAGGGCAACAACCAATCAAGAATGATTCTTGTTTTTAAGCAATAACAGAATGACTTAATTGTTAACCCTCTTTATTCAGCTACTTAAATATAAATTTTGGAGAATTATGAAACTCAAACATGTTGGTATGATTGTCGTTTCTGTGTTGGCGATGTCGTCTGCTGCGGTAAGCGCAGCCGAGGGTGATGAATCAGTAACGACCACTGTTAATGGCGGTGTTATTCATTTTAAAGGTGAAGTGGTAAATGCCGCTTGTGCAATTGATTCAGAATCAATGAACCAAACGGTTGAGCTGGGTCAGGTTCGTTCTTCTCGCCTGGCTAAAGCGGGTGACCTCAGCTCCGCCGTTGGCTTCAATATCAAGCTGAATGATTGTGATACCAATGTTTCCAGTAATGCAGCTGTTGCATTCCTGGGTACTACTGTCACCAGTAATGACGATACGTTAGCGCTGCAGAGTTCAGCGGCAGGCTCTGCCCAAAATGTCGGTATTCAAATTTTGGACCGTACGGGTGAGGTATTAATACTTGATGGGGCCACTTTTAGTGCTAAAACCGACTTGATTGATGGCACGAATATACTGCCATTCCAGGCTCGTTATATTGCTCTCGGGCAGTCCGTAGCTGGTACTGCAAACGCTGATGCGACCTTCAAAGTTCAATATCTATAATTCAATCTTAAGGTGGCTATACGTCATCTGAAATTGAAACAGGGTGTGTGTGGCATGGCTACGCACACCCGAGCAATTTACCAATATTCATCTCATTTTTAATGAGAAATGGTTTGTATTTGGAGCGCTATGAAAAATCACATAATATCTAAACTATCAATAAACAACAGTAGTTAAACTTACTGTTATTTAAAATATTTACTTTGTAGCAAGGTTTTCCTATTAAAAGAGAACCAACATTTATTACAAACGCATTAAGTCTGGAAACCCGGCGACTCGCCAATGTATTAGCAACATTAATCGATTGTCTGATGTAACGGTTTTCCCGCTTATCCTCTTAACACATGGAGAATGCATCAGATGCAAACTACGCGTACCCCCTACTCTATTTCCTTTATGGCGACAGTGTTACTTTTATTGCTCTTTGCTTGCCATAGCACCGTTGCCAACGCAGCTGTCGCACTGGGTGCGACGCGGGTAATTTATCCGGCAAACCAGAAACAGGTTTTATTGCCTGTCACGAATAATGATCCTGCCAGTGTCTATCTCATTCAGTCATGGATAGAAAATGCAGGTGACCAAAAAGACACCCAGTTTGTCATTACCCCACCGCTTTTTTCCATGCAAGGTAAAAAAGAGAATACGCTGCGGATAATCAACGCTACTAATCATCAGTTACCAGGCGACCGTGAAAGCCTGTTCTGGGTGAATGTTAAAGCTATTCCTGCTATGGAAAAAGACCAGAAGAATGAGAATACATTACAGCTGGCAATTATTAGCCGCATAAAAATGTTTTATCGCCCCACGAACCTGGCAATGGCACCTGAAGAAGCGCCAGCAATGCTTCGGTTTCGTCGCAGCGGTAGCAAACTCACTCTTATTAATCCAACGCCCTACTTCATTACCGTAACAAATATGAAAGCAGGAAATAGCAATCTCCCAAACACCATGGTGCCGCCAAAAGGTGAAGTATCGGTGGATATCCCGCATGCTGCAACCGGGGATATCAGTTTTCAGACGATCAATGATTACGGTGCATTAACTCCGCGTATTAAGGCAACCATGCAGTAAGCCAGTGACTTAATTAATAATAAACTCAATCGGAATTAATAATGACAGCCTTTCGTGCCGCATTTAAGGCATATCGTATGCATCAGGTGTTAATACTACCACGCTTTGCACGGCTTACCATTGCCCTTGGCTTAGCAACTGCGGTTTTTCCCGTTGATGCAGAGTATTATTTTAATCCACGGTTTTTAAGCAATGATCTTGCTGAATCTGTCGATTTATCCGCCTTTACTAAGGGACGCGAGGCACCACCTGGTACATATCGGGTCGACATTTATTTGAACGACGAATTTATGACTAGTCGGGATATTACTTTTATTGCAGATGATAATAACGCAGATCTCATCCCATGTCTGAGTACAGACCTTCTTGTCAGTCTTGGCATAAAAAAATCTGCGTTATTAGACAATAAGGAACATTCTGCAGAAAAACATGTGCCGGACAACAGCGCATGCACACCACTTCAGGATCGTTTGGCCGACGCATCAACTGAGTTTGATGTTGGTCAGCAACATTTGTCACTCTCCGTTCCGCAAATTTATATTGGCAGAATGGCTCGCGGCTATGTTTCTCCTGAACTGTGGGAAGAAGGAATAAATGCTGGGCTTCTAAATTATAGTTTTAATGGTAATTCCATTAATAATCGTAGTAACCATAATGCAGGAAAATCCAACTATGCATATTTGAATTTACAGAGTGGCATCAACATTGGTAGTTGGCGACTGCGCGATAACTCAACGTGGAGTTATAACAGTGGGAGTAGCAATTCATCTAACAGCAATAAATGGCAGCATATCAATACGTCGGCTGAACGTGACATTATTCCCTTACGCTCACGGTTAACGGTAGGTGATAGTTATACCGATGGCGATATTTTTGATAGTGTAAACTTTCGTGGCCTCAAAATAAATTCAACAGAAGCGATGTTGCCCGATAGCCAACATGGTTTCGCTCCGGTGATTCATGGTATTGCCCGTGGCACCGCACAAGTGAGTGTAAAACAGAACGGATACGATGTTTATCAGACTACTGTTCCACCCGGCCCTTTTACTATTGATGATATCAACTCTGCCGCCAATGGTGGTGATCTGCAAGTAACCATAAAAGAGGCAGACGGCAGTATTCAGACATTATATGTTCCTTATTCGTCTGTTCCGGTTCTCCAACGTGCTGGATATACGCGTTATGCGCTTGCCATGGGGGAATATCGTAGTGGAAATAACCTGCAAAGCTCCCCCAAGTTCATACAAGGTAGCTTGATGCATGGACTGGAAGGAAACTGGACACCTTATGGCGGAATGCAAATTGCAGAAGATTATCAGGCCTTCAACCTTGGTATTGGTAAAGATTTAGGACTTTTTGGTGCCTTTTCTTTCGATATCACGCAGGCCAATACGACACTTGCAGATGGCACCCGTCACAGCGGGCAATCGGTTAAATCCGTCTACAGCAAATCCTTCTACCAGACAGGAACCAATATCCAGGTCGCAGGATATCGCTATTCTACGCAAGGTTTTTATAACTTATCCGACAGTGCCTACAGTCGAATGAGTGGTTACACCGTCAAGCCTCCTACCGGAGACACCAATGAGCAGACACAATTTATTGATTATTTTAATCTGTTCTACAGTAAGCGTGGTCAGGAACAAATAAGCATCTCTCAGCAGCTTGGAAATTACGGTACGACATTTTTCAGTGCCAGTCGCCAAAGTTACTGGAACACGTCACGCAGCGACCAGCAAATATCATTTGGATTAAATGTGCCGTTTGGTGATATTACGACTTCGCTGAATTACAGCTATTCCAATAATATATGGCAAAACGATCGGGATCATTTACTCGCTTTTACGCTTAATGTTCCCTTCAGTCATTGGATGCGTACAGACAGTCAGTCGGCATTTCGTAATTCAAACGCCAGTTACAGTATGTCAAACGATTTGAAAGGCGGCATGACCAATCTATCGGGGGTTTATGGCACTCTGCTGCCGGATAATAACCTGAATTATAGCGTTCAGGTCGGTAACACCCACGGAGGTAATACATCGTCTGGCACCAGTGGTTACAGTTCTCTTAATTATCGTGGAGCTTACGGTAATACGAATGTCGGTTACAGTCGGAATGGTGACAGCAGCCAGATTTATTACGGAATGAGTGGTGGGATTATTGCTCATGCTGATGGCATCACCTTTGGACAGCCGCTGGGCGACACAATGGTTCTGGTTAAGGCTCCTGGCGCTGATAATGTCAAAATAGAGAACCAGACCGGAATTCATACCGACTGGCGTGGCTATGCCATATTACCATTTGCGACAGAATATAGAGAAAACCGTGTTGCTCTTAACGCGAATTCCCTTGCAGATAATGTTGAACTGGATGAAACCGTGGTCACTGTCATCCCAACTCACGGTGCTATTGCCAGAGCAACATTTAATGCACAAATCGGCGGGAAAGTATTAATGACGTTGAAGTACGGTAATAAGAGCGTTCCATTCGGTGCAATTGTCACACACGGAGAGAATAAAAATGGCAGCATTGTCGCAGAAAACGGTCAGGTTTATCTGACTGGACTTCCACAGTCAGGGAAATTACAGGTTTCATGGGGCAAAGATAAAAACTCAAACTGTATTGTCGAGTACAAGCTTCCTGAAGTTTCTCCTGGTACCTTACTGAACCAGCAGACAGCAATCTGTCGCTAAGGAACAATAGATTATGAAATACAATAACATTATTTTCCTCGGTTTATGTCTGGGGTTAACCACCTATTCTGCTTTATCCGCAGATAGCGTTATTAAAATTAGCGGGCGCGTCCTCGATTATGGCTGCACAGTCTCATCGGATTCGCTTAATTTTACCGTAGATCTCCAAAAAAACAGTGCCAGACAATTTCCAACGACCGGTAGCACAAGTCCAGTCGTCCCTTTTCAGATTACGTTAAGTGAATGCAGCAAAGGGACAACGGGGGTTCGGGTTGCATTTAACGGTATTGAGGATGCAGAAAATAATACTTTGTTGAAACTGGATGAAGGAAGCAATACGGCCTCCGGTTTGGGTATAGAAATATTGGACGCAAATATGCGTCCGGTGAAACTGAATGACCTTCATGCCGGGATGCAGTGGATCCCACTGGTACCAGAACAGAACAATATTTTGCCTTACTCCGCTCGTCTGAAGTCAACTCAGAAGTCCGTCAATCCGGGACTGGTGAGGGCTTCGGCAACCTTTACCCTTGAATTTCAATAATCAGAGTCAGATATGAAAAGACTTCACAAGAGGTTCCTGTTAGCTACGTTTTGCGCGTTATTCACAGCAACTCTCCAGGCCGCCGATGTCACTATCACTGTTAATGGTCGGGTAGTCGCTAAACCCTGCACTATTCAAACCAAAGAAGCTAACGTTAATCTCGGGGATCTTTATACGCGCAATCTGCAACAACCTGGTTCTGCATCTGGCTGGCACAATATTACTTTGTCATTAACCGATTGTCCGGTTGAAACAAGTGCAGTGACGGCAATCGTGACAGGTTCAACTGACAATACGGGTTATTACAAAAATGAAGGTACTGCCGAAAATATTCAGATAGAGCTGAGGGATGACCAGGATGCTGCGTTAAAAAATGGCGATAGCAAAACGGTTATTGTTGATGAGATCACTCGTAATGCACAGTTTCCACTTAAGGCAAGAGCTATCACGGTGAATGGAAACGCAAGCCAGGGAACGATCGAGGCGCTAATCAATGTGATCTACACCTGGCAATAACGTCGATTCGATTTTCTTAGCCTTCTTTTTAAATCAATTTTTAACCTTAGGATATATCATGGGTAAAACAATCAGTATAAAGGTCCTGTTCGGTATTTATCTTCTATTAATGGCAGGCAAAGTTTTTGCCTTCAGTTGTAATGTCGATGGCGGGTCAAGTATTGGAGCAGGTACAACCTCTGTTTATGTTAATCTCGACCCTGTAATACAGCCGGGCCAGAATCTGGTTGTAGACTTGTCTCAGCATATAAGTTGCTGGAATGATTACGGCGGCTGGTACGACACTGATCATATAAACCTGGTACAAGGCTCAGCTTTCGCAGGCTCCCTACAGTCATATAAAGGATCGCTGTACTGGAATAATGTGACCTACCCCTTCCCGTTGACGACAAATACCAACGTATTGGATATTGGTGATAAGACACCGATGCCATTACCGTTAAAACTCTATATTACCCCAGTTGGGGCGGCCGGTGGAGTTGTCATAAAAGCGGGGGAAGTCATTGCTCGTATTCATATGTATAAAATTGCAACATTAGGAAGCGGAAATCCGCGTAATTTTACGTGGAATATTATTTCAAATAACAATGTTGTTATGCCAACAGGCGGCTGCACCGTTGATAGTCGTAATGTCACTGTGGATCTCCCGGACTTTCCTGGAAGCGCAGAAATACCCCTTGGCGTATATTGCTCAAGCGAACAAAAGCTCTCATTTTATCTTTCGGGTGCCACCACTGACAGTAGCCGACAAGTGTTTGCTAACACAGCACCTGATGCAACAAAAGCATCGGGAGTGGGTGTCTCTCTGATGCGTAATGGAAAAATACTGGCTACGGGAGAAAATGTCTCCCTGGGGACAGTAAATAAAAGCAAAGTACCTCTGGGTTTAAGCGCAACCTATGGACAAACAGGAAACAAGGTTGCAGCCGGAACCGTCCAGTCAGTCATTGGTGTCACTTTTATCTATGAATAATTGTGATTTTGATCTTAGTCTATGCGCTCCATTCACGAAAATTGCGCGGATAATTATTTTGTGAAGGCTATTATCCTACACCTGTAAGAAAATCCGCGCACAATTGAAGCCAGAGTCTTATTTTTTATATTGAAAAATATGTTAATTTAAACACTATGAGAGATGATGCTTAACTTATCGTATTTAATCTATTGTTTAACGATAATAGATTAAAAATAGAAAGAGAGTAGTCCCCTACTCTTATATATCCATGTTGGCGATAATCCCTTTGTATGTACTGTGCATCATCGCTATTACAAATCCTAATAATTCATTTCCACACAGGATAAGTAGATGAAGAAAAAAATTGAATCCTACCAGGGTGCTGCAGGTGGTTGGGGTGCTGTTAAATCCGTAGCGAATGCAGTACGTAAGCAGATGGATATACGCCAGGATGTTATTGCCATGTTTGACATGAATAAGCCAGAGGGCTTTGACTGTCCGGGTTGTGCATGGCCAGATCCTAAGCACAGTGCGTCATTCGACATTTGTGAAAACGGCGCAAAAGCAATCGCCTGGGAAGTCACGGATAAGCAGGTAAATGCCTCTTTCTTTGCTGAGAATACGGTTCAATCATTACTTACCTGGGGAGATCACGAGCTTGAGGCTGCGGGACGTCTCACTCAGCCTTTGAAATATGATGCCGTCAGCGACTGTTACAAGCCATTAAGCTGGCAACAAGCTTTCGACGAAATTGGCGCACGCCTTCAAAGCTATAGTGATCCCAATCAGGTTGAATTCTATACTTCGGGCCGCACTTCCAATGAAGCTGCCTTTCTTTATCAGCTTTTTGCCCGTGAATACGGGAGCAATAACTTTCCCGACTGCTCCAACATGTGCCATGAACCGACCAGTGTGGGTTTGGCAGCGAGTATCGGCGTGGGTAAAGGGACTGTGTTGCTGGAAGACTTTGAGAAGTGCGATTTAGTCATTTGCATTGGGCATAACCCTGGTACAAACCACCCTCGCATGCTGACTTCGTTGCGCGCTTTAGTGAAACGGGGAGCGAAAATGATCGCCATCAATCCTCTACAGGAACGTGGCCTGGAGCGATTTACCGCACCGCAAAACCCGTTTGAAATGCTGACGAACTCTGAGACTCAGTTGGCCAGTGCCTACTACAACGTGCGCATTGGTGGCGATATGGCGTTGCTCAAGGGGATGATGCGCCTGTTAATTGAGCGCGATGATGCTGCAAGTGCCGCAGGTCGGCCCTCATTGCTTGATGACGAATTTATTCAAACGCATACCGTCGGCTTTGACGAGCTACGCCGTGACGTTCTCAATTCCGAGTGGAAAGATATCGAACGTATTTCTGGACTAAGTCAGACACAAATCGCCGAACTGGCTGACGCATATGCCGCTGCCGAACGCACCATTATCTGTTACGGAATGGGGATCACTCAGCACGAACATGGTACCCAGAACGTACAGCAACTGGTCAATTTGCTGTTGATGAAAGGTAACATTGGCAAGCCTGGTGCGGGTATCTGCCCACTACGTGGTCACTCTAATGTACAGGGCGACCGAACCGTCGGTATCACCGAGAAACCGTCTGCAGAGTTTCTGGCTCGCCTGGGTGAGCGCTATGGCTTCACCCCACCTCATGCACCTGGACATGCTGCAATTGCCAGCATGCAAGCAATATGTACGGGGCAGGCTCGAGCATTGATCTGCATGGGGGGCAACTTTGCACTGGCAATGCCAGATCGGGAAGCGAGCGCTGTACCGTTAACGCAATTAGATTTGGCGGTACACGTAGCCACTAAGCTTAACCGCTCTCATCTGCTGACCGCACGGCATAGCTATATTCTGCCGGTTCTGGGGCGTAGCGAGATTGATATGCAAAAAAGCGGTGCGCAGGCGGTAACCGTTGAGGATTCAATGTCGATGATTCATGCCTCGCGTGGCGTGTTAAAACCCGCCGGTGTAATGCTGAAATCAGAGTGTGCTGTGGTCGCGGGAATCGCCCAGGCAACACTACCCCAGAGCGTGGTAGCCTGGGAGTATCTGGTGGAAGATTATGATCGCATTCGCAATGACATTGAAGCTGTGCTGCCAGAGTTCGCCGACTATAACCAGCGCATCCGTCATCCCGGTGGTTTTCACCTGATAAATGCAGCTGCTGAAAGGCGCTGGATGACGCCGTCAGGTAAGGCTAATTTCATTACCAGCAAAGGGCTGTTAGAAGATCCCTCTTCAGCGTTTAACAGTAAGCTGGTCATGGCGACAGTACGCAGCCACGATCAGTACAACACGACGATTTATGGTATGGATGATCGCTATCGAGGGGTATTCGGTCAACGAGATGTGGTCTTTATGAGTGCTAAACAAGCTAAAATTTGCCGTGTAAAAAACGGCGAAAGAGTTAATCTTATTGCGCTTACGCCAGACGGTAAGCGCAGCTCACGCCGCATGGATAGATTAAAAGTGGTCATTTACCCTATGGCTGACCGCTCACTGGTGACCTATTTTCCAGAATCGAATCACATGCTAACTCTTGATAACCACGATCCATTAAGTGGCATTCCTGGTTATAAAAGTATTCCGGTTGAATTAGAACCATCAAATTAATTCGCCTCCTCATTTCTTCTGCTGTCATCCGCACAGCAGAAGAATTTCTCATTGACTATTATCGCGCAATTTGCTCACATTGATTAAATTAAACCACACACTATAAGATATAAACCTCTGCCTACAGCTGTAAGAAACTCCGCTCAGTACTGAAGTGCCAGTCCTATTTCCTCTTTTCTCCAGCCTGTTATATTAAGCATACTGATTAACGATTTTTAACGTTATCCGCTAAATAAACATATTTGAAATGTATGCGACCACAGTGAAAAACAAAATCACGCAAAGAGACAACTATAAAGAAATCATGTCTGTAATTGTGGTTGTCTTATTACTGACCCTTACGTTGATAGCCATTTTTTCGGCAATTGATCAGCTGGGTATTTCAGAAATGGGTCGCATTGCAAGAGATCTTACACATTTCATTATCAATAGTTTGCAAGACTGAAAATAAACAGCAAATTATAAATATGAAATGTTAAAAAAGTATCGATAAAAACTTTATTGTTTTAAGGAGATAAAATGTCGCTCGTTTGTTCTGTTATATTTATTCATCATGCCTTCAACGCTAACATTTTAGATAAAGATTACGCCTTCTCTGACGGCGAGATCCTGATGGTAGATAACGCTGTTCGTACGCATTTTGAACCTTATGAGCGGCATTTTAAAGAGATCGGATTTACTGAAAATACCATTAAAAAATATCTACAATGCACTAACATCCAGACAGTGACGGTGCCTGTTCCTGCGAAGTTTTTACGTGCTTCAAATGTACCGACTGGATTGCTTAATGAAATGATTGCTTATCTCAACTCGGAAGAACGCAATCATCATAATTTTTCAGAACTTTTGCTTTTTTCTTGCCTGTCTATTTTTGCCGCATGCAAAGGTTTCATTACACTATTAACTAACGGTGTGCTATCCGTTTCCGGAAAAGTGAGAAATATTGTCAACATGAAGCTGGCGCACCCATGGAAGCTGAAAGATATTTGTGACTGCCTGTACATCAGTGAAAGCCTGTTGAAGAAAAAACTAAAGCAAGAGCAAACGACATTCTCACAGATTCTATTAGATGCCAGAATGCAGCACGCAAAAAATTTGATACGCGTAGAAGGTTCAGTCAATAAAATTGCCGAACAATGTGGTTATGCCAGTACATCTTATTTTATTTATGCGTTCCGCAAACATTTCGGCAACAGTCCGAAGAGAGTTTCTAAGGAGTACCGTTGTCAAAGTCACACGGGTATGAATACGGGCAACACGATGAGTGCTTTAGCTATTTGATTATTTGCTAACGAGTAGTCAACCACGCACGCTACGTAAGAATTATATGGGGCAGCCATTCCCTGCCCCGCGTTGTTTTTAGGCGATATATTTATTGAAATAAATAAGTGACATCCATCACATATTTATGCACTTGCATAACCTGTTGCATGATTATTTATGATCTCAATTCGGCATTTTGTCAGTAAAATGCAATAATTTATTAAATATCAATAAATTAGTTGTTTATCGGCGAGAAATTACTTAATAGAACAGAAAGTAATGTCAACGCTTTATGGACTGTTATTTCCCTTTTTTTAGCTAAATCTGCTATCTCTTTATGTGACTAACTTCACTTACATCCACTTATTTCTCTTCGTAAAATTACTTCGGAATTAAGTACAATAAGAAGAGGAACATTTATGAAGTCTGCATTAAAGAAAAGTGTCGTAAGTACCTCGATATCTTTGATACTGGCATCTGGTATGGCTGCATTTGCTGCTCATGCGGCAGATGATGTAAAGCTGAAAGCAACCAAAACAAACGTTGCTTTCTCAGACTTTACGCCGACTGAATACAGTACCAAAGGAAAGCCAAATATTATCGTACTAACCATGGATGATCTTGGTTATGGACAACTTCCTTTTGATAAGGGATCTTTTGACCCAAAAACAATGGAAAATCGTGAAGTTGTCGATACCTACAAAATAGGGATAGATAAAGCCATTGAAGCTGCACAAAAATCAACGCCGACGCTCCTTTCATTAATGGATGAAGGCGTACGGTTTACTAACGGCTATGTGGCACACGGTGTTTCCGGCCCCTCCCGTGCCGCAATAATGACCGGTCGAGCTCCCGCCCGCTTTGGTGTCTATTCCAATACCGATGCTCAGGATGGTATTCCGCTAACAGAAACTTTCTTGCCTGAATTATTCCAGAATCATGGTTATTACACTGCAGCAGTAGGTAAATGGCACTTGTCAAAAATCAGTAATGTGCCGGTACCGGAAGATAAACAAACGCGTGACTATCATGACAACTTCACCACATTTTCTGCGGAAGAATGGCAACCTCAAAACCGTGGCTTTGATTACTTTATGGGATTCCACGCTGCAGGAACGGCATATTACAACTCCCCTTCACTGTTCAAAAATCGTGAACGTGTCCCCGCAAAAGGTTATATCAGCGATCAGTTAACCGATGAGGCAATTGGCGTTGTTGATCGTGCCAAAACACTTGACCAGCCTTTTATGCTTTACCTGGCTTATAATGCTCCGCACCTGCCAAATGATAATCCTGCACCGGATCAATATCAGAAGCAATTTAATACCGGTAGTCAAACAGCAGATAACTACTACGCTTCCGTTTATTCTGTTGATCAGGGTGTAAAACGCATTCTCGAACAACTGAAGAAAAACGGACAGTATGACAATACAATTATTCTCTTTACCTCCGATAATGGTGCGGTTATCGATGGTCCTCTGCCGCTGAACGGGGCGCAAAAAGGCTATAAGAGTCAGACCTATCCTGGCGGTACTCACACCCCAATGTTTATGTGGTGGAAAGGAAAACTTCAACCCGGTAATTATGACAAGCTGATTTCCGCAATGGATTTCTACCCGACAGCTCTTGATGCAGCCGATATCAGCATTCCAAAAGACCTTAAGCTGGATGGCGTTTCCTTGCTGCCCTGGTTGCAAGATAAGAAACAAGGCGAGCCACATAAAAATCTGACCTGGATAACCTCTTATTCTCACTGGTTTGACGAGGAAAATATTCCATTCTGGGATAATTACCACAAATTTGTTCGCCATCAGTCAGACGATTACCCGCATAACCCCAACACTGAGGACTTAAGCCAATTCTCTTATACGGTGAGAAATAACGATTATTCGCTTGTCTATACAGTAGAAAACAATCAGTTAGGTCTCTACAAACTGACGGATCTACAGCAAAAAGATAACCTTGCCGCCGCCAATCCGCAGGTCGTTAAAGAGATGCAAGGCGTGGTAAGAGAGTTTATCGACAGCAGCCAGCCACCGCTTAGCGAAGTAAATCAGGAGAAGTTTAACAATATCAAGAAAGCACTAAGCGAAGCGAAATAACTAAACCTTCATGCGGCGGAATTTTCCGCCGCCTTATTGAGCGAGATAGCGATGCACGTTACAGCCAAGCCCTCCAGTTTTCAATGTAATCTCAAATGTGATTACTGTTTTTACCTTGAAAAAGAGTCGCAGTTTACTCATGAAAAATGGATGGATGACAGCACTCTGAAAGAGTTCATCAAACAATATATCGCAGCGTCTGGCAATCAGGTCTATTTTACCTGGCAAGGCGGTGAACCCACTCTGGCTGGCCTGGATTTTTTCCGTAAAGTTATTCACTATCAACAACGCTATGCAGGCCAAAAACGTATTTTTAATGCATTACAAACGAATGGCATTTTATTGAATAATGAATGGTGTGCTTTTCTCAAAGAACATGAGTTTCTGGTTGGTATCTCGATCGATGGCCCCCAGGAGCTACATGACCGTTACAGACGCAGTAATTCAGGTAACGGTACTTTTGCAAAAGTGATAGCAGCCATCGAGCGTCTGAAATCATATCAAGTTGAGTTTAATACGTTAACCGTCATTAATAACGTTAATGTCCATTACCCTCTTGAGGTTTATCATTTTTTAAAATCTATCGGAAGTAAACATATGCAATTTATCGAATTGCTCGAAACCGGGACGCCGAATATTGATTTCAGTGGTCATAGTGAGAACACATTCCGTATCATTGATTTTTCTGTGCCTCCCACGGCTTATGGCAAGTTTATGTCAACCATTTTTATGCAATGGGTTAAAAACGATGTGGGTGAAATTTTCATCCGTCAGTTTGAAAGCTTTGTCAGCCGTTTTTTAGGGAATGGGCATACCAGTTGTATTTTCCAGGAGTCCTGCAAGGATAATCTGGTTGTTGAAAGTAATGGAGATATTTATGAATGCGACCATTTTGTCTATCCACAGTACAAAATTGGAAACATTAATAAATCTGAACTCAAAACGATGAACAGTGTACAACTGACAGCGCAAAAAAAACGGATTTCAGCGAAATGTCTGAAATGTGCATATAAACCTATCTGCAATGGCGGTTGTCCTAAGCATCGTATTACTAAAGTAAACAATGAGACTGTTTCTTATTTTTGCGAAGGTTATAAAATCCTTTTTTCAACCATGGTACCTTATATGAACGCCATGGTGGAGTTAGCTAAGAACAGAGTACCGCTTTACCACATTATGGATGTTGCAAAACAAATGGAGAATAATTAATAACGCTCTCTTTTAACTCCATTCTTAGCCTCCTTCTTATGACCTTAACAAGGCACCCGACATAAATTCCTGTCGGGTGTTTCGTCATCATCATCTTCCCTTGCGAAAATCCTGGCTTACGTGGTATGCATCAGGGCATTAGCAATATCCTTGATTATCAATAGCATAACCATAACCACTGAAAATGAAATATTCCTTTATATTTCATATTGTTAAATGATACTTAAATAAATTTCATCAGTAAATCATTGCCATAGATAATCATTGGATGGCACAATCAATTTTCGCTAATGATAACCATTCCCATTACGTTTTGTATGTTGATAGCAAAGTATCTCTGTCTGTTGAAGCCCTTTTGGCTGCGTAAGAATAATAAAACTTCAGTGCTGTTAATCATTATTATCCTCGCCATGATCCTTGGCGTGGTTAAAATTCAGGTCTGGTTAAACGACTGGAATAATGATTTTTTCAATGCGCTAAGCCAGAAAGAAACCGATAAGCTTTGGCAGCTTGTCCTTTGGTTCCCTGCCCTGCTGGGGATCTTTGTATTAATATCCGTGAACAAAACATGGTTAATTAAACTGCTGACTATTCGCTGGCGCGAATGGTTAACAGATTACTACCTTAATCGCTGGTTTGCAGATAAAAACTACTACTTCACGCAGATCTACGGCGAGCATAAAAATACAGATAACCCTGACCAACGTATCGCTGAAGACATTCTCTTACTAATCAGCAAAACGCTCAGTCTTTCATTTGGCTTCATCCAGTCACTTAGCATGCTGATCACCTTTACCGTTATTCTTTGGCAAAGCGCGGGTACGCTCTCATTCACTGTTGGTGGAACAGAATGGAATATCCAGGGGTATATGGTCTATACCGTTGTGCTCATTGTGATCGGTGGAACTTTATTTACCCATAAGGTTGGTAAGCGTATTCGTCCGCTTAATGTGGAAAAACAACGTAGCGAAGCGACATTTCGAACTAATCTTGTGCAGCATAATAAGCAGGCAGAACTGATTGCGCTAAGCAATGCTGAGTCTCTACAACGCCAGGAGTTGAGCGACAATTTTCATACCATTAAAGAGAACTGGCATCGTTTAATGAATCGTCAGCGGTGGCTTGATTACTGGCAAAATATTTATTCGCGCTCGCTTAGCGTTCTTCCCTACTTTCTGTTATTGCCGCAGTTTATTAGCGGGCAGATCAATCTGGGCGGACTAATGAAATCGCGCCAGGCATTTATGCTGGTATCGAACAATTTAAGCTGGTTTATTTATAAATATGACGAACTTGCTGAGCTGGCTGCGGTTATCGATCGCTTGTATGAGTTCCATCAACTCACTGAACAGCGCCCTACGAATAAGCCTAAAAATTGCCAACATGCGGTACAAGTGGCTAATGCGAGTATTCGTACGCCTGATAATAAGATCATATTAGAGAACTTGAACTTTCATGTTTCGCCAGGCAAATGGCTATTACTGAAAGGCTACTCTGGTGCGGGAAAAACCACACTGCTTAAAACATTATCCCACTGCTGGCCGTGGTTTAAAGGTGATATTTCTTCTCCTGCTGACAGTTGGTATGTGTCACAAACACCGTTAATCAAAAGCGGCTTACTGAAAGAGATTATTTGTAAAGCACTTCCCCTGCCCGTAGACGATAAATCGTTGAGCGAAGTACTGCATCAGGTTGGTCTGGGGAAATTGGCTGCGCGTATTCATGAGCACGATCGCTGGGGAGATATTCTTTCCAGCGGCGAAAAACAACGTATCGCCCTGGCACGATTAATTTTACGACGTCCGAAATGGATATTTCTTGACGAAACTACCTCTCATCTTGAGGAACAAGAGGCTATACGCTTACTGCGTTTAGTGCGTGAAAAACTACCCACAAGCGGCGTCATTATGGTTACACATCAACCCGGTGTCTGGAACCTGGCTGATGATATTTGTGACATTAGCACGGTTTTATAACAACAATAAAAGCCCTGCTGTACGGAGATATAAATAAATGAAGCGAGTTCTTATTCCTGGCGTCATTTTATGTGGCGCTGATGTGGCGCAGGCCGTCGATGACAAAAACATGTACATGCATTTTTTTGAAGAGATGACGGTCTATGCTCCTGTCCCTGTACCCGTAAACGGCAACACGCATTACACCAGTGAAAGCATCGAGCGTTTACCGACCGGGAATGGCAATATCAGCGATCTGCTGAGAACCAACCCTGCGGTACGCATGGATTCAACGCAAAGTACCTCGTTGAACCAGGGAGATATTCGCCCTGAGAAAATCTCTATTCACGGTGCGTCGCCCTACCAGAATGCCTATTTGATTGACGGTATTAGTGCAACTAATAACCTGAACCCAGCGAATGAGTCCGATGCCAGTAGTGCAACCAATATTAGCGGGATGTCACAGGGGTATTATCTTGATGTCAGCTTACTGGACAATGTGACGCTTTATGACAGTTTTGTGCCGGTTGAATTTGGTCGCTTCAATGGCGGGGTAATTGATGCAAAGATCAAACGCTTCAACGCTGATGATAGCAAGGTTAAATTGGGTTATCGCACTACGCGTTCGGACTGGTTAACATCGCATATCGATGAGAATAACAAGAGCGCATTTAAACAAGGCTCTTCAGGAAGTACTTATTACTCCCCAGATTTTAAAAAGAACTTTTATACCTTGTCGTTTAATCAGGAACTCGCTGATAACTTCGGCGTTACCGCCGGTTTATCGCGCCGCCAGTCTGATATCACCCGCGCGGATTATGTTTCGAATGACGGCATTGTCGCCGGTCGGGCACAGTATAAAAACGTTATCGATACTGCATTGAGCAAATTTACCTGGTTTGCCAGCGACCGCTTTACCCACGATTTAACCTTAAAATATACCGGCTCCAGCCGTGATTATAATACCAGCACCTTCCCGCAGTCTGATCGCGAAATGGGTAATAAATCCTACGGTCTGGCATGGGATATGGATACGCAGCTCGCATGGGCCAAACTGCGTACCACCGTTGGTTGGGATCATATTAGTGATTATACCCGTCACGATCATGACATCTGGTACACCGAACTTTCATGTACATATGGTGATATTACAGGGCGTTGCACCCGTGGCGGATTAGGACACATTTCCCAGGCTGTAGATAATTACACCTTCAAAACACGCCTGGACTGGCAAAAATTCGCCGTGGGTAATGTTTCGCATCAACCCTACTTCGGCGCGGAATACATCTATTCCGATGCGTGGACTGAACGCCATAACCAGTCTGAATCCTATGTGATTAATGCTGCAGGAAAGAAAACTAACCATACCATTTACCATAAAGGTAAAGGCAGCCTGGGAATTGACAACTACACGCTGTATATGGCGGATCACATTAGCTGGCGGAATGTGTCGTTAATGCCCGGTGTGCGTTACGACTATGACAACTATCTGTCAAACCACAATATCTCCCCGCGCTTTATGACGGAATGGGATATTTTTGCTAATCAAACCTCAATGATTACCGCCGGTTATAACCGTTACTATGGCGGGAATATTCTTGATATGGGATTACGTGATATCCGCAATAGCTGGACGGAATCGGTATCAGGTAATAAAACCCTGACGCGTTATCAGAATTTGAAAACGCCTTATAACGATGAACTGGCAATGGGATTGCAGCAAAAAATCGGTAAGAACGTTATTGCACGCGCAAACTATGTTTACCGTGAAGCGCATGATCAAATCAGCAAAAGCAGTCGTACCGACAGCGCGACTAAAACCACCATTACTGAATATAACAACGATGGCAAAACCAAAACGCATTCGTTCAGCCTCAGTTTTGAACTGGCCGAACCCCTGCATATCCGCCAGGTAGATATTAACCCACAAATTGTCTTTAGCTATATCAAGAGCAAGGGCAACTTGTCGTTAAACAATGGTTATGAGGAGAGCAATACCGGTGATAACCAGGTGGTTTATAACGGTAATCTGGTCTCTTACGATAGCGTTCCAGTGGCAGATTTTAATAACCCATTAAAGATCTCCTTAAACATGGATTTCACGCATCAACCGAGCGGGTTAGTGTGGGCGAATACGCTGGCCTGGCAAGAAGCGCGTAAAGCTCGCATTATCCTTGGTAAGACAAATGCGCAATACATCAGCGAATATTCAGATTACAAGCAGTATGTTGACGAAAAACTGGATAGCAGCCTGACCTGGGACACCCGCTTGTCCTGGACGCCACAATTTCTGAAACAACAAAACCTGACGATCAGTGCCGATATTCTCAATGTACTGGATAGCAAAACCGCTGTTGATACAACGAACACCGGTGTGGCGACCTACGCCAGTGGCCGTACTTTCTGGCTTGATGTCAGCATGAAATTTTAATAGTTCGGATTTTACTTAACCGGGTAAATTCGCCCGGTTTTCGCATGGAGATAATTATGAGAAACCTCTGTTTCTTACTGACGTTAGTGGCAACTCTGTTGCTCCCCGGGCGGCTGATTGCCGCCGCCTTACCGCAGGATGAAAAGTTAATTACCGGGCAACTGGGCAATGGCTTGCGATATATGATTTATCCGCATGCTCATCCAAAGGATCAGGTAAATTTATGGCTGCAAATTCATACCGGTTCATTGCAGGAAGAAGACAATGAGCGCGGCGTGGCTCATTTTGTAGAACATATGATGTTTAACGGCACAAAAACATGGCCGGGTAATAAAGTCATCGAAACATTTGAGTCAATGGGCCTGCGTTTTGGTCGCGATGTTAATGCCTATACCAGCTATGACGAAACGGTGTATCAGGTGAGTTTGCCGACTACGCAGAAACAAAATCTGCAACAAGTGATGGCAATCTTCAGTGAATGGAGTAATGCCGCAACCTTTGAAAAACTCGAAGTAGACGCTGAACGTGGCGTAATTACTGAGGAATGGCGTGCCCATCAGGATGCGAAATGGCGCACCTCTCAGGCGCGCCGCCCTTTCCTGCTGGCTAATACCCGTAATTTAGACCGTGAACCTATCGGCCTGATGGATACTGTCGCCACGGTCACACCGGCACAATTGCGCCAATTTTATCAACGCTGGTATCAACCAAATAATATGACCTTTATCGTGGTCGGCGATATCGACAGTAAAGAAGCGCTGGCGCTGATAAAGGATAATTTAAGTAAGCTTCCGGCTAACAAAGCAGCTGAAAATCGCGTCTGGCCGACAAAAGCCGAAAACCACCTGCGCTTTAATATCATTAATGATAAAGAAAACCGGGTGAACGGCATCGCACTCTATTATCGCCTGCCAATGGTACAAGTGAACGATGAGCAAAGCTTTATCGAACAAGCTGAATGGAGCATGTTAGTTCAGCTGTTCAATCAACGTCTGCAGGAACGCATACAGTCGGGCGAGTTGAAGACTATTTCTGGCGGCACTGCGCGCAGCGTTAAAATTGCACCCGATTATCAGTCGCTGTTTTTCCGTGTAAATGCACGAGACGATAATATGCAGGATGCTGCGAATGCATTAATGGCAGAGTTGGCAACCATTGATCAGCATGGTTTTTCTGCTGAAGAACTCGATGATGTCAAATCTACCCGCCTCACCTGGCTGAAAAATGCGGTTGATCAGCAAGCTGAACGTGATTTACGTATGCTGACCAGTCGCCTGGCATCCAGCTCATTAAATAATACGCCGTTCTTGTCGCCGGAAGAGACATATCAACTTTCGAAACGTCTGTGGCAGCAAATTACCGTGCAAAGTCTGGCGGAAAAATGGCAGCAGTTAAGAAAGAACCAGGACGCATTTTGGGAGCAAATGGTAAACAATGAGCTTGCCGCCAAAAAAGCATTGTCTCCTGCGGCTATCCTGGCGCTGGAAAAAGAGTACGCCAACAAAAAGCTGGCGGCTTACATCTTCCCAGGCAGAAATTTATCGTTAACAGTAGACGCTGACCCACAGGCGGAAATTAGCAGCAAAGAAACGCTGGCTGAGAATCTGACATCATTAACACTTTCCAATGGTGCCAGGGTTATTCTGGCAAAATCCGCGGGTGAAGAGCAAAAGCTACAAATTACTGCCGTATCGAATAAAGGCGATTTAAGTTTCCCTGCGCAGCAAAAATCACTTATCGCGCTGGCAAATAAAGCAGTAAGCGGAAGCGGCGTTGGTGAGCTCTCCTCTTCCAGCCTGAAACGCTGGAGTGCGGAAAATTCGGTAACCATGAGCAGTAAAGTCAGTGGCATGAATACGTTGCTCTCCGTTAGCGCGCGGACTAATAACCCTGAACCTGGTTTTCAGTTGATTAACCAGCGAATCACCCACAGCACGATTAACGACAATATTTGGGCATCGCTACAAAATGCTCAAATTCAGGCGTTGAAAACGCTCGACCAGCGTCCAGCGGAGAAATTCGCCCAGCAGATGTATGAGACGCGCTATGCTGATGACCGCACGAAATTACTGCAAGAAAATCAGATTGTACAGTTTACTGCCGCAGATGCGCTGGCTGCCGATCGCCAGTTGTTTTCATCTCCAGCGGATATCACGTTTGTCATTGTCGGTAATGTCTCAGAAGACAAACTCGTGGCGTTAATTACGCGTTACTTAGGATCAATCAAACACTCTGATTCGCCATTAGCCGCAGGTAAACCATTAACTCGCGCGACGGACAACGCATCGGTTACTGTAAAAGAACAAAATGAACCTGTGGCACAGTTTTCACAGTGGAAGCGTTATGATTCCCGGACACCTGTTAATCTGGCGACGCGTATGGCGCTCGATGCTTTTAACGTCGCACTGGCAAAAGATCTACGTGTTAATATTCGTGAACAGGCATCTGGAGCATACAGCGTTTCTTCTCGCCTCTCGGTTGATCCTCAGGCCAAAGATATCAGTCATTTGCTGGCTTTTACTTGTCAACCAGAACGACATGATGAACTGTTAACGTTAGCGAATGAAGTGATGGTTAAGCGTCTGGCTAAAGGGATCAGTGAGCAAGAACTGAATGAATACCAGCAAAACGTTCAGCGCAGCCTCGATATCCAACAGCGTAGCGTTCAACAATTAGCGAACACTATTGTAAATAGTCTTATTCAATATGACGATCCTGCAGCATGGACTGAGCAGGAGCAATTGTTGAAACAAATGACGGTAGAGAATGTTAACACTGCCGTTAAACAATATCTTTCTCATCCGGTAAATACTTATACCGGAGTATTATTGCCAAAATAATAACAGCCCCGTCAACACATCGTTGGCGGGGATTTTAGCAATATTCGCTATTTTTATGTAATAATTTTATAAATGCGTTCAAAATAATAATCAAGTACTAATAGTGATATTTTAAGGTCTGATTTTTACGTGATAATTCAGGAGACACAGAATGCGCATAAAAATAACAGCATAAAACACCTTACCACCACCCAATAATTTCATATTGCATTGTTTTTCAATGAAAAAATATTATTCGCGTAATATCTCACGATAAATAACATTAGGATTTTGTTATTTAAACACGAGTCCTTTGCACTTGCTTACTTTATCGATAAATCCTACTTTTTTAATGCGATCCAATCATTTTAAGGAGTTTAAAATGGATAAGAAGCAAGTAACGGATTTAAGGTCGGAACTACTCGATTCACGTTTTGGTGCGAAGTCTATTTCCACTATCGCAGAATCAAAACGTTTTCCGCTGCACGAAATGCGCGACGATGTCGCATTCCAGATTATCAATGACGAATTATATCTTGATGGCAACGCTCGTCAGAACCTGGCCACTTTCTGCCAGACCTGGGACGACGAAAATGTCCACAAATTGATGGATTTATCCATTAACAAAAACTGGATCGACAAAGAAGAATATCCGCAATCCGCAGCCATCGACCTGCGTTGCGTAAATATGGTTGCCGATCTGTGGCAT